>CAKTEB010000033.1 GCA_934546685.1 uncultured Oscillospiraceae bacterium
TACCGTGTTCCCTGCCTTTGAAAACATTGATTTTACTGACTTTTTCATGTTTTCTTATTAGGAGGCGGGGAATGGGTCGGCCTTTTGCGTTGAAGAAATCAGAATTTCCCGGAGGTGAGATAGCTTTCTACCAGCTCCAGCTGCTCCGGCGTGTTGACGCCGATGATCTGGGGCCCCAGCTCCACGCAGCACAGGCCGATTCTCCCGCCCCGCTGGCGCATGAGCTCCGGCACGTCGGTGAGGTAATACTCTCCCTGAGCATTGTCGTTTTTGAGGAGTTCCAGGCAGGACAGAAGCTCCTGGCAGTCAAAGGCATAGACCCCGGCATTGAGCTCCCGGATATTTTTCTGCTCCGGGGTGCAGTCCTTGTCCTCTACCACCCGCAGGAAGCCGCCGTTTTCGTCCCGGAGGATCCGGCCAAAGGGCAGCTCCAGATCCGTGGTGCCGGTGAGGAAGGTGCAGGGGCTGCCGCTCTTCTGGTGCTCAGAGAGCAGGGCCTGATAGGTCTCCTTCTTGAGCAGAGGCATATCGCCGCAGCAGACCAGTACCGTGCCGTCAAAGTCCTCGAGATATTCCTTGGCACACTGGACGGCGTGGCCGGTGCCCAGCTGGGGATCCTGCACGGCAAAGGGATAGTCCGGGAATCGGGCTTCTACCTGCTCCCGCATGTATCCAGCCACAATGACCGTGTCCTTCTTGGGGAGAAAGTCCAGGGCGGCGAGAACATAGTGGAGCAGAGGCTGTCCCGCGGCCTCCCGCAGGGCCTTGGGCTGGTTGTGCTCGGCGGAATGGAGCCGGGTGCCCTTTCCTGCGGCTAAGACAATGGCTTTGATGGATCCCATGACTCAGTCCTCCAGTCCGCTGACGATGGCGATGCCCGCGCTGGCGCCGATGCGGTCGGCGCCGGCCTCGATCATCTCCATGGCCTCTTCATAGCTGTGGATGCCGCCGCTGGCCTTGACCTTCAGACCGCCCGCGGACTTTTTCATGAGTGACACGTCCTGGGCCTTGGCGCCGCCGGTGGAAAAGCCAGTGGAGGTCTTTACGAAGTCCGCTCCGGCGTTCTTGGAGGCCTGGCAGGCCTTGACGATCTCCTCCTCGGTAAGCAGACAGGTCTCCAGGATTACCTTGAGCACCTTGCCGGGGCAGGCGGCCCGAACGGCCTTGATATCGGCCTCTACGGCATCCCAATTCCCGTCCTTGGCCTGGCCCACGTCCAGGACCATATCGATCTCGTCAGCGCCCAGGGCGGTCATGGCTCCAGCCTCGGCGGCCTTTACCACGGTGCAGCCCAGGGGGAAGCCCACCACCACGCAGAGTTTCACGTCGGAGCCCTGGAGGCATTCCTTGGCCAGGGCTGCCCGGCCGGAGTTCACGCAGACGGAGCAGAAGTGGTATTCCTTGGCCTCGTCACAGAGCTTCTTGATCTGGGCCTCGGTGGCGTTGGGCTTCAAAAGGGTGTGGTCGATCATCTTCGCAAGTTCCAGTTTTGTCATGTTCATTCTCCTTTTTCAGTGGGAATGCGGAAGAACCGCTTCCCGTTTTCCATGGTAATGGCCGCCACCTCTTCGGTGGACAGGCCCTTGATCTCTGCAATTTTCTCCGACACTTTGGACACATAGCCCGAGTGGTTCCGTTTGCCCCGATAGGGCACCGGGGCGAGATAGGGGCAGTCGGTCTCGATCATGATCCGGTCCATGGGCACGGCGGCAATGGCCTCCAGGGCCCGGCGGGCATTCTTAAAGGTCACTACGCCAGTGAAGCTCACATACCAGCCCAGCCGCACCAGCTCCTGGGCCATTTCGGCGCTGCCGGAGAAGCAGTGGAACACCCCGGGAACCTTGCTGGCCCACTTCCGAACGATGTCCATGCCGTCCCCGTGGGCCTCCCGCTCGTGGATCACCACGGGCTTGTCCAGCCGATCCGCCAGATCCATCTGCCGGTCAAACCAGTGCTGCTGGATCTCCCGGGGCACGTCGTCATAGTGGTAATCGAGACCGATCTCGCCGATGGCCACCACTTTAGGGTGCTGGGCCAATTTCCCATAGGTCTCCAGATCCTCCTCGGTCATGGCCCCGGTGTTCCCGGGCCAGGCTCCCACCACCGCATATACAAAGGGATACTGCTCCGCAATGGAGATGGCCTTTTCCGAGGAGGGAATGTCGCAGCCGATGTCGTTGATGAGGGAAATGCCCTGACGGTGGAGCTCCGGCAGCAGGATGTCCCGATCCTGGTCGAAGGCTTCATCGTCATAGTGGGCGTGGGTATCGTAAAACATAGGTAGCCTCTTTCTTAGGAAGTATGGTTCTGCCGCTGGAGCTCCAGGTATACCATCAGCACGGCGATATCCGCGGGGCTGACCCCGGAGATCCGGGAGGCCTGACCGATGTTCAGGGGGCGGATTTTCCCCAGCTTCTGCCGGGCCTCCAGCCGGAGCCCGGTAATGGAGTCGTAGTCCAGATCCGGAGGCAGCTGCCGCGCCTCCTCCTTCTGGAACTGCTCCACCTGCTTCAGCTGGCGCTTGATGTATCCGGCGTATTTCACCTGGATCTCCACCTCCTCCTGAATCTCAGGGGAGAGGGCGGGGCGCTGGGGGTCAAAGGGGGCCAGACCCAGATAGCTCAACTGGGGGCGGCGCACCAGATCCCCCATCCGGGCGGAGCCCTTTACCGCCGCAGTGCCCTGAGCGGTGAGATAGTTGTTCAGCTCCGGGGATTCCACCACGCCGCAGTGCTCCAGCCGGTGCACCTCGGCCTCCACGAGGCGGTACTTTTCGAGAACCGCCTCGTAGCGCTCCTGAGAGACGAGGCCTACCCGATGGCCGATGCCGGAGAGCCGTTGGTCGGCGTTGTCCTGCCGGAGCATCAGCCGGTATTCCGTGCGGGAGGTCATCATCCGGTAGGGCTCGTTGGTGCCCTTGGTCACCAGGTCATCGATGAGGGTGCCGATATAGGCGTCGCTGCGCCGAAGGATCATAGGTTCCTCGCCCTTGAGCTTCAATGCGGCGTTGATGCCGGCCACCAGCCCCTGGGCGGCGGCCTCCTCATAGCCGGAGGAGCCGTTGAACTGACCCGCACCGTAGAGACCGGGGATCTTTTTGCATTCCAGAGTGGGCAGCAACTCCGTGGGGTCCACGCAGTCGTATTCGATGGCATAGGCGGGGCGCATCATCTCCGCATGCTCCAGGCCGGGGATGGTGTGCATCATCTGGATCTGCACGTCCTCGGGTAGGGAGGAGGAGAAGCCTTGAATATACATCTCATCGGTAGAAAGACCGCAGGGCTCGATGAACAGCTGATGCCGGGGCTTATCCGGGAACCGAACGATCTTATCCTCGATGGAGGGGCAGTACCGGGGGCCGACGCCCTCAATGACGCCGGAATACAGGGGACTCCGATGGAGATTGTCCCGGATGATCCGGTGGGTCTCGGCGTTTGTATAGGTGAGATAGCAGACGGCCCGGTTTTCCGGCAGCTCCCTGGTGGTGAAGCTGAAGGGCACCGGCACCTCGTCTCCGGGCTGGAGCTCCATTTTGGAGAAATCGATGCTTCGGCGATTCACTCTGGGGGGCGTTCCGGTCTTAAAGCGCCGGAGGGAAAGGCCAAGCGCCCGGAGACAGTCGCTGAGGCCGATGGCCGCGTGCATGCCGTCGGGGCCGGAGGCATAATAGCATTCGCCGGTGATGACGCGGCTGGAGAGATAGGTGCCCGTACAGAGCACTGCGGCACGGACGGGGTAGACGGCCCCCAGCTGGGTGACCACGGCCCCCACACTGCCGGACTCATTGAGCCGAACCTCGGTGATCATGGCCTGCTTCAGGTCCAGGTTCTCCTGCTGCTCCAGGGTATGCTTCATGAGCTCCTGGTATTTTCGCCGATCTGCCTGGGCCCGGAGGGAATGGACGGCGGGGCCCTTGCCGCGGTTTAACAGCCGGAACTGGATGCAGGCGCGATCCGCCGCACGGCCCATTTCGCCGCCCAGGGCATCGATCTCCCGGACCAGATGGCCCTTGCCGGTGCCGCCGATGGCGGGGTTGCAGGGCATATTGCCCACCGCGTCCAGGTTGATGGTAAAGATAACGGTTTTGAGGCCCAGCCGCGCGGCGGCCAGAGCGGCCTCGATGCCCGCATGGCCCGCGCCGATAACGGCCACGTCGTAGGATTCAAGCTGATATTCTATCATTGGGTTCACCTGTAGGTTAGGGTTGGCATACCACCTGGCAGGAGGTACGCTTCGTTTTATTGTACCATGTTTCCGTGGTATTTGCCACTGTTTTTCTCCATGTTTTCCTGAATTACAAGGGCTCTGCGGGTTGCTTTTGTTTTTTGACTATGATAAAATAAATAATTGTGATTCAGAAAAAATAGCGGAAATAAAGACGTATTTGGAAGGGAGTTACCCAACTTTGGTAGACGAGAAAATCAGAAACGTAGCCATTATCGCCCACGTTGACCACGGCAAGACCACCCTGGTGGATGAGATGCTCAAGCAGAGCGGCATCTATCGGGAAAATCAGGAGGTCGTGGATCGGGTCATGGACTCCAACGACCTGGAGCGTGAGCGCGGCATTACCATCCTGGCAAAGAACACCGCCATCACCTATAAGGACACCAAGATCAATATCGTAGACACCCCGGGCCATGCGGACTTCGGCGGCGAGGTGGAGCGTATCCTCAAGATGGTCAACGGCGTTATCCTGCTGGTAGACGCGGCGGAGGGCCCCATGCCTCAGACCCGCTTCGTGCTGTCCAAGGCCCTGGAGCTGGGCCATCGGGTCATCGTGGTGGTCAACAAGATCGACCGTCCCGACCAGCGGGTGCTGGAGGTGGTGGACGAGGTCCTGGAACTGCTCATCGACCTGGACGCCACCGACGATCAGCTGGAGAGCCCCATGCTGTTCTGCTCCGGCCGTCAGGGCACCGCTTCCTATTCTCCCGACGTGGCGGGCACCGATCTCCAGCCTCTGTTTGACACCATCCTGGATTATATCCCCGGCCCTGAGGCCGATGTGGATCAGCCCTTCCAGATGCTGGTGTCCTCCATCGACTATAACGAGTTCGTGGGCCGGATCGCCATTGGCCGCATTGAGCGCGGCGTGATCCACCAGAACGACGAGATCGTGGTATGTAACTACCATGACCCCGATCAGGTCTCCAAGAAGCTCAAGGCTGTGAGCCTCTATGAGTTCGACGGCCTGAATCGTGTGCCGGTCACCGAGGCCTCCGCAGGCAACATCGTGGCCCTCAGCGGTATCGGCAACATCACCATCGGCGATACCATCTGCGCCCCCTCCAATGTGGAGCCCCTGGACTTCGTGAAGATCTCCAAGCCCACCATGGAGATGACCTTTACCATCAACGATTCTCCCTTTGCCGGCAAGGAGGGCAAGTATGTGACCTCCCGGCAGATCCGGGAGCGCCTGGAGAAGGAGCTTCTCAAGGACGTGTCCCTGCGGGTCACCGAGTCCGAGGGCTCCACCGACGCCTTCTATGTGGCGGGCCGCGGAGAGATGCACCTGAGCATCCTCATCGAGACCATGCGCCGGGAGGGCTATGAGTTCCAGGTATCTCCTCCCCGTGTGCTCTATCAGGAGATCGACGGCGTCAAGTGCGAGCCTATGGAGCGGCTGGTCTGCGACGTGCCCTCCGACTGCGTGGGCTCCGTTATCGAGAAGATGGGCAACCGCAAGGGCGACCTGCTGGAGATGACCCCTCTGGGCACTACCCGCATGAAGATCACCTTCCTGGTTCCCTCCCGCGGCCTGTTCGGCTACCGGAATGAGTTCCTCACCGACACCAAGGGCGAGGGTATCATGGCCTCTGTCTTCGACAGCTATCAGCCCTATAAGGGCGATATCCAGCGCCGCCGCACCGGCAGCCTGATCTCCTTCGAGACCGGCGAGTCCATCACCTACGGCCTGTATAACGCCCAGGAGCGCGGCACCCTGTTCATCGGCGCCGGTGTTCCCGTGTATGAGGGCATGGTCATTGGCTCCAATCCCCGGATGGAGGACATCACCGTCAACGTCTGCAAGGCCAAGCACCTGACCAACACCCGTGCTTCCGGCTCCGACGACGCCCTGCGGCTGATCCCCCCGAAGCAGATGAGCCTGGAGCAGTGCCTGGAGTATCTGGCAGACGACGAGATCCTGGAGGTCACCCCCAAGACCCTGCGTATGCGCAAGCGGATCCTGAACCATGCGGATCGCATGAAGGCCCTGAAGGGCGGCAAAAAGTAAGATGAGAGCGGGGGCCCCAGGGCCTCCGCTTTTCGTATCGGAAGGAGGAACAGTATGCTCCCACCTGAATTTTTGAGCCGGATGGAGGCCCTGCTGGGGCCGGAATACCCGGAGTTCCTGGCGGCCTATGACCGGCCCCTGCAAAAGGGCCTGCGGCTGTCCCGGCGGAAGAAGTGCCCGAAGCCCCTCCCGTTCCTGCGGCAGCCCATTCCCTGGGCGGAATATGGCTATGCCTACGACCCGGAGGCCCGGCCCGGAAAGCATCCCTACCACGAGGCGGGGCTCTACTACCTCCAGGAGCCCTCGGCCATGGCCCCGGCGGAGCTGCTGCATCCGGAGCCCGGAGACCGGGTCTTAGATCTCTGCGCTGCTCCCGGGGGTAAGTCCACCCAACTGGGGGACATGCTGGAGGGAAGCGGTCTGCTGGTGGCCAATGAAATAAGCCCCAAACGTGCGAAGATCCTATCCCGCAACATCGAGCGCATGGGCATCTCCAATGCTCTGGTGCTGAACATGCACCCCAGAGAGCTGGAGGGGCAGTTCCCGGGCTTTTTCGACAAGGTTTTAGTGGACGCGCCCTGTTCCGGAGAGGGAATGTTCCGGAAGGAAGCGGCGGCGGTGACGGACTGGAGTCCGGAGACCGTGAAAATGTGTGCCGCAAGGCAGAGTGAGATTTTAGACTCCGCGGCCAATATGCTTCGGCCCGGCGGAATGCTCTGCTATTCCACCTGCACCTTTGCGCCGGAGGAGGATGAGGGGGCCATCGGGGCCTTCCTTCTCCGGCACCCGGATTTTCATGTGGTGAAAAAGGAGATGCCCATGCTGTCTCCCGGACGGCCGGGATGGGCAGAGGACGGCCCGGAGGAGCTCCGGGAGACCTTCCGGCTGTGGCCCCACCTGCTCTCTGGGGAGGGGCATTACGCGGCGCTGCTTCGAAAGGACGGGGACAGCGCTCCGGCGGAAAAAACCGCACCCAAGGAGGTCCCTATGCCCCCGGAGCTGCGGGACTTCCTGGAGAATATGGACATCGCCCTGCCGGAGGGACGGCTTATCTCCTTCGGCCCATCGCTGTACCTGGCGCCTATGGATATGCCGGAGCTCCGGGGGCTTAAGGTTCTGCGGCCCGGACTGGAGCTGGGCCAGGCGAAAAAGGGCCGGTTTGAGCCCGCTCACGCCCTGGCCCTGTGGCTGGATGGGGCAAGGATCACGGCGGAGCTGGATTCCCAAGGGCCGGAGGTCTTCCAGTATCTCCAGGGCCAGGTGCTCTCCGGGGATCAGAAGGGCTGGGCCCTGGTGACCGTGGACGGCCTGTCCCTGGGCTGGGCCAAGGGCTCCGGGGGACAGCTGAAAAATCACTTTCCCAAGGGACTGCGATGGCTGAGCTGAATATGTGCAAAAAAATTACGCTGCATGAGTTGCAGCGTAATTTTTTTAAGGGCGATGGGCGGTACTGCCCTAATTATACTGATAGGTGCTGGCGTCAAAGGCCGTGCCCCGCCAGGTGCTCTCCACCAGGGAGCCCTCGGATACCGTCAGGATATGCACATCGTCGATGGTGATGTCCTCCTCAAAGGGGTTCAGCACCTCGTTGACCATATCCACCACGCTCTGGCCGTAGAGGCCATAACAGGAGGCACCGTTGTAGCTGACGCCCTCGCCGGGTAGGGTGTGCTGGGCGATATCATTGAGGCCGTCGCCCAAGAGCACATGCAGGGCCAGATAGCGGAGGTTCGCTCCGTCCAGATCCGTGATCAGATTGGACATGGCGGCCTTATAGATGGCGGGCAGCTTCGGCAGACTGCTGGCGGACATGCACTGCTTGACCATGGCCTTGACAAAGGTCTGCTGGACGTACTGCCGCTGGATATCCGCCATGGCATAGCCGTAGCGGAACCGGCACAGGCCCAGAGCCTGATCGCCGCTCAAAACCTGCTCACCGGCGGAAAGGCTGATCTCCTCGCCGGTGTCCGGATTGTCCACGGACATATCCATGGGCACGTCAAAGGTCACGCCGCCCATGGCGTCCACCACATCCTTAAAGATCTCATAGCCGATGATGACGTAGCCGTCAGGCCGGAAGCCCAAAATGGTTTTCAGCTGATCCATCAGGGCCTGAGCACCGGAATCTCCGGTGCCCGCAATGCCGTAGACGCCATTGATCTTCGGCACGGTCTCGCCGTTGTCCACGATGGTATCTCTGGGAACGCTGGTCAGGGAGACGCTGCCCTGCTTCTGATCGATGGTGGCGATCATGATGGTATCGGTGCGGAGTCCGTTCTCATCGGTGGCGCAGAGCAGAATGTTGTAGAAGCCGGACTTCCGGGTGTGAACGCCGTCGGTATACTGGGTGGGGGCCCGGAACAGGGCAAAGTACAGTCCCGCCAGAATGGCCGCCAGGATCAGCAGGAAGATGAGAAACTTCCGGAAGGGATGGCGCTTTCTTCTGCGCCGCCGGGGCCGCTGGGGCTCCTGATACTCCGTCTCCTGACGCTGACGGCCCCGCTCTCGGCGGGAGCGGGTGGATACCTGGTCATAGGGATCCGGATTGGAGCGCCCGGAGGCACGGGCCGCCAGGGTCTGCCGTGGCGCGGCATAGCTGTCGTCCTCGTAGTAGCCGTCGTCGTAATCATCATAGCCGCCCTGGGCGTCGTAGCCGGCTCCGTCGTCATAGCCGCCGTAGGGATCGGAATTATCATAGGAACCGTCGTAGTATCCGCTTCCGTCGTCATAATAGCCGTCGGAATTTCCGCCGTAATAGCCGGAATCCTGACTGCGGCGGCCAGGATCCTGAACGGGCCGAAATACCTGGGTCTCGTCCATGTCGCCGGAACTGCTGCCGCGGCGGTAGTTGGAATTGCCTCGATTTGCCATAAATAACTCCTTTTTTGGGGCAGCACCGCATAAATGTGTCTGGCTGAATCCTCGCCGCCAATTCGTGTGATGTTATCCCTGGAATAGATAGCAGGGGATCCTGAAAGAATTTTCATCACATGATTTTTGGCGGAATGCTCTGTGCGGTGCGCCTGTTTTGTTCTATTAGAAGGTCACCACGTCCTGCTCCGCCTTTTCGGCGGGCTCGATGCTGATGGCGGTGAGCACGGGGCCCATCTCCTTATAGAGCTTGTGATACCGGATGGAGATCTTCGCGGTGACGGTGATCCAGCTCCGCTGCTCCAGCTTCTCGGCGCCGTCATACTGGCACACGAAGCCCATGAACTGGATGTCGTCCACGCAGCAGGTCATGACGAACCGGCCGGGGACAAAGCAGCCCTTTTCCACCTTCCGGGTGCGAGCCACCTGGGCCTTGAACCGGACGGTCTTGCCGGAATACTTCTTCATATCCTCGGACACATCCCGATACCAGATGCCGTAGTCGTCATCCTTGATATCGATGATGTCCGCGTCCAGATCGAAGGGCAGGGGATCCTCAATCTCGTCATACTCCACGCTGCCGTCCTCCGCCTCATAGGCGATGTCGCAGCGGCGGTTGATGCCCCGGACGATCTTGTGGAGCTCCATGCGGTCCACGGAGGGGGTCGCCCGGTTAAAGACGATCATTTCGCAGCCGCCGACCTTATCCACCACCAGGGAACGCATGTTGGCGTTGTACATTACAAAGGTGGTGGCATCGGCGAACATGATCTCCTGATAGACTACCCAGTCCTTGGGCATCTTGGCGTAGAAATCGCTGACCAGCTTCATGCCGTTGAGCTCTACACAGACCCGCTCGGCGTGGTGCTTTTTTCGCAGGGCCTCCAAAGTCTTGTCGTCCAGCTCGTCCTGATCCTCGATGGGCTCGATATACACGTTGGGGGCGGCGAAGGCGGAAGGATCATATTCCTCCTCGCCCTCCTCGCAGACCAGCAGCAGGGTCTTTTCCCCGGCGTTGAACCGGTCATCCTCCAGGGTGCCCTGCATAAAGCGGGTCTTGCCGCTGTCCAGAAAGCCGGTGAATACATATACGGGAATTGCCATTGGCGGGGCCTCCCTTCCTTAGCCCTGGAACAGGGCTGCGATGGCGTCCTCGTGGATCTTGGAGCCGATGACGCACAGACGGCCAATGACGCCAGCGGAGCCGGTGCGGATGTCGGGCTCGCCGGGCACATAGTCAAAGTGGATCCACTGGCCATCCTCGCCGGGAACGATGCCCTTGGCCCGCAGGATCATGCCGTAGGTCTCCGTGTTGTCCAGGGCCTTTAGGCACTGGGCGATCTTCTCCTGGGTGAAGGTCTTGGGGGTCTCCATGCCCCAGGAGGTGAAGACCTCGTCGGCATGGTGATGATGGTGGTGATGGTCGTGGCCCTCATGGTCGTGATGGTGCTCGTGCGCCTCATGATCGTGGTCATGGTGATGTTCATGCTCGTGATGATGCTCGTCATGGTCATGATGGTGCTCATGGTCATGCTCATGGTCGTGGTCATGATGATGGTGGCAGGAGCACTCGGGATCGTCGCACTCCTCCTCGCCATGGGCCTCCAGAGCCTCCAGAGCTGCCTGGAGGGAATCCTTCTGCTCCATGGCCTCCATAAGCTGCTGACCGGTGAGCTGATCCCAGGGGGTGGTGACGATGACGGCCTTGGGGTTCTTCTCCCGGAGCAGGGCCACAGCGGCCTGGAGCTTGTCCTCCTTCATATTAGACGTTCTGGAGAGGATAATGGTTCCCGCTGTTTCGATCTGATTGTTATAGAATTCGCCAAAATTCTTCATATAGATCTTGCACTTGGTGGCGTCAGCCACGGCAACCATGCAGCCGATCTCCATATCCTCGGTCTCGGCGCGCTCCACAGCCTGGGCCACGTCGCTGAGCTTGCCCACGCCGGAGGGCTCGATGAGGATCCGGTCAGGGTGATACTCGGCCATGACCTTTTTGAGAGCCTCGCCGAAGTCGCCCACCAGGGAGCAGCAGATGCAGCCGGAGTTCATTTCGGTGATCTGGATGCCGGCCTCCTGTAGGAAGCCGCCGTCGATGCCGATCTCGCCGAACTCATTTTCGATGAGGACGATCTTCTGGCCTGCGTAGACCTCCTGAATCAGCTTTTTGATCAGCGTGGTCTTGCCAGCGCCGAGGAAACCGGAAAAAATATCAATTTTCGTCATGATAAAACACCTTCTCGTGAGATTTGGGGAGAAATCCCCAGCTTTTTGCTATTATTATATCACATGAATGCAAGCATCTGGGACGAAATCATGGAAGTTTTCGATTTGTTCATAAAAACCGTTGAAATATAGAAAAACTGCCGGAGAATCCTGTGGATTTTCCGACAGTTTATAAGACTCATGCAGGCAGGGCAGGGTCGTGACGCTTTTGATACAGAAACATAAACACGCCCATGCCGCAGATAATGACATAGCCCAGGAGGCTGTGGACGTCTGGCAGCTGCCCAAACAGCGCCCAGCCCAGCAGGGCGGAGAAGACCACCTGGGTGTAGTCGTACACGGAGATCTCCTTGGCCGGGGCGAATTTGTAGGCGCTGGTGATGCAGAACTGTCCGGTGCAGCCGAACATACCGGACATCAGAAGCGCGGCCAGCTGTCCCAGCGTCATAGGCGCGTGAACCGCGATAAAGTAGGGCAGACATACCAGACACGAGAACGTGGAGAACACGAAGACGATCAGCGTGGAGTGGACGCCCTTTTTGCTCATGAACCGTACAAAGGAGTAGGCCACACCGGCGCCAAAGCCGCCCAGCAGTCCGATCAGCGAGGGCACCAGAGCCATATTGGAGGGATTGGGCTTGATAATGAGCAGGCTTCCCAGAAAGGCCAGCACCACGCTGATGCCCTGAACCAGATTCAGCTTCTCCTTCATGAGAAAATAGGAGATGATAATGGCAAAGAAGGGGGACATCTTGTTGAGCATGGAGGCGTCGGAGAGGTTCAGGTGATCTACAGCGTAGAAGTTGCAGATGAGTCCAATGGTACCGAAGACGGCACGGGCCATCAGATAGAGCCAGTGGGTGGGCTTTGGCGGCAGAAAGGACTCGCGGTTCCGGAGCATAATGAGAAAGACGCACACGGCGGCTACTACGTTTCGGAAAAACGCCTTCTGCATGGAGGGCACATCCCCGGCCAGGCGCACAAAGGTGCCCATGAGGGCGAAGGAAAGGGCGGCTCCAATGATGCAGAGCGTGCCCTTCGCACGGTTTGACATAATGATCAGGTTCCTTTATATGGTTTCAATGGGCGGGGCACCCTCAGCTTCGGTAGAGGACAGCTTGCTGAGATCCTGGGGAGAGCCGTAGCGCCCCAACTCCAGGATCAGGTAGCTGCACAGCAGGTTCAGGGCCACCTGGTCGTGCTCGTAGGGCAGATCAAAGAGGTCGCTGATGCGGCCCAGCCGATAGAGCAAGGTGTTCCGGTGGATGCACAGGGCCGCGGCGGTGCGGTCCTTGTTGTGCATATTGAAGGAGAACAGCCGCATGGTCTCGTCATAGGCGGTGCCGTTGATCCGGTCATAGTCCCGCATCCGGAAAATGGCCGGATGGATAAAGGTCTCCGGTGTGTCCTTCTCCAGCACCGACAGGAAAATGGGCAGGGGCATGAGATCGGAGAAGGTGGTGGACTTATCCCTGCCCAGCTGCAGGGCCAGGCGGGCGGTGAGCAGGGCCTGACGGTAGTGGGAACGGGTCTGGGCTGGATCCTTGAAGCTGTCAGACAGACCGCAGACCATGTCATGGGTGCCGAAGAACTCAAAGAGCCGATCCGCCATGGTGGATTTCGACAGGGGCGTGCCGGAGCCATGGGGGGCAGCGCCGCCGTAGAGGGTGACGATATTGTTGTCGTAGATCACGCAGATCACGTTCCGGTAGAGCTGCTGGAGCTCCCGGACGGCGTACTCCGCAAAGGCCCGCTGAGAGGCCAGGGCGCCGATGGTGGTGACGCAGATGGTGTAGTCCGGCTGCATGGTGCCAGAGATGGCCTCGCAGGCCAAACGCTCTAGGTGCACCGGGGTGGAGGGGGCCAGCAGATCCATGAGCTTGGTGGACAAGGCCAGATTCCAGGAGCCCATGGATTTGATGCGGCTGGAGATTCGGAGCCGGATGGCATCCAGCACCAAATCGATGATCTCATAGTCCTCGTCGGTGGGGGGATCCCCGTCCCAGAACACGATAATATGACCGTGGACGGTGTTGTCCTGGACTACCTCCGCAAAGAGCAGAGGGCAGTTCTCGCAGGAGCCGGTGGCGGCGTAGAAGGGGTCGTAAAAGGCCTTTTTGCCGGAGAGAAATTCGTCCAGGGTCTGGAGGATCTGCTCCCGGTTCAGGGCCTTGTTTTCATAGATGGAGTCCCACTGGGGGAGCCCGATGGGGCCGGAGGGGTGCATGGATACCACATGGAAATACTCGTCCACAAACAGAACGGGCTTCCCGAGAACCTCATAGGCCACTGTGACGACGTTGTTTGTACTTTGGTTGCATACAGCCTTGTAGAGCTTTTCGTATACTTCGGTCATGCGGGCAGAAGTCATGACCACACCTCCTGGTGAGTGGGATTATTAGTATCATTGTAGCGAATTTTTGAGAGGATTGCAATATCCATTGTGGCTCCTGCACATTATTTTCCGGGGACGTCTTTGGCTGATTTACAAGAGAAAAAAATCATGGTACAATAAATATTCAGGAAGCCTGTCAGAGTAAAAATGAGGGTGGAAGCCACAGCAAACGGTTATGATCCGGAAAGGAGATCCATTATGGAACACACAGATTTGACCCGGCTCGATCTGCCGGAAGAGCGCACTAAGGTCAGCAAGGAGCAGGGCGGTTATTCCTTCTATGCCTATCTGTCCAGAATGCGCTATATCTCCCGCTGGGGACTCATGCGGAACTCCAGCCCCGAGAATATTCAGGAGCACAGCCACATGGTGGCGGTGCTGGCCCATGCCCTGGGCCTCATCTCCCGGGACATCTTCGGCAATACCCATATTTCCCCGGAGACCTGCGCCACCGCGGCACTGTTCCACGACGCGCCGGAGATCATCACCGGCGACATGCCCACCCCGGTCAAGTACTACTCCCCGGAGATCCGGGAGGCCTACCAGAAGGTGGAGGACGTGGCAGTGGAGCAGCTGCTGTCCATGCTGCCTCCGGCGCTGCGGGACAGCTACAGCCCGCTTCTCAAGGACGTGAGCCCGGAGGTGGAGCGGATCGTCAAGGCCGCCGACAAGCTCTCGGCCCATATCAAATGTCTGGAGGAACTGAAGGCCTCCAACCACGAATTTATCCTGGCTGCCCGGCAGACCCGCCAGGCCCTGGACGATATGGATATGCCGGAAGTACGCTATTTCATCGACAACTTCCTCGACAGCTTCACGCTGACGCTGGATGAGCTCAAATAATAGGAGGAACTACCATGAAAGCAATCGTAACCGTCACCGGCAAGGACGCCGTTGGCATCATCGCAGGGGTCTGCCAGGAGCTGGCCAGCCTGGGCGTCAACATTCTAGATATCAGCCAGACCGTTATGGACGGCTTTTTCGCCATGAATATGCTGGTGGATCTGTCCACCACCGAGAAGTCCTATGAGCTGGTGCGGGATGCCCTGGATCAGCGGGGCCTGAAGATGGGCCTGTCTGTCCGCATTCAGCGGGAGGACATCTTCAACGCTATGCATCAGATTTGAGGTGGACGCCATGCTCAGACAGAATGAGATCTTACAGACCCTGGATATGATCGACCACCAGCACCTGGATATCCGCACCATCACCATGGGCATTTCCCTCCGGGACTGCTGCGGCCCCGATCCCAAGAAAACCGCGCAGAAGATTTATGACAAGATCACCCGCTGTGCCCAGGAGCTTGTACCCACCGGCGAGGCCATCGAGCGGGAATTCGGCATTCCCATCGTCAACAAGCGCATTTCCGTGACCCCCATTTCCATGGTGGCTGAGAGCTGCGAGACCGAGGACTATGTGCCCTTTGCGGTGGCCATGGACAAGGCCGCGGCGGCGTGCGGCGTAAACCTCATCGGCGGCTTCTCCGCCCTGGTGCACAAGGGCATGACCATTGGCGATCAGCGCCTGATCCAGTCTATTCCCCGGGCTCTGGCGGAGACCAACAACGTCTGCTCCTCCGTCAACGTGGCCACCACCCGGGCGGGCATCAACATGGACGCTGTGACCCTGATGGGCAAGATCGTCAAAAAGACCGCGGAGCTCTCCCCGGAGGGGGAGGGACGGGCCTGCATGAAGCTGGTGGCCTTTGCCAACGCGGTGGAGGACAACCCCTTTATGGCCGGCGCGTTCCATGGCGTGGGGGAGCCTGAGTGTGAGATCAACGTGGGCGTTTCTGGCCCAGGCGTTGTATACCATGCCCTCCAGCAGGTAAAGGGCCAGCCCTTTGACGTGGTGGCGGAGACCATCAAGAAGACCGCCTTCCAGATCACCCGCATGGGTCAGCTGGTGGCCCAGGAGGCCGCACGGCGGCTGGGGGTGCCCTATGGCATCGTGGATCTGTCTCTTGCTCCCACCCCGGCCAAGGGCGACAGCGTGGCTCGGATTTTGGAGGAGATTGGCGTGGATGTCTGCGGCACCCACGGCACCACCGCAGCCCTGGCCATGCTCAACGACGCGGTGAAGAAGGGCGGCGTCATGGCCTCCGGTCATGTGGGCGGCCTGTCCGGCGCGTTTATCCCGGTGTCTGAGGATGAGGGCATGATCGCCGCCGCCAAGGACGGCACCCTGACGCTCGACAAGCTGGAGGCCATGACCTGCGTATGCTCCGTGGGCCTGGATATGATCGCCATTCCCGGCGACACCTCTGCGGCCACCATCTCCGCCATCATCGCCGACGAGGCGGCCATCGGCATGGTCAACAACAAGACCACCGCCGTCCGGGTGATCCCGGCCCTGGGCAAGAAGGTGGGGGATGAGCTGGAGTTCGGCGGCCTGTTTGGCTCCGCACCGGTGATGCCCGTCCACGACAAGAGCGCCGAGCGCTTTGTGGCCCGGGGCGGCAGAATTCCTGCTCCTCTGCACAGCTTGAAGAACTGATAGAAGGAAGGTACAGGTATGGAGATCCCCGGCGGCGCAAGGGAAATACTGCGGCGGCTTGACAGCCGAGGCTTCCAGGCCTATGCTGTGGGGGGCTGTGTCCGGGATAGCCTGCTGGGGAGAACGCCTGGAGACTGGGACGTCTGCACCTCCGCGCTGCCTCAGGAAACGGAGGCATGCTTCCCGGAGCTCCGGGTGGTGGAGACTGGACTGAAGCACGGTACGGTGACGGTGCTCCTCCGGGGGCAGCCCTATGAGATCACGACCTTCCGCACTGACGGGGCTTATCTTGACCATCGAAAGCCGGAGCAGGTGCGGTTCGTCCGAACCCTGCGGGAGGATCTTCAGCGCCGGGACTTCACCATCAACGCCATGGCCGTGGGGCTGGATGGGGCAATCCAGGATCCCTTCGGGGGCCGGGAGGACCTAAAAAATCAGGTGATCCGCTGCGTGGGAGAACCGGAGCGGCGGTTTTCCGAGGACGCCCTGCGGATCCTCCGGGGGCTGCGGTTTGCCGCGCGGCTGGGCTTTTCCATAGAGGAAAACACCGCCCAGGCCATGGAGCGGCAGAAGGAGCTCCTCCGCTGTGTCAGCGGGGAGCGGATTTACAAGGAGCTCACGGGCATCCTGGTGGGGGACTATGCGCCCCAGGTGCTGGAGCGGTACGGATCGGTGCTGACGGCGGTATTGCCGGAGATCGAGCCCGCCATGGGCTTTTTGCAGCACAGCCCCTTCCACGACAGGGATGTGTGGGGGCACACCCTCCAGGCCCTCAGCAAGAGCGGACCGGATCCCCTGATCCGCTGGGCGCTGCTGCTTCACGACCTGGGCAAGCCCGACTGCTTTACCCTGGATGACCGGGGCGTGGGCCATTTTTACGGCCATCCCCAGCGGAGCTGGGAGCTTGCCCAGGAAATCTTTGACCGGCTCCATGCGGATAACGCTACCCGGGATACGGTCTGCATGCTGGTGCGGGATCATGACCGGGAGGCGCCGGCGGAGCTCAGAAATGCCCGGCGCTGGATCAGCCGCTACGGCCCGGACAGGGTCCGGCTGTTGCTGGAGGTCAAGCGCTGCGACTGTCTCTCCCATGTGGATACCCCCAAGACCCGGCTCCGATATGACAATCTCACGGAAATGACCCGCCTCATCACAGAGCTGCTGGAAACAGAGCGCTGCTTCACGGTCAAGGATCTTCCTGTGAAGGGAAATGACCTGCTGGCGCTGGGCGTTCCGGCGGGCCCCAAGATGGGGGCGTACCTCAATGCCCTGCTGGAGGACGTGCTGGACGGCACCTGTCCCCCGGAGCGGGAGGCGCTGATGAAGCGGGCGAAGGAAAGGATAATGGATGATCGTTGATCTTATCTTACTGCTGATTTTTGTTGTTTGCATCTTATCAGGCTATCGGAAGGGCGTGATCCTGTCCCTGTGCAGCCTGCTGATCCTGGCGCTGAGCTGCCTCGGCGCGGTGGCTCTGGAGCATGCCCTGACGCCCAAGGTGGCGGACTGGCTGGAGCCCCAGGTCACGGCCTACGTGGCTGGACAGATCCAGGACGGCGTGGCCCAGACCACCCAGAACGCCGTGGAGCAGACGGAGGAGGCGGGCCTCACCATCGGCGGCCAGCAGGTCACCGTAGGCGACCTGACCGGGATCCTCAAGAATTTTGGCCTGGACGTGGAGGAATCAGCTCAGAACGCGGCCCAGGATATGACCACGCCCATTGTACAGTCCGTGGCACAGACGGTGAGCCGAATGATCGTGGAGACCCTGGCGGGACTGCTCATTTTTCTGGTGGGCTTTCTGGTGATCTACCTGATCCTCCGGGGCCTGAGCCTGATCGTGAACCTGGTGGATCTGCTGCCCGTAGTACACACCCTGAACCATGCCGGAGGCGCGCTGATCGGCGGCCTCACCGGAGCACTGCTGCTGTGTGTGGTCATGGGGGTGCTGGTACGCACCGGCCTTATGGAGCAGGAGGCCTTTGGTGGCCCAGTCGCTCAACTGCTGCGGCTGATCGTTGAGCGGGTGCTGTAAGGGAAAATAGAAATGTTACACAAATATTTCTCGAAAATTCATGAAAAAGAAACAAAAATCCGGTGACTTATGTAATATCCATCGAGTACTATATAGCCATAACAATTCTTTTTCATTTCTCCTTCTTCCTAATGAGACACGCAGACGGGCTGGTCACCTGTTTGCGTGTCTTTCTTTTGCGGAAATTTGGCGCGATGGCGCCGGAAAGAAGATGACACTGTGCTGAAAGAAAACGGCAGACTGTTTTCCCGCCGGGATATCGCGGCGCTGCTGATCCCGCTGATCATCGAGCAGCTGTTCACGGCCCTGATGGGCACGGCGGATACCATGATGGTGGCACGGGTAGGCGACGCGGCGGTGTCCGGCGTCTCCCTGGTGGATTCCATCAATAATCTGATTTTGATGATGATGACGGCCCTGGCCACCGGCGGAACCATCACCTGCGCGCAATACTTGGGGGCCCAGGAGAAGAAGTCCGCCAACCAGGCCGCCCGGCAGGTGCTGCTGGCGGTGACGGCGGTATCTCTGCTGTGCGGGGCGCTCTGCGTGGCCCTGCGCTGGCCCATTCTGCATCTGGTGTTCGGCAGCGTGGAGCAGGACGTTATGGACGCCGCGGGGATCTACTTCCTGATCACGGCCATCTCCTATCCCTTCATGGGCGTCTACGATGCCAGCGCGGCCCTGTACCGGGCTACGGGCAATTCCAAGCTCCCTATGATCGTCAGCGCCGTGGGTAACCTCCTGAATATCGCGGGCAACGCGGTGTTTATGTTTGTGTTCCACTGGGGCGTGGCAGGCGCAGCCCTGTCCACCATGCTCTCCCGGGCCCTCCAGTGCGTGGCGATTTTGTGGTTCCATCACAGGCCCGGCCAGGTGATCGTTCTAGATCGCTATTTGCAGATCCGCCCGGATTTTAAGCTGATCCGAACCATTCTGCGGATTGGCGTTCCCACCGGCGTGGAGAATGGCATGTTCCAGTTCGGCAAGCTGGTGATCCAGAGCACCGTTGCCACTCTGCCCACCTCGGAGATCGCCGCCCAGGCGGTCATCAACACGCTGGAGTATTTCACCAGTATGCCCTCCATGGCCGTGGGACTGGGGCTGGTGACCGTAGCAGGTCAGTGTATGGGCGCGGGACGGCTCCAGGAGGCAAAGCGGTATTCCCTGGTGTTTACCGGCATCTCTGAGGGGCTGGTGCTGGCCACCGGCGCGCTGATCTTCCTGTCGGTGGATACGGTGTCCAAGCTGTCGGGCCTCAGCGCTGACAGCGCCGCCATCGTCCACCGAATGATGGTGCTCATTACCCTGGTGAAGCCCTTTATCTGGCCCTTGGCCTTTACACTGCCCAATGGCATGCGGGCGGCTGGAGATGTGAAGTTCAGCATGATCGTCTCCGCGGCCTCCATGTGGGTGTTCCGGGTGGCCTTGTGCATGATCCTGATCCGGGGCTTCGGCTTTGGCGTTCTGGGCGTCTGGATTGCCATGTTCGTGGACTGGTTTGACCGAGATATCTGGTATGTGGGCCGGTTCCTCAGCGGAAAATGGGCAGAGAAGAAAGTCCTGGACAGCTAATCATTCTATGATGAGACGGCAAAAGGCCGCCACACCGAAAAGCTCGGTGCGGCGGCCTTTATCTATCGTCAGCCTGCCTGTGAAAACTGGCTGTTCCAGAGCTGGGCGTAGAAGCCGCTCTGGCGTAGGAGGCTTTCGTGGTCGCCCTGTTCCACGATATCTCCGTCCCGCATGACCAGGATCAAATCCGCACTGCGGATGGTGGAGAGCCGGTGAGCAATGACGAAGCTGGTGCGGCCCTGCATCAGAGTCTCCATGGCGGACTGGATCAGCTGCTCCGTCCGGGTGTCCACAGAGGAGGTGGCCTCGTCCAGAATCATAATGGGATTGTCCGCCAGCAGGGCCCGGGCGATGGTCAATAGCTGCCGCTGACCCTGGGAGATATTGCTGGCATCCTCGTTCAGCTCCATCTGGTAGCCGCCGGGGAGAGTGCGGATAAAGTGATCCGCGTGGGCTGCCTTGGCCGCGGCGATGACCTCCTCGTCGGTGGCGTCTAGACGGCCATAACGGATGTTCTCCATAATGGTTCCACGGAACAGCCAGGTGTCCTGGAGCACCATGCCGAAGCCCTCTCGGAGCCCCTGCCGGGCATAGTCCCGAAGATCCACGCCGTCCAGCAGGATCGCGCCCTTGTCCACGTCGTAGAAGCGCATGAGGAGCTTGACCATGGTGGTCTTGCCGGCACCGGTGGGGCCCACGATGGCCACCATCTGGCCGGCCTTGACCTGGCAGTTGAAGTCGTGGATGATGACCTTGTCTGGGTCATAGCCGAACTGCACATGCTGGAAGCTCACGTCTCCGTGAATATGGGCCGCGGAGGGCAGCGCCTCGGGCTTATCCCGCTCCTCGGGCTCGTCTAAGAACTCGAAGACCCGCTCAGCCGCAGCGGCCATGGACTGGAGCATATTGCTGACCTGGGCCAGCTGGGTGATGGGCTGGGTGAAGTTTTTCACATAGGAGATAAAGGCGGTGATATCGCCTACAGAGATGGTGCCGTTTACCGCCAGCATGGCTCCGGACAGGGCCACGGCCACATAGCCCAGGTTCCCTACAAAGGTCATAATAGGCATCATAAGGCCGGAGAAGAACTGGGACTTCCAGGCGGAGCTGTAGAGCTGGCCGTTGACCTGGTTGAAGGCTTTTTCAGCCGAATCCTCCTGATTGAAGGCCCTTACCACGTTCTGACCGGAGAAGACCTCCTCCACCTGACCGTTGACCTCGCCTAGGAGCCGCTGCTGAGCGGTGAAATACTTCTGGCTGAACTTTACGATCAGGATCACCAGGGCGGCGGACACCGGCAGGATCACCAGGGCGATGAGGGTCATCAGCGGGGAGATGGTCAGCATCATGTAGAGTACGCCGACGATGGTGGCGATGGAGGTCACCAGCTGGGTGATGCTCTGGCCCATGCTCTGGCCCAGGGTGTCCACGTCGTTGGTGATCCGGGAGAGTACCTCGCCCACGGTGCGCTTTTCAAAATAGGCCATGGGCAGCTTCTGGATCTTCTGGGAGATCTCCCGGCGCATCCGATAGCAGATCTTCTGGGTGATGCCGGTCATGAGCCAGGATTGGAGAAACTGGAATACAGAGGCCAGGGCGTACAGGGTCAGCATCAGGGCCAGAATGGAGCCGATCTTGCCGAAGTCCATGCCGCCGGTGCCCTGCACCTTGGCCACCAGACCGTTGAAGATCTCGGTGACTGCCTCGCCCATGACCTTAGGGCCGCGAATATTGAACACGGTGCTGCCCACGGCAAACAGCAGCACGAAGATGAGGCCCACTTTATAGCGGCCCATGTACCGCAGCAGCTTTTTCAGCGTGCCGCCAAAGTTCTTGGGCTTTTCACCAGGGGCCATTCTGCCGCCTGGGCCGCGGCGTTGTGGATTCGCCATATCAGGCACCTCCTTCCAGTCCCAGCTCCTGAGCGGACAGCTGGGACTTTGCGATATCGAGATAGGTGGGACAGCTGCGGAGCAGCTCCTCATGGG
>CAKTEB010000034.1 GCA_934546685.1 uncultured Oscillospiraceae bacterium
GATGATGGCATCATACTCCTCCTTGGCCAGCAGCTCGGGGGTGGCGGTGGTGCTGAGCTTCACCTCCACAGCGCTCTTTTGAAGCTGGGCGATCAGGTAGTTTTTGTAGTCTCTCAGAGGCCACTTGAAGCTGGAGTGGTCCGCGTGGAGCAGCTGGCCGCCCAGCCTGTCAGATTTCTCATAGAGGGTGACGCTGTGGCCCCGCTCTGTGAGATACAGGGCCGCCCGCATACCCGCCGGGCCGCCGCCGATGACGGCTACCTTCTTGGGGGTGGTGGAGGCGGGAACCAGCGCGGAGAGCTTGTGGGTGATGCCGATCTCCGGGTTTACGGTACAGACCGATTTCCAGGGGCCCTGCATGCCCAGGCCATGGCACCGGTTGCAGCGGACGCAGGGGACCACGTCCTCGCCCCGGCCCTCCAGGATCTTCTCACCGTACTGGCTGTCGCAGATAAACGCCCGGCCAATGCCGATCATGTCGGTCTTGCCCTCGGCAATGTAGCCCTCCATGTCGTCGAGATCCTGGAAGCCGCCGATGGGGGCTGTGATGATCTTCGCGCCGCTGGCCTTAATGGCCGCCGCGTATTGGAGGGTCAGGGGATCGTGGGGCTTCGAGTTAAAGCCCGTGGGATGGGCCAGATCGCCGTCCCCGGCCCGGAGCTGGAGAATATCGATATAGCCCTCGGCCAGCTTGGCGAACTTCACGATATCCTCGATGGTCAGGCCGTCATCCTCCTCGCCGGAGACCTGCATTTCCACCAGGAAGTCCTGACCGAAGGCGTCCTTCACGGCCTTGGCCACCATGATGGGGAACTTGGCCCGGTTCTCCATGGGGCCGCCGAACTCATCGGTGCGCTTATTATACTTGGGGGACAGGAACTTGCTCAGCAGGGTTGCGCCGTAGGAGGCATGGATGGAGCACATATCGTAGCCGCAGCCCACATAGTATTTGAGCTTCTTCACCAGGGTATCGCAGTATTCCCGCATCTCCTTGGGGCCCATGGCCTTGATGGGGCCGTCGTGGGCGCCGGGAGGGCCGAAGGGCATGGGTGCGCCGTCACCGCCCATGGGGCCGCCCATCATCTCCTCCATTTCCTCCATCATTTCCTCCATCTCCGCGGGAGAAAGCTCCGGCATGCCGCCCGCGGGCTCCCCGTCATAGACGCCGAAGCCGTCGGGGGCGGGAAGATGGGTGGCGGCGGAGACCTTGGCCCCGTAGAAGTGGATCTGATCCACCATCAGGGTCAGGGCGTTCTCCAGGGCAGGATCCCGGGTGTCCCACATGGGGAAATGACATCCGTCGCCAAAACCCTCACGCTGCTTGAGGTTTGTCCAGTCGCCCACGGTGACGATGGCGGCCCCGTTCTTGGCCAAACCCACCAGATAGTCCACCACGGCGTCGGAGGGATAGAGCTCCGGGCCCTGGAGGAAGTGGGGCAGGGCATTGGCGGAGAGCAGGCGGCTCTTCAGGATCACGTTGCCCACCTTCAGCGGGGAGAGGATGCTTTTGTACTTGCGGCTCATGTATCATACACTCCTTCTTCTTTTTTCGGCAACACCACGCCAGTGATTTTCAATTTGCGCGGTATTGCCGAGCTTTCTGATTTCTAACTGTTAGCATTATAACAAGATATAGAGGGTGAGAACAGAGACGATTTGTGCTTTGCTTGCGCATATGTGCCGTGAGAGAAAAGGGGCGCGCCGCAAAAACCTTGCAGCGCGCCCGAAAAAAATGGAGTTAGAAGGTAATGGGACCGTTCTCGGCCGCATACTTTATGCCCTCCGGGGTGTCCACCACGGTCAGATCGCAGGGGACGTTCTGGCTGAGATCCGGGTGGCCCTCCCACAGGTGATACAGGGCGGGCAGGAATACGGGCCAGCGGCTGGCCTCATATTCGGAATGGGCCGCGCTATCCTCGGGAGCGGGAGCCGCTGTGGGATCCTCCAGCACGAAGGCCGGGGGCTCGGAGCAGCGGGTGTTGGCTACGCCGGCCACCACATGGTTGACGCCGCCCTCGGTATCCTCCCACATATGGACGGTAGAGTCCACGAATTCGCTCTTGGCGTTGAATACCCCCTCCACGATCACATGGGACAGATGGGTGGTGAAGAAGAACCAGCCAAGATCCAGACGGTTGATCTGGATGCCGGAGCCGCCGAATACGGGCTTGCCGGGGACCATGGCCTCGGAGATCATGTGGGCGGAGTGCAGAAAGCCGTACTGGCTGGGGCTCTTGACCCAGTTAAAGCGCTTGTGGGAGCCGGGAGCCCAGAGGTAGTAGCCCTTTTCCATGTTGGCCCACCACCAGTCCATCATTCTGGCGGTGACGCCGGGGAGAAAGTGCTGGGCCTGGGTGGTGATGACGTAGCCCTTTTCTTTGGAAGCCTCATTGAGTTCCAGGGCCGGGTAGGCCGGGGTGGGGGGATCCAGCGGGGTGAAGGGCAGGGTGGGAACGTGGATGTTGTCTTGAATGGGCAGATAGGTCTGCCCGCCGTTGGGTGTGTAATCCATGGGGTGTGCCTCCTATTTCGTTTGTTGACTCTATTATAACGAATGATTTCGGAAGATACTAATACCTCTTTTGAAGGGTATCTATAACTATTGGTTATGGATGGAATGCGTCATTATTCTCATTTTGATACCCTACCTCGGTTATTGTCAGTTGCAACCTTCTCTCTCAGGGGCTATGATAGACCCATACGAAAATGACGAAAGGATGCGTGAGATATGAAGAAGATTCCCCAGTGGGCCATACCCATGGAGCCCGTATCCGAAGAGCAGATCTTAAAGACCTACACCGCCGACGTGGTGATCCTGGGCGCTGGCCACGCGGGCACCGCCGCCGCCCGGGCTGCCGCCGAGGCCGGGGCCAAGGTCCTGGTGGTGGAGCAGCAGCAGGAGAAGAAATTCCAGGTATTTGGAGCCCAGTACGGTTCCATCAACTCGGAATTCATGAAGAAGCGGGGCGCTCCGGAGGCGGATCCCGTGGAGATCATCGCCGACTGGCAGCGCCGGAGCCTGAACCGGGCCAATCCGGCCCTGGTGCGGCAGTTCGCCTATCAAACCGGCTCCACCTTTGATTGGTTCGTGGAGCCCCTGCCCGAGAAGCTCAAGGACGTGATGACCTTTGAGAACCCCTGGCCCAAGCATTTTGAGGGGGAACTCAACGGTTACCATAATTATGTGGGTACCGCCATTTTTAAGAATACGAAATTCGACATGTCCAAGATGGGCCCTCCTCCTGGGGAGGACGATGGCCAGGAGGGGCCGCCCCAGGGCCCCATGGAGAATCCCCTGAGCCTCACCGAGGCAGTGGTATTCACCCATGAGCTCACCGAGAAGCTAGGGGGCCAGTTCGTCTACGGCATCACCGGCGACTATCTGGAGAAGGATGACACCGGCCGGGTGACGGCCCTCATCGGACACAATTATAAGAAGGAATACTTCCGGTTTGTGGGCAAAAACGGCATCATCCTGGCGGCCGGCGACTTCTCCGGCAACCGGCAGATGGTCATGGATCTCCTGGGCGAGTACGCGGCCCTGACGGAAAACGGCGAGAAATTCGCCTATGTGCCCGCGGGACGGAAGGGCAAGGGCGTCCAGATGGGCCTGTGGGCCGGAGGCAAGATGGAGCCCGGGCCCAGAGGCGGCATGTGGTGCTGCGTGGGCGGCTCCGGCGGCCCCATGGACGGCAGCGCCTTCCTGCGGCTCAACAAGCACGGCAAGCGCTACACCAACGAGGGTATCATGGGCTACTGGGGCGCGGGGCTCCAGGGCGCGCGGCAGCCCAAGGGCGCGCTGTACACGATTTGGGATTCCAACTGGCGGGAGGAGCTGGAGTACCAGACCCTGGATCACACCGCCATCGATATGGCCGATACCGAGGCGCTGGATCGGATCGAAATGCAGCTGGAGAAGGCCCAGCGTCTGGGCGTGGACAACAGCTACCGGCCCCAGGGCCCTCCCACGGCCAACAAGGGCGTCCACAATGCCCTGGCCTGCGCCAATACCATCCCGGAGCTGGCGGAGAAGCTGGGGCTCACAGGCCAGGACAAGGAGAATTTCATCGCCTCCGTGGCCCGGTACAACGAGCTGGCCCACAAGGGCCGGGACGAGGACTTTGCCAAGGATCCCCGGCAGCTGCACCCCATTGAGAAGGCCCCCTTCTATGCCTTCTGTGAAAACGCCCGGGCTGTGGGCTTTTTGATGGTCACGGTCTGCGGCCTGGTGGTGGACGAGCATCAGCAGGTCATCGGCCAGGACGACGAGCCCATCCCTGGGCTGTACGCCACCGGCAACTGCTCCGGCGAGCGGTTCCCCATTATGTATACCACTCCCGTGGCAGGCGTGTCCATCGGCATCGCCTATACCCTGGGACGGATCGTGGGAGACTATGTGGCGAGAAATCCGTAAGTGAAAAGCTGGCGCGCTGCGGCGGAATGCCGCAGCGCGCCTTTTTACTGGATGGGAGAATCGATTTTGGCTCTGGATCGTAACGAATGCCCCCGGAGGGCGCTGATTTATGCAGTGCGGCAAAATAGGTGCGGCGCACACTATGCACCGCACCCATTTTATCTGTCGCCGTTAGGTGACACTTCAAAAAATACTGCGCCCTCGCCTCGGGCGTTTCACGCGTTGACAAGCGAAATGCGCCCCTGCAGCTGCCGCACCAGCAGTGCCGCCAGCGCGATCTTAATGGCGTCCGGCGCCAGATAGGGGATTACGCACATACCCAGCACCGCCCCGGTGGTAATGGGCCCCTTGCTCTGGATGTACAGCACCTGGAACCAGGCGGAGCCAAAGGCATAGCACACAATAAGCCCCACCACCATGGCGATCACCAGCACCGGCAGGCTCCGGCCAAAGAATTTGGTAATGAGCCCCACGGCCAGGGCGGAGAAGATAAAGCCGATGAGATACCCGCCGGTAACGCCCATGAGGCTCCCCAGGCCGCCCTTGAACCCGGCCAGCACCGGCAGCCCCGCGGCGGCCATCAGCAGATAGACGATGACGCTGGCGGTGCCGCATTTCAGTCCCAGCAGCCCGGTGATGAAGAACACCGCAAAGGTCTGGAGGGTAAAGGGTATCTGGGCCGGAATGGAGATCCAGGCGCAGATAGCCATCAGCGCGGCACCTATAGCTGTATAGCACAGCTCCTTTACAGTAAATAACGATTTATGCTCGGACATATCGATCCCTTCCTTTCACGCTCTAAAGCATAACACAGCCACAATCAAAATGTCAACTTTTCAATGCTGAAATGAGGTTTACAATTTGACTTCTTCACCGTTTCCACACAAAGATTAGTATTCAAATAGTTAGAAAAAGAAATTTTGCAAAAAACCACAGATTTTCCTTGACAATTCCCCGGATCCCTTGTATCATTTCATATGCAAATAGTTTGCTTGCAAACAGTATGCATGCGAACAATATGACAGGAGGGGTGAAGATTTGGGTGTGCGTTTTACGGACGGCAGCCCGGAGCAGCTGTTCCATGTGCTGGAGCGGAAGCACCACGCGGCGGTAGACAGTCTCCTGAGCCAAAACGGGATCGCCAACATCGGTCAGCCGGTGATCCTCAGCATCCTGTCCCAGCAGGAAGACGGCACCATCCAATCGCAGAAGGAGCTGGCCCGGAAGCTAAGGGTCTCGCCGGCTACGGTGACGGTATCGCTGAAGTCCATGGAGCGGGACGGGTATGTGAAAAAGCTGTCCAACGCCGAGGATCTCCGGTGCAAGCCCATCTCCATTACAGAGAAGGGGATGCGGGCGGCCCGGCTCATCGACGAAGTATTTGAAACGCTGGATCACGGCATGTATCAGGGCTTTTCCCCGGAGGAGCTGGAGCAGATCTCCGACTTCTACCGGCGGATGATCGACAACCTCAGCAGCCGCCCCAGCGATGAGACAAGTTAGGAGGAAACCATCTATGTTCAAACAACTGATGGGGTACATTCAGCAATACCGAAAGTACTTCATCCTCGCGCCGCTGCTGGTGGTGGGCGAGTCCCTGGCGGAGCTGATCCTGCCCTATCTCATGGGCAAGATCGTGGACGTGGGCGTGGCCGGGAAGGATATCCCCTATATGTTCCTGGTGGGCGGCATCATGATCGTGGTGGCGGCCCTGGGCATTGTAGACGGTATCTTTGCCGCCAAGTTCTCCGCCAAGGCCTCCCAGGGCTTCGGCTATAACCTCAGGCAGGCAATTTTTAAGAAGGTGCAGACCTTCTCCTTTGCGGATGTGGATAAATTCTCCACGGCCTCTCTGGTGACCCGCTGCACCACCGACGTCAAGCAGCTCCAGCAGACGGCCATGGAGCTGACCCGTGTGCTGGTTCGGGCTCCGTCCCTGCTCATCATCTCCATGGTGATCTGCATCCGGATGAACTGGAAGCTCAGCATCACGTTCCTGGTGGCGATTCCCACCCTGCTGGCGGTGGTGCTCATTATTATGAAGTTTACCACCTACCTCTTTGAGGTCATGCAGAACAAGATCGACAACCTCAACGCCTCCGTGCAGGAGAACCTCATCGCCATTCGCGTGGTGAAGAGCTTCGTGCGCATGGGCCATGAGAAGCTGAAATTCAAGAAGGCCAACGACGACCTGATGAAGACCTCCATCTCCGCCACCATCCGGCTGAGCGTCATGGAGCCCGCCACCAGAATGGTGCTCTACGGAACCACCCTGGCCATCTACTGGTTCGGCGGCAAGATGGTGGGCACCGGCCAGCTCCAGGCGGGCCAGCTTCTGAGCTTCGTCACCTACATCAACAATATCCTCATGAGCGTCATGATGTTCTCTATGGTGCTCATGGGCATGACCCGGGCCCGGGCCTGCGGCAACCGTGTGGTGGAGGTGCTGAATCACGAGCCCGACATCAAGGACGGCACCGAGGGCGAAAACGGCCAGACTGCGGACACCCCCATCCGGGGCGAGATCCGCTTCGACCACGTCACCTTCCGCTATCCCCAGACGGAACGGCGGGATATGGTGCTGGACGATGTGAGCTTTACCATTCCGGCGGGCTCCTTTGTGGCCATCGTGGGCGCCACCGGCGAGGGCAAGACCTCTATGGTGAGCCTGATCCCCAGATTCTATGACGTGACCTCCGGCGGCGTCTATGTGGACGGCGTCAACGTCAAGGACTACAACCTCCGGCATCTCCGGAGCCATATCGGCATGGTGCTCCAGAACAACGTGCTCTTCACCGGCACCATCCGCTCTAATCTCCAGTGGGGCGCCCCGGAGGGAGACGACGAAACCCTGTTGGAGGCCACCAAGGACTCCCAGGCCTATGAGTTCATCTCCCGGTTCCCCGAGGGACTGGACACCGAGATCGAGCAGGGCGGCGTCAACGTCTCCGGCGGTCAGAAGCAGCGGCTATGTATCGCCAGAGCCATGCTGAAGAACCCCTCGATCCTGATCCTGGACGACTCCACCTCCGCCGTAGACTCCGGCACCGAGGCCAAGATCCGGGAGACCTTCTACAGCAAGTATAAGGATACCACCGTGCTGCTGGTGGCCCAGCGGATCTCCTCGGTGCAGTACGCCGACCAGATCATCGTTTTGGATGAGGGCAAGCTCAGCGACATGGGCACCCATGAGGAGCTCATGGCCCGGAGCCCGGTGTATCAGGCCATCTACGCATCTCAGCAGGAAGGGGGCGATCTGGATGAGTAAGAAAAAGGATACGGCTCCCAAGGTAGACACCAAGGGCAAGAAGAAGGCCCAGGAGAACGAGGAGGACGAGGACGAAAACTACACCGGCTCCATGCGGGGCCAGCGGGGCCCCGGCGGCGCCAAGGACTTCCGGAAGCCCAAGGACACCAAGGGCACCCTGCTCCGGCTCCTCAACTATGTGGTAGCCAATAAGGCCCTGCTGATCGCCGTGCTGGTGATGATGCTCATTTCCACCCTGGCCTCTCTGGCGGCCGGCTATTTTCTCAAGCCCCTGATCGACGTCTATATCGTGCCCTATATCGGCGAGAGCTGGAATTCCCACTGTTGGATGGCGCTGGCCGGGGAGCTCTTAAAGCTCCTGGGCATCTACATTCTGGGCGCGGCGGCCTCCTATGGCCAGGGCCTGCTCATGAGCTTCCTTTCCCAGCGGGCCATCAACAGGCTCCGGAAGGATCTCTTCGACAAGCTCCAGGAAATGCCTATCTCCTACTATGACGCCCACGGCAACGGTGAGATCATGAGCCGCTTTACCAACGACGCGGACAACGTGCAGATGGCCATGGAGCAGACCGTGACCATGCTGATCTCCTCGGCGCTGACCTTTGTGGGCACCGTGGCTATGATGATCTATCTGAACTACATCCTGTTCATCATCACTGTGGTGGTGCTGGCGGTGGACTATATCATTGTTCAGAAGATCAGCAAGAAATCCAAGAAGCTCTACCGGAAGCAGCAGAAGAACCTGGGCCAGGTCAACGCCTATGTAGAGGAAATGGTCGAGGGCATCAAGGTGGTCAAGGCCTTCAACTACGAGGAAGAGATCAAGGAGGCGTTCACCAAGAAAAACGTGGCCTACCGGGACGCGGCCATGGACGCCACCTATGTGGGCATGATTATCATGCCGGTGCTGAACCAGGTCATGGGCATCTGCTACGCCATCACCGCGGTGGTGGGCGGCCTGTTCGTGATCCAGGGTACGGCCCTGGGCGGCGTGGTATTCACCATCGGCTCCCTGGGCGTATACCTCAACTATACCAAGCAGGTGGCAATGCCCATCAACCAGGTCTCCCAGCAGATCGTCACCCTGCTCAGCGCCGTAGCCGGTGCGGAGCGGATCTTCGCGGTGATGGATGCGGAGCCTGAGGTGGACAACGGCGCCATCACCATGGTCCCCGTGGACGAAAACGGCAGGGAGACCGGCGACTGGGTCACCTGCTCCGGCGAGGCCTGGAAGACCGACAAGGGCCTGGTGCCTGTGAAGGGCCATATCCAGGTGCAGGATATTTCCTTCCACTATGTGGAGGGGAAGCCTGTATTGAAGCACGTCTCCGTGGAGGCCCTGCCCGGCCAGAAGATCGCCTTTGTGGGCTCCACCGGCGCGGGCAAGACCACCATCACGAACCTCATCAACCGGTTCTATGACGTTCAGGAGGGCCAGATCCTCTATGACGGCATCGATGTCAAGAACATCAAGAAGGACGATCTCCGGCGGAGCCTGGTGGTGATCCTCCAGGATACCCACCTGTTCTCCGGCACCATCATGGAGAATATCCGCTACGGGCGGCTCAACGCCACCGACGAGGAGTGCATCCAGGCGGCCAAGCGGGCCAATGCCTACCACTTCATCATGTCCCTGCCCGAGGGCTTCCAGACCTACATCACCGGCGACGGCGGCAGCCTGTCCCAGGGCCAGCGGCAGCTTCTGAACATTGCCCGCGCGGCAGTGGCGAAGCCTCCGGTGCTCATTATGGACGAGGCTACCTCCTCCATCGATACCCGGACGGAGAAGGTGATCGAGAAGGGCATGGACGGCCTGATGCACGGGAAGACCGTGTTCATCATCGCCCACCGGCTCTCCACGGTGCGGAACGCCGACAAGATCGCGGTCATCGAGGCCGGTCAGATCGTGGAATTCGGAAATCATAAGGAGCTCCTGGCAAAGGGCGGACGGTACTACGAGCTGTATACCGGACAGCATATGCTGGAGTAAACGAGGCAGGCCGCCGCGGGGATCCCGCGGCGGCCTGCAAGAGAATATAGAGAAGAACGAATAGAGAATAGTTTGAGGTATCCCTCCGGGATAAAATGAAAAAGAAAGGGTGCGCTGCATACGGTCATGCAGCGCGCCCTTTTCCGTGCCAGTGGGACATTACCGCTCGCTGGGCGTATTCCGATCCTCCACGGCGCCGTCCTCGTCCTGCTCCGGATGACGGCCCAGGATGGAGAACTCCACCCACTCGGCGATATTGGTGGCGTGGTCGCCGATGCGCTCTAAATACTTGGCGATCATCAGGAAATCCAGGGCCTGCTCTCCGCAGCCGGGGTTCGCGGCGATCATGGAGATCAGTTCATCCTTGATGTCCTCAAAGAGCCGATCCACCTGGTCGTCATCGGCGATGACCTGCTTGGCCAGGGCCAGATCCTTCTTTACATAGGCCTCCACGCTGCGGGTCACCATGGCGGAGGCGGCCTTGGCCATGGCGTCGATGTGCTGGAGCTGGCCGTCCAGGTTCTCCTTGGTCATATACATGACGATCTCGGAGATGTCCGCGGCCTGGTCGCCGATGCGCTCCATATCCGTGATCATTTTCAGGGCCGAGGAGATCTGCCGGAGGTCCCGGGCCACGGGCTGCTGCTGTAAAAGGAGCTTCAGGCACAGCCGCTCGATCTCCCGCTCCTGCTGGTCGATCTCCTGATCCGAGGCGATGGTCTTGGCGGCCAGGGCGCCGTCCCGGGTCTTCAGGGCCTCGGTGGCCGAGGCGATGGCCGTCTCGCACAGGGCTCCCATGTGGGTGAGCTCCTGGCTCAGCAGTTCCAGCTGCTGGTCAAATGTCTTTCTCATGCGGAAATTCCTCCTTAGCCGAACCGCCCGGTGATGTAATCCTCGGTGCGCTTGTCTGTGGGCACCGAGAACATCTTCTCCGTGTCGCCGTATTCAATAACCTCTCCCAGCAGGAAGAAGGCCGTTTTGTCCGATACCCGAACCGCCTGCTGCATATTGTGGGTGACCATGACGATGGTGTAGTCCTTTTTGAGCTCCACGCACAGCTCCTCAATCTTGCCGGTGGAGATGGGATCCAGAGCGGAGGTGGATTCGTCCATCAGCAGCACCTCCGGCTCCACCGCCAGAGCCCGGGCGATGCACAGCCGCTGCTGCTGGCCGCCGGACAGGGCCAGGGCGCTCTTTTTCAGCTGATCCTTGACCTCGTCCCAAATGGCGGCGGAGCGGAGAGATTTCTCCACGATCTCCTCCAGCTGGTGCTTGTTGCGGATACCGTGGGTCCGGGGGCCGTAGGCCACATTGTCGAAGATGCTCATGGGGAAGGGGTTGGCCTTCTGGAACACCATGCCGACCCGGCGGCGCAGGTCGCTGACGTCCATGCCCCCATAAATCTCCTGATCGCCCAACTTAATGGAGCCGGTGATCCGGCAGCCCTCCACCAGGTCGTTCATCCGGTTGATGGACTTCATGAGGGTGGATTTGCCGCAGCCGGAGGGGCCGATGAAGGCGGTGATCTCGTTGGCGGGAATGTTTAGATTGATATTTTTGAGGGCGTGGAAATCCCCATAGTATAGATCCAGATTTTTGATCGTAATTTTATCCATTCTTGTTTCTCCTTATTGCCGGGTGAGCTTCTTGGCGGCCCAGGAGGACAGGGCATTGAGCCCGATCACCAGCACCATGAGGATCACCGCAGTGGCGTGGGCCTGATCCGTGTAAAGACCCTCGCTCATGAGCGCGTACATGTGGACCGACAGGGTCCGGGTGGACTGGAGCAGGGGAGCCGTGAGGCTGAACGCTCCGTTCTTGATAAAGGACAGATTTCCGGTGCCGGCGCCGGAGGTGTAAATGAGGGCAGCGCTTTCGCCCACGATCCGGCCAATGGCCAAAATCACGCCGGAGAGCACGCCGGGCATGGCTGAGGGAAGCACGATCCGGAACACCGTCCGCAGCCGTCCGGCCCCAAGGCCGAAGCTGCCCTCCCGGTACATATCCGGCACTGCCATCAATGCCTCCTCGGTGGTTCGGAGGATCAGGGGCAGGATCATGATGGACAGGGTCAGGGCGCCGGAGATCATGGAGAAGCCCAGGTGCAGGGCCACGTTAAAGAACACATAGCCGAAGATGCCGTAGACGATGGAGGGGATGCCCTGGAGGGTCTCGGCGGTGAGCCGCACCAGCTTTACCAGCTTATTGCCCTTCTTGGCGTACTCTACCATGTAGATGGCGGCGCAGACGCCGATGGGCACGGCGATGAGCAGGCTGATGAGGGTCATGACCAGGGTGTTGATGAGGGCGGGGACCATGGACTGGTTGTCGGTGGTCCAGGTCCAGGCGAACAGCTCCTTGTGGATGTGAGGCACGCCGGTGATGAGCACATAGGCGATGAGAAACAGCACCACCAGGGCCGTGAGGATCGCCGCCAGATGCACCAGCAGAAACTGGACGAGGGCCATGGGATGGCGCAGGTAGCTCTGCCATTTTTCCCGGAATGTCACCTGATTGATCTTTTTCGTTCTATCCATTTAAGCGCTCCTCCTTTTCAGCAGAGAGAAGCAGGTGTTGATGATGAGAATAAACACAAACAGCACAACGCCTGTGGCGATCAGGGCTTCCCGGTGGAGGCCGGAGGCATAGCCCATCTCCAGGACGATGTTGGCGGTCATGGTGCGCAGACCCTTGAGAAGCCCCGAGGGCATGATGGCCTGGTTGCCCGCGATCATGATGACGGCCATGGTTTCGCCGATGGCCCGGCCCACGCCCAGGATGATGCCGGACATGACGCCGGATTTTGCGGCGGGGAGCACCGCGGAGAAGACGCTGCGCTCGTGGGTGGCGCCCAGTGCCAGGGAGCCCTCATAGTAGCTGTTGGGTACGGCGTTCAGGGAGGCCTCCGACACGGAGATAATGGTGGGCAGGATCATAATGCCCAGGAGAATGGAGGCGGTGAGCATGCTCTTGCCGCTGGTACCTGTGAGCTTCTGGATTACCGGCACAATGACCATCAGGCCGAAGAAGCCGTAGACGATGGAGGGGATGCCGGCCATAAGCTCCACCGCGGGCTTCAGGATCCGGTAGATGGGCTTGGGGCAGAACCGGGAGAGATAGATGGCGCACAGGAGCCCGATGGGCACGCCGATGACGATGGCTCCGGCGGTCACATAGATGGAGCCCAAAATCATGGGCAGGATGCCGAAGAGGTCCTTGCTGGGCTTCCAGACCTTCCCGAAGAAGTTGGAAAGGCCAATCTTGAAGATGGTGGGGATGCCGCTGCCCAGCAGGTATACGCAGATCAGCACCACCGCCGCAATGGACACGCAGGCAGTCAGGAGAAATACCACCTGCATGATCTGTTCCTTATATTTTTTCATAGTCATTCCTCGCAGGGGCCGCAAATAGGCCGGCCCAAAATTCATATCCGCATCTCGGGCAATACTGCCGTGCAGTGCTGCCGCTTCTCAAAAGCCCCGCCGCTGAGCTTCAGGCGGCGGGGCTTGGTGTTCATGGGGTGGGTGCTTAGCCCAACTCAGCCCAGTTGGTGATGTCGCCAACGAAGATCTGGCGGATCTGCTCGGAGGTCAGGCCGGTGAGGCCGTTGTCCTTGTTGACGATGACTGCGATGCCGTCCAGAGCGATCTGCTCCTCGGTGATGCCCTGAGCGAGCTCCTCGTCCTTCAGGGCGCGGCTGCTCATGCCGATCTCGCAGGTGCCGTCAGCGGTGGCGGTGATGCCAGCGCCGGAGCCGGTCTGTTGGATGTCGATGGTCACGTCGGGGTTGATGGCCTTGTAGGCCTCGGCCAGCTTCTCCATCAGAGGGGAGACGGAGGTGGAGCCGTTGAGGCTCAGGTTGCCGCTCATGCCGGAGCCGGTGTAGCTCTCAGCGCTCTCGTCCATGGCGATGTAGCCCTCGTCGTCCACGATCTTCTGGCCCTCAGCGCTCATGATGTAGGAGATGAAGTCCTTGCCCAGGTCGGTGAGGTTCTCCTCCTTGTAGCAGATCTCGAAGGGACGGGATACCGCGTAGCTGCCGGCCTTGATGTTTTCCACGGTGGGCTCTACGCCGTCGACCTCCAGGGCCTTAACGGTGTCGTTCAGGGAGCCCAGGGAGATGTAGCCGATGGCGGCGGTGTTGCCGGAAACCGTCTGGGTCACAACGGAGGTGGAGTTGCTGATCTCAGCGGTGTCAACGGTGTGGTCGCCGTCGTCGTCCTCGATCTTCATGAGCTCTACGAAGGCGCCACGGGTGCCGGAGCCCTCCTCACGGGAAACAACGGTGATGTCGGAGGTCAGGCCGGAGCCGGTGGATTCAGCGGCGGAGGCGGCAGGAGCCTCGGTAGCCTCGGCGGCGGAAGCGGCAGGAGCGGAGGTCTCGGGAGCCTTGGTCTCCTGAGCGGCCTCGGTGGCGGCGGCCGTCTCGGCGGGGGCGGAGGCAGCGGCGGAGGATGCGGCGTTACTTCCGCAGCCAGCCATGCAGCCTACCAGCATAGCGGATACTGCAAGCAGTGAAATGAACTTTTTCATAATGATCGTTACTCCTTTTTTGTTTTCATTGTTTGGATTTCCTTGTTACGGCTTTCATGATACAGGGGAAATGTAAAGTCTGAAATCCCCGGTGCGTAAAAGGTGTGTAAAAAGGATTTTCACTTTGCTTTACGTCTCTGTGGTAGTTTCTCTGGTTTGCTCTATATTATTTATTGTGTGTGGCGTGATACTTTTTCTTTCCTGCACTGGAAAACCAGCGGCCCCAGAGGGCATGGGTCAACGCAGTGCGGTAAGAAAGCGGCAGACCATCAAATCCCCTCAAAAAATATTTTCCTCCCCCTGTAACCTTTCCCATCCTCTTTCCGTCCGTTATAATAGAAAGACGAGAAAAGGAGGCGCACACCATGGACGACGCCCACATCATAGAGCTCTACTTCCTTCGCAGCGAGGACGCCCTCACCGAGACCAATCAAAAATACGGCCCCTACTGCGGCTCCATCGCCTACGGCATCCTCCGCAACCGGGAGGACACCGAGGAGACCCTCAGCGACACCTGGCTGGCGGCCTGGAACGCCATTCCGCCCCAGCGCCCGGGCTGTCTCCAGGGCTTTTTGGGGCGGATCACCCGGAACAAATCCATCGACCTCTGGCGCAGACGCCGGGCCGAGAAGCGGGGCGGAGAGATGACCCTGGCCCTGGAGGAGCTGGGAGAGTGCGTTCCCTCCGGGGACAATGTGGAAAAGCACCTGGAGGCGGCGGAGCTGGGAAGGGTATTGGAGCAGTTTTTAGCCACCCTCCCGGAGGACCGGCGGCGGATGTTCCTGCTTCGGTACTGGTATCTTCAGCCCATCCGGGACATTGCCCAGCGCCTGGGCTGGACTCAGGGGAGGGTACGGACCAGCCTCCACCGGGTGCGGAAGCAGCTGATGGAATATTTGCGGGAAAGGGGGATGCTCGATGAAGCCTGAGGATATCATCGACGGCCTGGGATACGTCAGCGACCGGATGGTGCTGGACGCCCAGAAGCTTGGAAAACGACCCCGGGCGGGCCTCAAGTGGATCTCCCTGGCGGCCTGCCTGCTCTGCGGCGTGCTGCTGCTGGGGGTCAGCGCTGCAAAGCTCTGGAATCGGGAGGGCCGGGAGAGCCTGAGCCCATCGCCGACCCCCGCAGTGTCTGCGCCGGTGACCACCCCGGATCCTGTGCCGGACAGCGCCCGGGAGGAGCCCATCGTCACGGAGGACGAGACCTCGCCCATAGATTCCACGGCGGTGATGGACTACCAGGTGAAGGTGACGGCGGATCGGGTCTATTTCGCGGATCCCTATGCGGGCCTCATCTCCATGGAGCCGGACACCCATGAGACCAAGGTGATCCTGGAGACCGGCGATTGCAGCCTGATCCAGTCCGAGGGGGAGATCTACTGCCTGAGCCAGGCGGACCGCACCCTCTATCAGGTGCAGGGGGATACGGTCAGCGCCATGATGGTGCTGGGGGAGGCCGGCTCCGGCTGGCCCCAGCTCATGGGCGTCAGCGATGGCTATGTATGCTGGAGGCAGGATGGAAACCTGTATGTAGCGTCCATGGACAGCGGAGAACCCCTGTACTTTAGGCCGCTGGATGAGGAAAGCAGTGAGCTGTGGCCCTGCGGGGTATACGGGGGCTATGTCTACGGTGTGAATATGACGGGCGGCAGCCTGCGCCGGATGCGCCTTGCCACCGGGGAGGTGGAGATCCTCTGGGCCCCGGAGGAGGGAGACCCCACAGAATATGAACAGGTGCTGCGGATGACCGGCACCACCGTCACCGGCGCCATCGCCGGGGTGGACACCCAGAACCTCTACCTGGAGGCAGTGCAGACCATCGGCGACACCCGGCATTTTGTTTTCTACTGCCTGGATATGTCCACGGGGGAGCTCCGGGAGCTCACCACCCTGGATGATGGCTATGTGACCATGGGCGCCTGGGACGGCAAGCTCTACCTTATGCACACCGTGGGCCTGTCGGTGGATGGACAGACGACCACGGTAATCAGCTGTGACGGAGCCACCGGGGAGACCACGGCCTTGCTGGAGGAGGCGGACGCGTCGGCCTTCACCTCCCTGTCTGCCTGGACCCTGGGCCCGGGGCACATCTATGTGACCCAGGTGGAATCCAGCGGGGCGGAGGGCGGCAGCGGCCTCTTCGACTATGACCTGACCGCGAAGAGTGCTGTGAAGTGCTATGAGACCACTGCCATTTACGGCACCGCCCAGCTGCGCCCGGCGCCCTACTGGTCGGAGGCCGGCGACATCACCGAGGACTTCAATGAGTCCCACGAGTATTACGACCTGACCCCCACGGCGGAGGGGCTGTATCTGGTGGATCCCACGGCAGGGGTCTACCGCTACAACTGGGAGATGACGGACCGGGATCTGGTGGTGCAGGGCATCGGCTGCCGGATCCTCAGCACCGAGGACGGCGTGTATATCACCTGCTCCAACACCGGGGCGGTCTACCGGCTGGAAGACGGCATGGCCCAGTATCTGCTGGCCCTCAGCAAGGACGACGGGGTGGCCGTGGAGCCCGTGGCACTGCTGGATGGGAAGCTCTATTGGAACTGGTATGCCACGGACCTCACCACCGGCGACACCCAGGAGGTCCCGGCGCTGCGGATGAAGCTGGCCCGATTCCAGGGGACCCATCAGGGGCGGATCTATTTCCTCAGCGCCAGCGGGGCCATGGGCTATGTGGATCCGGCCAGCAGCCAGACCTATACGCTCCTGGATACCGGTACCGATGCCGTGGCCCATTATGAGGCGGCGCTGTTCGGCCCGGACGATATCCTGGCGGCGGAGCGGGATCGGCAGAACAATTTCACGATTTATAAAGTGGACTACGATACCGGAGCCCGGACGGCCCTGGGGAGCACCGAGGGCGAGACGCTGATGCTCCTGGGCATCGAAAACGGCAGCCTCTATTGGGCACAGAAGCGGGACTACTCCGTGGAGACGATCCAGCGGATGGATCTTGACACCGGAGAGATGGAGACTGTTCTGGGAGGGCAGGCGGTCGTCCGCACGGCGCTGGACACCGCAGCGGAGATCGCGGTCTGGGAGGGGAACCTCTACTATGTGGCCTGGAAGATCAGCGCCAGCAATGTGATCCGGCTGGAAAAGCTGGAGCTGCCCGCCGGGATCCACACTGTCTATAACCCGGCGCTGCCCAGCCAGGATACGGATGCCTCCGAGAATTCAGCCCCAATAGAATAAGCGTTGCAGAAGCTCCGGAGGCCGCCCGCCTCCGGGGTTTCATCTTGCTAAAAGAGGGAAACTATGGTATTCTGGATTTGAAAGCGTATGGGCAACCGGATGGAGGAGGTGCGTATGAAACGGATCGGACTGATACTATTTTTATTAGGGCTTCTGCTGGCGCCCGCCAGGGCGGCGGACACGGTGACCTCCGGCCAGTGCGGCCCGGACGTGACCTGGACATTAGAGGACGGAGTGGTGACCGTCTCTGGAAACGGCAAGATGGACAATTACGCAACCACCGTCACCTGGCGGAACGCCTGGAAGGAGGTCACGGAGGTGGTCATCGAGCCAGGCGTTACCACCCTGGGCAATTTCGCCTTTTCCATCTGCGAAAACCTCACCACTGTGACCCTGGGCCCGGATCTCACCCAGCTGGGGGAGGGCTGCTTCCAAAACTGCGCGATGCTCCGGGAGATCGACATTCCCGACAGCGTCACCTGGATCGGCCCCAAATGCTTCTCCGAGTGCGCGTCCCTGGAGCGGGTGCGGCTGCCGGAAAACCTTCGGATCATCACCACCAGCTGCTTTGAAAACTGCGAATCCCTTGGTCAGGTGGAGATCCCGGCCTCCGTCACAGCTATTCAGGAGGCGGCCTTTTCCGGCTGCGGCCTTACGGAGATTCTGGTGCCGGATACCGTAGAGGAGATTGGAAGCTATGCCTTTTCTGGCAATCCGGCGGTCTGGGCCAGAATCCCGGGCGTCGAGAAGCTCAGCGGCACCTTTGCGAGCTGCACGGAGCTCCAAACTGTGGAGCTGGGCCAGGGAATCCGGGAGATGAGCGATGTGTTCGACACCTGTACCTCTCTGGAAGCCCTGGTGATCCCGGAGGGAGTGGAGAACATGGGGATGTGCTTCACCGGCTGCACGGCGCTCCAAAGCGTCACCCTGCCGGACAGCCTGACCGAAATGACGGGCAACAATTTTTCCGGGTGCGGCGCCCTGAGGTCGCTGACCCTGCCTCCGAACCTGGAGTTTTTAGGCCATGGGGAATTCGCGGGCTCCGGCATTCGGAGTCTTACGCTCCCGGCCAGCCTCCAAAATCTCAGCGGCGGCACCTTTATGGAGGCGGGGCTGGAGCAGCTGACCGTGGAGCCGGGGAATCCCGTGCTGTGGATGGAGGGAGACCTGCTGCTTCTGGAGCGGGACGGGGAGACGGTTCTCGTCACCGGCGTTGGAAATCTGGGAGAGCTCACTTTGCCGGAGGGCGTGACGGAGATTGCGGAATTTGCCTTCCACGGAAAGGAGAGCCTTCGCACCGTGACCCTGCCGGAGCCGCTTCGGGCCATCGGTACGCTGGCCTTTTATCATTGCACGGGGCTGGAGAATGTAGTCTGGAATCAGCAGCTGGAGACCGTCGAAAGCTCCGCCTTTGAGCGCTGTACCAGCCTCCGGGAGGCGATTTTGCCGGACAGCCTGACCATGATCTCTGACTGCGCTTTTGCCTCCAGCGGCATCGAGAACCTGGTGCTGCCCGAGAACCTTACGGTGCTGGGGAATTACAGCTTCGGGGACTGCGAAAACCTCGCCGCCGTCACCTTCCCGGAAAACCTGTACTCCATCGGGAGCGGCGCTCTGGCGGACTGCCCCAGCCTCACGGAGCTGACTGTCCCGGACAGCGTCCGCAGCATCGGCGGCAATGCCTTTTCCCGGTGCGAAAATCTCCGCTCTGTGACCCTGCCCCAGGGGCTGGAGAACCTGGACGAATCCTTCCTGGACGACTGTGACAGCCTGGAAACCGTCGATTATGCCGGGAGCCAGGCCCAATGGGATGCCCTGACCGCCGCCTGGCCGGAGGCCCGTCGGGAGGCCCTGCCCATGGACTACGCCTACGCCGCCCCGGAGATCACCATTGCCCCGGATTTTGCCGCAAACACCCCGGCTCCGGCGGAGGAGCGGGAGAAGAAGGATCACACAGGCTGGGCGCTGCTTGGGGGAGCCGTTCTGGCGGTCGCCATCCTCCTTGCCCTGGGCTGGTGTGTCGAGAAAAGCAGAAAACGTAGGAATGACTAACAGTCAAAATGCACGAATTAGCTTCAACAAACCTGCCAATTCAGGGATTTTCGTGGAATTTCCAGTGAAAGAAACCTGAAAAAACGGTTGAATGGCGTGGGGCGGTGTGGTACAATAGGCCAAGAAGCGCCTGCCCAGAGGGGGCAGGCTGTCCCGCGCTGTCAGGGCCGGGGCAAAGCGACAATCTATATAAGGGAGTTTAAGCAAATGGGCAAAATTTCTTTGTTTATAGATGGCACCGAGATTCAGGCCGAAGAGGGCATGAGCGTACTGGAAGCCTCTCTGGCCGCGGGCATCTATATCCCGCATCTGTGTTCCCATCCCGATCTGCCTGCCACCGGCGGATGTAAGATGTGCGTGGTGGAGATCGACGGCCAGGAGGCCCCTGTCTCCTCCTGCGTCACCGAGGTCCAGGAGGGTATGAAGGTACATACCAAGTCCGAGCAGCTGTCCCAGCTCCGGAAGATCGCCCTGGAGCTCATCATGGCTGGCCATCCCCACGACTGCACCGGCTGCCGGGCCTACGGCAACTGCGAGCTCCAGGCGATGTGGCAGTATCTGGGTGTTCTCCATGCCCGCATGAAGGACGAGTTCCCCGAGAAGACCACCCTGAAGATCGGCACCGGCACCCCTGTCATCATCCGCGAGAATGACCGCTGCATCCAGTGCGGCCGCTGCGTCCGCGCCTGCGGCAGCCTCCGGAAGGTCGGAGCCATCGACTATCAGAAGAAGGGCCTGGAGACCTATATCTCCACTCCCGACGACCTGCCGCTCAACCAGTCCGACTGCCGGTTCTGCTCCGCCTGTGTCGAGGTGTGTCCCACCGGCGCTCTGGTGGACATGGAGGGCCTGTTCCGGTCCGACCTGCCCCGTGAGCAGGCGCTGGTACCCTGCCGTGCCGACTGCCCGGCCCATATCGATATCCCCGCCTTCCTGCGATTCATCGCCCAGGGCAAGTACGACGAGGCCCACGCGGTGATGCACGAGAAGGTGCCCTTCCCCCATTCCCTGGGCTATGTTTGCAACCATCGCTGCGAGACCGCCTGCAAGCGGGAGAAGCTGAACCGCGCCATCTCCATCTGCTCCATGAAGCGCTTTGCCGCGGAGCATGACGAGACCCAGCTGTGGAAGAATAAGGGCTTCCAGAAGCCCGACAGCGGCAAGAAGGTCGCGGTTGTGGGCGGCGGCCCCTGCGGCATGACGGCTGCCTATTACCTCAAGAAGCTCGGCCATGATGTGACCGTTTACGAGAAGGATCCCATCGCCGGCGGCCATATGGCCAAGGGCATGCCCGAGTTCCGTATCCCCGGCGCCGACGTGGCCAAGGAGATCAAGGACATCACCGATACCGGCGTGAAGCTGCTGGTGAACTCCCCCGTGGAGAACGTGGCAGAGCTCAAGAAGGATTACGATGCTGTGCTCGTCACCATCGGCACCTCCGTGGGCAAGAAGCTCAATTATCTGCCCGGCTCCAATTTCCGCAACGTCTACACCGCCGTGCAGCTGCTGAAGGACAACCGGCTGAAGCTGGCGGTGCCCGGCTATGAGATGAAGCTGGACCTGGGCAAGAAGGTCTGCATCATCGGCGGCGGCAACGTCTCCATCGACTGCGCCCGTACCCTGCGCCGCATGGGCTGCGAGGTCAACATCGTGTGCCTGGAGAAGGGCGAGAAGATGCTGGCGGACAAGCAGGAGATCAAGGAGGCCAAGGAGGAGGGCGTCCGGTTCTACGACGGCCATTCCAACGAGGCCATCGAGGGCACCGAGGAGCAGGTCACCGGTCTGCGCGTCCATGAGGTAGAGAGCTTCTACTTCGACGAGAACCGCAACCTGGTGGAGAATCAGGTCCCCGATTCCACCAAGGTCCTGGAGTGCGACTCCGTGGTGTTCGCCTCCGGCCAGGTCACCGGCCTCACCGACGCCTTCGGCCTGGAGCTCAACCGCTTCGGCTACCCCATCGATTCCGATACCGGCAAGTCCGGCTTT
>CAKTEB010000035.1 GCA_934546685.1 uncultured Oscillospiraceae bacterium
GTGATGCATTCCACATCTGGAGCGGCAACGACAGCCAGATCCTCCCGCTGATGGCCATGGGCTGCAAGGGCGTGATCCGGGGCGGCTGCGTCATCGATAAGGTGGAGTATTCCGAGGCGTGCTCCATTGACGAGACTGCCCAGGTTGCGGAATGCGTTAAGATTTAAGTTCAATTTCATCGTCTAAAAGCTCCCTCTCCGGCATAGGCTTCCGGGGAGGGAGTTTTATATGCAGAAGGAATTGACAGCTCTGGCCCTGCGGCGGGCAGGGTGTTCCACGATAGAGGCGCTTCGACAGAAGCAGGGCGGCGGTACTGACGAGGAGTTGCTGGCCCCCTATCTGACGGGCTACACGCTCCACCGCGTCAAAGCGGGGGATACCTTGGACAGCATCGCGGCCATGCACCATACCACAGTCCGGGCTATCGAAACGGCAAATCCGGTCCTGGATGCCGGGAAATTATCTCTCGGGCAGCTGTTGGTGGTGCCCCTGGATTTTCCGGTGGTGCCGGAGGATACGCCCATGAGCTATGCGCTGCTCCGGTATGTGCTCCGAGGACTGGAGGCCCGGTATCCGTGGCTGAGGGAGCGGGTCATCGGTCAGTCAGGTCAGGGGCGGAAGCTCTATCAGCTCAGGATAGGCACCGGGCCCCGAATCGTCTATTACAACGCGGCGCACCATGCCAACGAGTGGATCACCACTCCGGCGGTGCTCTCGTGCCTCGAGTATTTGCTGGAGGCCAGAAGCCGGGGCGTGCGGCTCCTGAACTTGGATCCGGAGGAATTGCTGGCGGCTGTGACCCTGTACCTTGTGCCCATGGTAAACCCGGACGGGGTGGATCTGGTGGTGGGGGCGGCCACGGAGAAAGAATACCGGGCGGCGGAGACCATTGCCCAGGGCTATCCAGAGATCCCGTTCCCAGAGGGATGGAAGGCGGATCTCCAGGGTGTGGACCTGAACCTCAACTATCCTGCTAGGTGGGATGAGGCCCGGGAGATCAAGGCCCAGCTGGGCTTCACGGCTCCGGCGCCCAGGGACTATGTGGGCCTGGAGCCATTGAGCCAGCCGGAGACCCTGGCCATGTTCCAGACTACCGAAAATTTGGATCCGGCCCTGACCATCGCGTGGCACACCCAGGGCCAGGAGATCTATTGGCGATTCCTGGATCTGGAGCCCGCCGGGGCACGGGCATTGGGCGAGCAAATGGCAGCAGCCTCCGACTACCGATTGGAGGAGAGCGCCTACAATTCCTCTTTTGCCGGCTATAAGGACTGGTTCATCCAGGACTTTGACCGGCCTGGCTATACCATTGAGGCGGGGATCGGCGAGAATCCGCTGCCCCTTACCCAACTGCCGGAGATCGTCCGGGATAACCTGCCCATCTTTCTGCTGGGCCTCACAGGGCCCCAGGGAGAGGAAAATTTGGTTCCGGTGGGATCGGTGCAGCCAGCGGTCAGACCCTCGCGGGAGCCGCCCCAGGCGAGAACCTTGCCGCGGGGAGATGGCATGGAGATGTCCTGGGGGTGAAAAAAGCGTGCGCACCGCAGCGGAATTGCGGTGCGCACGTTTCGTTATTCGGCTTCGTACTTTTTTGGATGCTCCGCCAGGTCGCGGATCCAGGCGGTCATATTCTCAATGCCCTCATCGCTGAGGGGAAAGGTGTCCTGGCCGTCCATTTGGCTCTTTTCATAGCACAGAGGGCCGTACCAGTATTCCGCCAGAATGGTCATGTCCTCGATGTTGGGGCTGAGCTTGAACCGCAGCCCCTGATAGCTGCCCAGAAAGATATTTTCGTTGTGGAAGGACATGTAGTTGGGCACATACAGGTCCGGGATGTCCGTGGAGTCGATGTCTTTTACGTTATCCAGGGTTTCCATGGGAGCCTCCTTACGGCACGATGTTCAGGCCCATGAGCCTTGCAAGGTCTATGGCCTGGGCGGTAGTGACAGTGATGTTTTTCAGCTGAGAAATGGTCCAGGTGGCCCCGTCGATTGCGGAGGTAGAGAGATCCACGCTGCCCAGCTCCGCGCCGGAGAAATCGCAGCGGGTGAGATCGCAGCGGGAAATCGATGGCCGCTGGAGCTTGCTGCGGGACAGAGAGCCTCCGGACATGGAGCAGTCAGACAGCACCGGCTGCTTGAGGGTGCAGGCCACCAGACCCATATATTTGCCCTGGCAGTCCTCAAAGCGGCAGCCTGTTAGGGTGCAGTCGGAGAAATTCGTCCCCAGCATCCGGCAGCCCAGAAAGGTCACTTGGCGGAGGCCGCATTCTGAGAAGCTGCATCCAGTGAGGTCGCAGTCCCGGAAGACCACACGGTCAAAGCCTGTGGCCTGGAACCGGGAATCCAAAAAGCTGCATCCGGAAAAGCTACATTCCTTGAGATCAATGGAGCCCAAGGAGAGATTTTCCGCCTCCTCGCCGATCTCTTGGAGATCCCGGAGATCGTAGACCTCCTCCGAGGCCTCCAGCAGGCAATCACGAAGAGACTTTTTGAGATTTGACATGGTCATAGGCCTCCGTGATCATTTGGTTCAGTCCCTCCACAAAGGCGTCGTTCTGCTCCTGGGTACGGCGGTTGGGCCCCTTGGTGCGGCCTCCCGCCCGGCGGAGCTTGGCGGCCTCGGCCCTCTGGGCAAGCAGCCCGTCAATGTTCTCCGCGGTGTAGCGCATGCCGTTCTGGTCGATGACCCGGGCGTTTTTGGAAAGGCACATGGCGGCCAGGCCGTAGTCCTGGGTGATGACAAGATCTCCGGGAGCCAGCCGCGCCACCAGGGCAAAGTCAGCGCTGTCGGCACCCTTATCTACCACGATGGTCTCAGCGCCCCGGCGGGAGAACTGGTGGGCGGTATCGCAGACTAGGAATGCTCCAATATGGCGGCGGGTGGTGATCTTCAGCGCCAGATTCACTACCGGGCAGCCGTCGGCGTCGATAAACAGACGGAAGGGGGCGGCCTTTGGCTTCCGGGGCTTCAGGGACTTCTCCACGGCCTTCTTGTACATGGCCTGGTGGGGCTCATCCAGAGGATAGATCACCCGACTGGCCCGCATGCTGTCGTCCCGGTTGCTCTTGAAGCTGACCCGGATCAGATACCCCCCGTGCTGGGGGCACTGGGACGTCCAGACCATGCGTCCGCTTTCCGGGAAGATGGGCTCGGTGTTCTCAGTGACCGCACCGCAGTGAGGGCACTTTACTTCTATGATCCGGGGGTCGGCGATCATGTCCTCAAAGCTCTCAAAGCGGGTATAGTTGGAATACCGGAGGCAGTCCAGAAAGGCCTGGTCGCCGTCGCCCTCAAAGTGGACGAGATACTCTGGATATTCGGCGATGCCCCGGGGAATGTCCAGGTGGTGGGCCACCTCAGCGGTGTAGGCGGCGTCGTTGAGGCCGTCGTGATAGCTGTCGGAGACCTCCAGCTGGAAGAAGTCCACCGCAAAGCTCAGGCCTCGAACCAGAGGGCCGGGATCGAACTGCTGGTTGAACATGATCTGGAGGTTGTAGTATTTCTGGGTAAAATCGTCGCTGAGGCCATAGAAATGGAGGTTTTGCCGCAGGATAGGCAGGTCGTTGAAGCCCCAGGTCAGGAGAATGGGATCCTCTCCGCAGAAGTCCCGGAACCGCTCCATGGCGTCCTGGAACCGCTCGCCGTTTTTCACATCCTGCTTGGTGATGCCGGTGAGCTTGGAGATGCGTGGGGAAAGTACCTTATACTGCTGGAGGCAGCAGGTGGCCTTGAACTGCGCGCCGTCCTCCAGGCGCACGGCGCCGATCTGGATGATCTCAAAGGGCAGGGCGGTACACAGCCGGATGGCCAGGGGGGAGTCCATGGAGAGGGGCTGATTCCACTCCATGTCCAGTACGATCATTGACAAACTGTTTCACTCTTTCTTTGTTTTGAGGGGCAATTCCACGCAAATGCGTCGTCGGTTCTCGACTGCTCTCATGCGCCGGAAATGCGTTATTTTTTCTTGACATACACAAAGTATGCCTGCGAAAAAATGCCTTTTTCCAACGCGTGATCTCTAGCCGAGACCTCTAGCCGAATTGCGTGGAAATGCCCTGGGGTATCGCTTTGGGATAAAGCGTAAATAATTCATTGGACGGCGGGAAAATGCTTTTTTCTGACGCAAAATCTCAGGCTGAATCCTCTTGTCAATTTAACATGGAATTGCCCGGATTATGACATTCACGCAAAGCGCGAACACTCGGAGGACTTCCCCGAATTGCGTGGAAATGCCCCGGGTTATCGCTTTGGGATAATGTGCAATGGGTTTGCGGAATTGCACGGAACATCCCGGCGATTCGGGACTATCGGGGAGATCTATGATCTTTTTTTCGTGCGTGCTGCTTGGCGGGGGAGCTTGAATCATGATGGGAGCCGCCGGATTTCTGGGCCTTTCCACTGCCGGATTTCCGGGGGCGGATCAGACACTGGGGCTCATAGCCGATGAGATCCGTACGTCCGGCCTTATGGAGCGCCTCATACACCAGGTCATAGTTCCGGGGATTCCGATACTGGATCAGTGCCCGCTGCATGGCTTTTTCGTGGGGATTGGTGGCCACATACACGGGCTTCATGGTTCTGGGATCCAGGCCGGTATAGTACATCACCGTGGAGATGGTGGAGGGGGTGGGATAGAAATCCGACACCTGCTCGGGATTCAGATGATGGGCGTGGAGATATTCCGCCAGAGCCACGGCCTCCTTGAGGGTGGAGCCGGGATGGGAGGACATGAGGTAGGGCACGACGAACTGGTGCATGCCCTCCTGCTGGTTGATCCGATTGTATTTCTCGATGAAGCGCTCATAGACGGCGTTCTGGGGCTTGCCCATAAGCTGGAGCACAGAGTCGCAGATGTGCTCAGGGGCTACCTTCAGCTGGCCGGAGATATGGTATTTCACCAGCTCGCGGAAGAAGCTGTCGTCCTTATCCGCCAGCAAATAATCGAACCGAATGCCGCTGCGCACAAAGACCTTTTTAACGCCGGGCAGCGCCCGAAGCTCCTGGAGCAGGGAGAGATAATCGCTGTGATCCGCAATGAGATTCCTGCAGGGGGAAGGGAATAGGCACTGCTTGGTGGGACAGACACCCTTGGTCTTCTGCTTTTCGCAGGCGGGCTGCCGGAAATTGGCGGTGGGGCCGCCCACGTCGTGAATGTAGCCCTTGAACTCCGGATCCTGGATCAAAAGCTCTGCTTCACGGAGCAGGGATTCATGGCTCCGGGACTGGACAATCCGGCCCTGATGGAAGGTCAGCGCGCAGAAGCTGCATCCGCCGAAGCAGCCCCGGCAGCTGGACAGGCTGAACTTGACCTCCTTAATGGCGTCGATGCCGCCGTCCTTCTCATACATGGGGTGATAATTCCGCATATAGGGCAGATCATAGGTGTCGTCCATCTCCTGGGTGGTCAGGGGCTCCTGGGGCGGATTCTGCACCACAAAGGTATGGTCGTCATAGGGCTCTACCAGGGTTTTGGCCACATAGGGATCGGTATTGCAGTATTGAGTATAGAAGCTCTCGGCATAGTGCCGCTTGTCAGAGGTCAGCGCCTCATAGCTGGGTAGGGTGATGTAGTCGTAGACGCTGTCCAGGTTTCGGGCCTTATAGACGGTGCCGCGGATATAGGTGAGATCCTCCACGGAGAGGCCGCTGTCTAAAGCCTCGGCTACCTCCACGATGCTCTTTTCTCCCATGCCGTAGAGCAGCAGATCCGCCTGGGAGTCCAGAAGAATGGAGCGCTTTAATTTGTCCGACCAGTAATCATAGTGGGCCAGCCGCCGGAGAGATGCCTCGATGCCGCCGATGATGATGGGAATATGCCGGTAGCTGCGGCGGATCAGATTGCAGTAGACGGTGGTGGCATAGTCGGGCCGGAGGCCCATTTTTCCGCCGGGGGAGAAATAGTCGTAGCTCCGGCGGCGCTTTGCAACGGTATAGTGGTTTACCATTGGATCCATGTTGCCGCCCATGACCAGAAAGCCCAGCCGAGGCGTGCCCAAAACCTTGATGCTGTCCGGATCCTTCCAGTTGGGCTGTGGAATGATGCCTACACGGTAGCCCCGGGCGTCCAGCACACGGCTGATGATGGCATGGCCAAAGGTGGGGTGATCCACATAGGCGTCGCCGATCACAAAGACAAAGTCGCACTGATCCCAGCCCCGGGCCTCCATATCCGCCTGGGAAACCGGAAGAAATCCATCCATGCTGATGCCCTCCTTTTTGGAAACTGATAACCTTTATACTATATCAGATAGCCGGAAAAAAGTCCACCCCGGAGAAGGGCCGGGATGGATAGAATTTGCAGGTGACGCAATGATGCGTGACAAAAAAGAGCAGCGCATAGGAACGGCCTGTATGAAGGGGGGCGTTATTCAGAGAAAACCGAAAAGCGGGGGGAAGGCATAATTCCCGTGCTCGTGGGCAGACTAGCTCTGGGTGATGGAATGTTTATTTCGTTTTTGCGGACGGTAGTCTTATACCTGGTGATCGTGCTGACCCTCCGGGTGCTGGGGAAGCGCCAGGTGGGGGAGCTGGAGCCCTCAGAGCTGGTGGTGGCGATCCTGATCTCAGACCTGGCGGCCGTACCTATGCAGGACATCGGGATCCCGCTGCTCTCCGGGGTGATTCCGATTTTTACCCTATTGGCCCTGGAGCTGCTGGCCTCGGAGCTGAGCCTCCGGTCTGTGCGCTTTCGGAGCTTCCTCTGCGGCAAGCCGGTGTTTATCATCCGGGAGGGGGTCATCGACCAGAAGGCCATGGCGGACAACCGCCTGACCATCGATGAGCTCAGCTGCTGCCTCCGGCAGGAGGGGATCCTGGAGCCATCCCAGGTACAGTACGCTATTTTGGAGACCAGCGGCCAGCTGACTACGTTTTTATATCCCCAATACGCACCGCTGACGGCCCAGGATGCCGGGAAAAAGGCCAGCAATCAGCGCTTTCCGGTGACGGTTATCAGCTGCGGTCGGGTGCTGGAGGAAAATCTCCGGGTCATTGGCCGGGATCTTGTCTGGCTGGATCGGGAGCTGGCGGGGAAGAAGCTCAGTCAGGAGCAGGTATTCTGGATGACAGCGGATCCCACCGGTGCTGTAACGGTGATCCGCCGGGAGGAGGCAACATGAAAAAGATCCTATGGGCCTGCGCTATGCTGGTGCTCCTGACAGCCTTCTGCTGGTGGACGTCCTGGCGGGTGGAGCGGCTCTGCGGCAAGACTGCGGAATATCTGGAGCAGGCGGAGACCCAGGTGCTGCTGGGGGACTACCCGGCGGCAGAGGCGCTGCTGGAGGACTCCAGCGCTCTATGGGAACGCCATGAACTGTTTTTTGGCATGGCTCTCCGGCATACGGAGGCCGACGGCGTGAGTATCCTGCTTCCCGGCCTGCAGGAGGCCTGCCGCCAGAAGGACGGGCAGGAGTATCTGCTGAGGACCCGGGAGCTCTCGGCCACGCTGCGGCAGCTGAGCCGCATTGAGCAGCCTTATCTATTCAACATTCTATAAACTTTGCCCCTCTGCCGTGGAATGCGGCAGAGGGGCAAAGTACATATTCTTAGGTTCCCGCGGCGTCCACACAGGTGCGGATGGCCTCAATGACGGCGCTGCGCATGCCCTGCTTTTCCAGCTGGGCCACGGCACGGATCGTGGTGCCACCGGGGGAGCAGACCTCGTCCTTGAGCTGGGCGGGGTGCTTCCCGGATTCCAGTACCATTTTTGCGGAGCCCAGCACTGCCTGGGCTGCCAGCTCATAAGCCTGCTGACGGGGAATTCCCGCATAGCAGCCCGCATCGGCCATGGCCTCAATAAACATATAGACATAGGCGGGGCTGCTGCCGGTGAGGGCGGAGACAGCGTTCATGAGCCGCTCCGGGAGCACCGTGGTGCCCCCGGCTAGGGAGAAGAGCCGCAGAACGGTCTGCTGCTCCGGTTCTGTGACGTTATCGCTGAAGGCAAAGGCGGTCATGCCCGCTTGGACTGCCGCCGGGGTGTTGGGCATGGCACGGACGACCTTCCTGTCCCGGCCCAGCACCTCCAGATAGGAGTCGATGGTGAGGCCCACGGCAATGGATACGATGATCTGCTCCTGGGTGATTACCGGGGCGATCTCCCGCAGGATCTCTGGCATGACGATGGGCTTCACCGCCAGGAGGATCAGGTCACAGCCCTGAACGGCCTCCTGGGGCGTGGCTACCGGGACTGCGCCGGTGCGTTGGCAGACGGCCCGGAGCTTCTCCTGGCTGTGGTTACAGGCCACCATTTGATTCTCCGCGTCCTTGCGGAAGGCATCCATGAGCGCGCCGCCCATATTTCCGGTGCCGATGATTCCGATTTTCAAGGTTATCCCTCCAATACGCCGCTTTCCGCGATCCGGGCAAAGGCCCGGGCCATTTCCTCCTGGGTGCGTACCAGGGCGAAGCGTACATAGCCCTCGCCCAGGCCGCCAAAGGCGCTGCCGGGGGTCACGGATACGCCCGCACGCTCCAGCAGGGCGATACAGAAGTCCTGGCTGGTCTTGTAGGCCGGGGGGATCTTAGCCCAGACAAACATGGTGCCGGCGGGCTTCTGAATGTGCCAACCGATCTTCCCAAGCTCCTCCACCAGATAGTTCCGGCGGGCCTCATAGGCGCTGCGGACCTCCTGAACGCAGGTCTGATCCCCGGTGATGGCGGCGATAGCGGCCTTTTGAATGGGCAGGAAGATACCAAAATCCAGGTTGGATTTCAGGGTGCGGAGATTGCCTACCACCTCCGGATTGCCGATGCAGAAGCCCACCCGGGCTCCCGCCATGCCGTAGGTCTTGGACAGAGAGTTGAACTCCACGCCCACGTCCATAGCCCCGGGATGGCTCAGAAAGCTACCGCAGGTATTGCCGTCGTAGACCAGCTCAGAGTAGGCGTTGTCGTGAATCACGATGATGTCGTACTTCTTGGCGAAGGCAATAAGGTCGTCGTAGAAGCTGTCAGGAGCCAGAGCGCAGGTGGGGTTATTGGGGTAGGAGACGATCATCAGCTTGGCCCTTTGGGCCAGCTCCGCGGGAATGGCGTCCAGGTCGATGAGGTAGTTGTTCTCCTCCCGCAGGGGCATATAGTGGAGCTCCGCGCCGGCCAGGGCGGTGCCGTCGGCAAAGACCGGGTAGCAGGGCTCCGGCAGCAGCACCACGTCTCCCTCGTTGAGGATAGAAAGGCCAATGTGGCTCAGGCCCTCCTGGGAGCCTAAAACGCTGGTGATCTGGGTCTTGGGATCCAGAGTCACCCCGTAGCGCCGCTGATACCACTGGGCCACGGCCTCCAGCAGCTCCGGAAGATCTACGATGGCATAGAGATAGTTCTCCGGCTTCAGGGCCTCCTCACTGAGCACCTTGGTGATGTGGGGAGCGGGGGGGATGTTGGGTGCGCCGATGGAGAAGTCGATGACCTCCTGGCCCCGGGCCTCCACGGCGGTGCGGCGGTTTTTCATGACGGTGAAGATGGATTCGCCGAAGCGGTCCATGCGTTTGGAAAATTCCATGTGTATCCTACCTTTATGTGAAAAATTTTGTTGTATGCGGTCTGATTACTGCCCCTGAATGGCGGCGATGGCCTCGTCGGAATAGCCCACGGCCCGGAGATAGTCCTGGCCCAGGCTCCGATCCACAATCAGGGTGCCGGTGGCCACGGCCTGATAGGGGGTGCTGCCTCCGGCGCTCTCCTTGAGGATGCCCACGGCATGGGCGAAGCGGGCGTAGTCGTCGGTGGGCTCGGTGCCCGCATGGCCCACCAGAAGGCAGCCAATGGAGTTGGCCCACTGCTCCGTCTCTGGGGAGTTCTCCTCCCGGCCTCGGCGGTGAACCTGAATGCTCTGCTGGTTGGACACGGAGGGATAGAACTCCGTTGCGTCGTGGAACCGGATCACCTGATCGTCCAGCACCCGCAGGGCGGCGTATTTCCCGTGGTGATTGACGGTGTCGAAGGCGTAGATCCCGGATACCAGGGTGGGCACGTCGCTCCCGTCATTCTTCCAGGGGAGAAAGGGGTGGTCGGGGATGGTGGTGCAGCAGGTGCTGAGATAGAGGATCTGGCCGCCCCGGACCACCACGCACATGGCGTCCTTCCGCTCCAGAGGATCGTCATTCTCTCCGGCTCCCTCAAAGAGGAAGACCAGAAGCCCGGACTTCTGCGCCTCAGTCAGCGACAGGGTGTAGGTGGAGTTGATGAGGTTCAGGGCCGCGGCGGAGGAGGCGGAAAGGTCATAGTCCGCGATTGCAATGCGCACCGTCTCCGCAGAGAGCATGCCCTCGGCTACGGGCGTATCGCTGCCGGACAGCAGGGCAGCCACGTCTATCTCATGAACGGAGGACTGGGTCTCCGGCTCCGGGGTGGGGCTGGTCAGGGCAACGCCCCAGGCCTGGGCCTCGGCGGCGGGCTCTGAATCCTGCGGGAGTATTTTCGCCTGATTGGAACCGCAGCCGGCAAACAGCAGGATCAGCACAAGTAGCAGAAACGGGAGCGCATGGCCAATATGTGATTCTTTCATAGAAATTCCTTTCTATATGGAATATGCGCAAAGGTATATTGACTAGATATAGGATAAATTGATTGGAATGTCAAGGGTTTTGGCGCAATTTGTACGTCTCGTACCAGAATCGGCCCGGATCCATCGGGATTTTTGGGAAATACAATCAAAGCGGAGCCGAATTTCGGCTCCGCTTTCGGGAACGTTATTTTTGCTTGAGGATCTTCTTGGCGCAGTCCACCGCGGCCTCCGGTACGTCTTCATGAGAGTACCGGGCCGCATTATAGTAGGAGATGAACTGGGCCATATCCTGCTGCTGGGCGGTATCGGTCTCCAGAATTTCGTTTGGGGTCTTGGCCATGGCGCCGGGGTCCTGGGGCAGCGTGCGTTTTAGTAGCTGCTGAAACGCAAAGCGAACCTTCATGCGGCTGTCCGGCAGATCCTCCATCCGCTGGGGCCGCTCCCGGAAGCGTTTTAAGGCCTTCTTCATCCGATCACGGGTATCCCCAAGCATCTCGCCCACGTTAAAGAGGTTTTCGGTCTCGTCCACATAATCCTCCATGACCACCGGCGCAAACCGATCCCGGAAGTTTTGCAGGAACCCCGGCAGCCGGAGCCCGGAGGCCCGGAGCTTGCAGATGAGCTTATAGACCACATAGAGCAGCACCAGCAGTACCACCACAAAGGCGATGATCTCCACCATGGAGGTGACCCAGCTGGCCTCGCCCTTGGGCTCGGCATTCAGAATGCTGTCCTCAGCGATGGATTCCACGGTATCCACGGGGTCGGTGCCCACGGTGGTCTTCTTGTCAAAGAGGCTGGTGAAATAGGCGAAAAAGGAGATGATGGCGGCGATCACATAGGAAAAGCCCTTGGAAAACAGCCGGAAGATGGGATAGATGTTGGACACAAAGGCGGCGATGATGATAAAACCCGTGACCAGAAAGAAGTTCCCCATCTGCATGCCTGCGGGATAGTTGACCTTCCGCTCACTGTTGCCCTTGTGGAGGCTCTTCCGGAGGCCCTTGGAGCTGAAGGAAAACAGCGTCAGGAGAAAATACACGATGGACACCCAGCTGAGGAGCTGTGCCACCCTCTGGGGCCACTGCATGCCGGTACAGACAATCAGCACGGCTACATGGAGCAGAATGCCGGTAATCGCCATGGGGGCATAGATGCTGTACCCGGCCTTTCTGGCGGAGAAGAAAAAGAACACAGAGAAGAACGCGGTGAGCAGGGTAATAAGCAGCTTTACGACCAAAGCGTGGGGCGTCAGGATCACCGCCAGCACCGCTCCGATCACCAGTCCAATGCCGCAGAGCACTGAGGCCAGGGTGGCGGAACGGGTCATGGAGATCCGGCCCAGTACAAAGCCGATCCCGGCCAGCATGGGGATCAGGCAGCAGCGGTATAGGGGATAGCCGCAGAGCTGCTCCGCCAGTACCCCCAATGGGATCACAAACAGCAGGGCCATCACCAGATTGATACATTCAGCCAGCAGTCGCTGGATCGGCAGTTTCTTCAAAATGGATGGCCTCCCTTCTCAGCGTGATATGGGTGACGGAGTTGCCCTTATGCCGGAGCTCCTGGCAGCGGCTGTCCAGGGAACTGTTCCAGAAGGTGGAGAACACCAGAATATCCGTCTCGCTGGTATCGTTCTCCACCAGCTTTTCCAGCGTCCGATAGATGGATTCGTGCTGCTTGAACTGCAGCCCCGCCAGTACCTCCAGAATGTGATTCATCTGGGCGGCGTTGCAGGCGGGTTCGATGTCAATGGGCACGTCCGCAGCGTAGGAAATGGTGCCGTTGGAGTAGAGGCCCACCTCCATGTTATTGACGATGGCCCAGTTGCACAGGGTGGCCACGGTGCGGATGCCGTATTCCATCTCCTCCATCTGCTTCTCGGTCAGCTGTCCCCAGAAGTTGTCCTCTGGATCGATATTAAAGACCATCAGCAGCCGGGGAAATACGGTGTAGTCATGGGTCTTTACCTGTAAGGAGCCGGTGCGGGCCGAGGCCCGCCAGTGGATGTCCTTCCGGCTGTCGCCGATCTGGTAGCCACGGATGCCGTTGATGAGAATGGGATCCGGGAAGATCCAGCGGCGCACGGACACGTCCCCTTGCCAGCGCAGGGCCTCATCCGGCAGCTGATCCTGCCCCAGAAGGCTGGGATAGACGAACAGCTTCGCATCGGAGTGGGCCTCCTGGCTGACGGTGTCCAGGCCAAAAAGGTCGCCGGCGGTGAGAGTGGTGATGGACAGGTCGTAGTAGCCCCGGCGGATGCACTTGACGCTGTAGCGCCGGGTGATGCGGCTGTAGGGCCGCAGATAGAACACGCTCCGGTGGAACCGGTCGTCCATGATCTCCAGGTTCTCCTGAGAGCGGAACCGGAGCCAGGGGGACAGCTTGGACTCCACCCGAAGCCATGGGATGGGCGTCAGCTTTCTGTTGGCGATGATCTCCTGAAGCTCCAGGGCTTCTCCCTCGAATACCGCCTTGCGGCTGAGTTTACGCTCATAGTGGAGATGGCGGAAGGCCACCCGGGAGAAATACTTGGACTGGAGAATGGCAAGTAGGCCGACGATGATAATAAGCCAAATCGCCTCTGTCATACTGCTTCACCTGACCTTAGAGCTTCTCGGTGGTGGATTCCGTGGGAGCCGGGACGGTGGAGAGGATGCGGGTGACGATCTCGGAGGCCTTATTGGCGGAGTTGTACTTGACCTTGAGGATCAGCCGGTGGGCGAATACCGGGATGGCCAGGGCCTTCACGTCGTCAGGAAGCACATACTCCCGCCCGTGGATGGCCGCGTAGGCTTGGCAGGCTCGAAGCAGGGACAGCATGCCGCGGGTGGAAACGCCCAGCTCCACGTCCTCATGCTTCCGGGTAGCCTCTACCAGGGCAACGATGTACTGCTTCACGGGCTCGGACACCAGCACCCCGGAAATGGCGCTCTGGATCTCGGTGATCTCCTGACCGGTGGTCACAGCGTCGAGACTGACCAGGGGGGAGCCGTTTATGTAGTTTGTGAGGATGTCCACGCTCTCGCTGGCGGTGGGGTAGCCCAGCGTCAGCCGTACCAGAAAACGGTCCAGCTGGGCCTCGGGCAGGGCAAAGGTGCCGGAGGACTCCACGGGGTTCTGGGTGGCGATGACGAAGAAGGGCGCACCCAAGGGCTTGGTCTCGCCGTCCACAGTGATCTGCTTTTCCTCCATGCACTCCAGCAGGGCGGACTGAGTGCGGGGGGTGGTACGGTTGATTTCGTCGGCCAGGAGAATATTGGTGAAGGCCGGACCAGGCTGGAAATCAAATTCGCCGGTTTTCTGATTGTAGACGCTGAGGCCGGTGATGTCCGAGGGCAGCAGATCGGCGGTGAACTGGATGCGCTTGAAGTCGCACTGGACGGACTTGGCCAGGGACTTGGCCAGTACGGTCTTGCCGGTGCCGGGCACGTCGTCCAGCAGAGCGTGGCCTCCCGCAAAGAGGCTCACCAGGATCAGGTCGATCTCGTCCTTTTTGCCGATGAGAACACGGCTGATATTGTCATTGATCTTCTGCGCCACCGCGCCAATTTCTTTGATCTCCATGATAATCTCCAATCCCCGGTGAAAGACCGGTTGTAATGTCTGACAAAACAGGAAGCACTGCCAAATTGAATGTATACATTATACACAAAATTAGTTTGCAATGCAAATGGTTCGGGGGACGTAATGTGAAGATTCTGTGTGATTTGCAGCTTCTGTATGTGTCTGTTTTTATCCTAAAGTGGCCATGTGTCCTCGGTGTGAACAAAGAGGGACGGCTCGGCAGCTTTTCGCTGCCGCGCCGTCCGTATAGAGGAGATGTGTGAGTGTCAAAGTTGCTCGTAATATGCTATGCAAATGAGCAGCAGGGGGAAGAGTGAAGGGGGGGCAAGGCCCGCCCTTCGCGTTCAATCAAACGAATTTTTGAACTTCTCAAGTTCAAAAATCCGTAATGGCAGCGTGTCAAAAAGTCTGTTTTTGACACGCTGATGTGATAGAAGCGTGCTATGTAAGTTGGGCCTTACTGGAGGAAGCTGCTGGCCCGATAGAGGAAGGTCACGCCCTGGGCTCTGGTGCAGGTCAGGTCGGGCTCATAGGTGGTCTCGGTCATGCCCCTGGTGATATCCTGCTCCACGGCCCAGAGCACTGCGTCGTGGTAGTAGAGGCCAGCCTCCACATCCGTGAAGGGGCAGGAGGTGGACTTGTAGGCAGGCTTGCCCGCTGCACGCCACAGGAAGGTGACGATCTGGCCCCGGGAGCAGGTGCGGTCCGGCTCAAAGGTGGTTTTGGTCATGCCGTCGGTGATGCCCTTTTCCACGGCCCAGAGCACTGCTTCGTAGTAATACTGATCGGCGCTCACGTCGGTGAAGGGATTCTCGGCGCTCTTGGCGTGGGGCTCTCCAGCGGCACGCCACAGGAAGGTCACCAGCTGGGCCCGGGTGCAGCCCAGGTCGGGGGAGAAGGTGGTTTCGGAGGTGCCGTTGGTGATGCCGTTCCGGGTGGCCCAGTCTACGGAGTTGTAGTACCATTTGCTGTTTTCGTCATTTGTAACGTCAGAAAACTCAATGGAAGGACGCTCAGCGAGCAACCCTTCCAGATTGCCGTTAGTGGTCTTAGAGGTGAGGGCTAATTCTAGATTTTCACTGTGGAATTTTTGGAGGTCGGAAGAGGTGAGTTTGTAATCGTCACTGCCCATAATTACGGCATTACTATATCCGCCGTCGGTATATAGACCGATGGAAGCGTCATCTCCAATCGGGCCGGAGACGGTGATTGCGTACGGACTGTAGAAAAGTATACTCCTTACCTGCATTTTCTCGTTGTAATTCTTGGAAATCACTGGGCTGCCGCTGATCTTTAAATGACCGTAAAGCTCAATGCCGCACTTTCCACAATTCTGAATCGTTCCACCATCTATGGCGAGCGTACCAAAAGGCCACACGTTAATTCCGGTATTGGAGCAGTTTTCAATCAGACCGCCTTTTATTGTAGTGTTTCCATCAACTGCAATTCCGGTATCGCAGTTTTTGATGGTGCCATTGTTCATAGTGAATGTGTTAACCACATTGACTCCGTACTTTGCACAGGAATCAATGGTGCCGTTGTTCATAGTGAATGTGCCACGCCCAGAGACTCCATCTTTTGCACAGGAGCGAATGGTGCCGCCGTTCATGGTAAACTCACCATTTTTTGTAACAACAACGCCGTTCTCAACGACATCGTTGCCACCCCCAATATCGATACCAGTGTCTACATTTGAGATGGTACCACCACTCATGGTAAAGCTACTATAGGAATCAATCTGAATTCCGTCACGGTTCTTACTTCCGGAATTGCCGGATATAGTCCCTCCGTTCATTGTGAAGGAACTGCTGGAGAGGTTAACAATGTTATCGGAGGCGTTTACTCCGTCCAAAATTTGACCGCCGTTCATAATAAACTGACTTTTATAAATCTCCAGAGCACTGTTGTCCGTGGTCGAAGTGCATCCAAAGATAGAGCCACCGTTCATAATAAATGTTCCATGTGACATAGAAACAGCGGAACCGACTGACTCACCAGAGGGAAGCCAACCGGTGTCAGTGGGATTGCGAAAGCTGCCGTTGTACATGACCATGGTTCCATCCTTCTTAATTGCAATGCCCGGATTGGCGATTCCGTCTGCACTCTGGATGGAACCGGCTTCATTGGAACAGTCAGTGAGGGTCAGAGTCCCGCCATTAATGTCAAAAATTCCATTGTATGTGATGGTGGGTTCTAAAGCCACTGTCTCTGTCACACTGTGCCCATTGAGGCAGAGCGCGATATTATTTTTGACAAGCCATTTCTCGTTGAGGTTCACGTCAGTTGTGAGATAATAATACCCATCCTCCGTGGGCAGCTGGTCATTCTTCTCCCAGGCCGTCCACTCCACGGCCTGGTGCTCGGTATGATCCCCCACGGTGTTCTCGCCGCCGCACACGCAGTGGCTGTGCTCGTCTGCTGCAAAGGCGCCCACGGTCAGCATTGCGGCCAGAGCCGTTACGATCAGCGGCACACGCAATAGTTTTCGTTTCATTTTCCTATGCTCTCCTTTCAATTTGGCATGTTGCATAGAAAATGTACCATTTTTTTTTTTTTTTTTTCAATATGCTGGTTGCATAGTATCGCAATTTTTTTAGAAAACATAGGAAAGGGGAGAAATGTGCAAAAAAATCCCCGCCCTGCAAAGCAGAGCGGGGAAGAAAAAGCCAAATTACTTCAGCTCGGCGGTAGCGCCAGCTTCCTTCAGCTTCTCGACCATAGCCTCGGCGTCAGCCTTAGCAACAGCCTCCTTGACGTTGGCGGGAGCGCCGTCAACCATAGCCTTAGCTTCCTTCAGGCCCAGGCCGGTGATCTCACGGACAACCTTGATGACAGCGATCTTGTTGGCGCCGACGTCCTTCAGCACCACGTCGAACTCGGTCTTCTCCTCCTCAGCGGGAGCAGCAGCGGCACCGCCAGCAGCGGGAGCAGCGGCAGCAGCGGCGGAAACACCGAACTCCTCCTCCAGGGCGTGAACCAGCTCAGCCAGCTCCAGCACGGAGAGAGTCTTCACTTCTTCAATCATAGCAGTAATCTTTTCGCTAGCCATTGTAAAATCCTCCATTATAACAGATTTTGTGATAAATTATTCTGCTGCGGCAGCAGCCTCGGGGGCCTCCTTCTGAAGCCGGATCTGATCCAGCACGAAGGCCAGGGAACTGATGGGAGCAAGCATGGTACCAAGAACCTGGGCAACCAGATCGTTCTTGGAGGTCAGCTCGCCGAAGGCGTTGAGCTCGTTTACGGAAACAACCTTTCCCTCAACGAAGCCGCCCTTGATGGCAAGAACCTTGTTCTTCTTGGCAAACTGGCTGACGATACGAGCGGGAGCGATGGGATCGCCGGTGGACACTGCGAAAGCGGTGGTACCGTTGAGAACCTCATCGAAATCAAAACCGTTGTCACGGCAAGCCAGACGGGTCAGGGTGTTCTTCACAACAGAGTAATCAACACCGGCCTCACGGAACTGATTACGGAGCTCCGTATCCTGTGCCACGGTGATACCCTTGTAATCTACAAAAACACCAGCGGAAGCGCCCTTGATCTGCTCGGACAGAGCAGAGACGGTAGCCTTCTTTGCTTCAAGAACCTTAGCGTTAGGCATGTGAATGTCACCTCCAGAAAAAATGTCCTCGTACCAGAGCGGTACGAGGACACAAAAGACACATAAATCATTTGTGCTTCCTCGGCAGGATGGGGAACCCTTATGGCAAAAGCCTCCTGCTGTCTCTGGCAGCGTTGTTTATTATACCAAACAGGCCGCTGCCTGTCAAGCACAAATTTCGGGAAAATTCAGATCAATACTTGCTGGTGCTGACCTTGATGCCGGGGCCCATGGTGGAAGCCAGGACGCAGGACTTGATATACTGGCCCTTTGCGGCGGCGGGCTTTGCCTTGATGATGGCGGCGATCAGGGTGTCGAAGTTCTCGACCAGCTTCTCGGAGCCGAAGGAAACCTTGCCGATGGGGCAGTGGATGATGTTGGTCTTGTCGAGACGGTACTCGATCTTACCGGCCTTGATCTCGCTGATGGCCTTGGCCACATCGGGGGTAACGGTACCGGCCTTAGGGGAGGGCATCAGGCCCTTGGGGCCCAGGACCTTACCCAGACGACCGACAATACCCATCATGTCGGGGGTAGCAACAACCACATCATAGTCGAAGAAGTTCTCCTTCTGGATCTTCTCCACCATGTCCATGCCGCCAACATAGTCGGCGCCAGCCTCACGGGCCGCGTCAGCCTTGGCGTCCTTTGCGAAGACCAGAACCTTGCGGGTCTTGCCGGTGCCGTTGGGCAGAACTACGGAGCCGCGGACCTGCTGGTCAGCGTGACGGGAGTCAACGCCCAGACGGATGTGGACCTCTACGGTCTCGTCGAACTTAGCCTTTGCAGTATTGACAACAAGAGCGCAGGCGTCCGCAGCGTCGTACTGTACGGAGCGGTCAATGAGCTTGGCGCTCTCCTGATAATTTTTACCTTTCTTCAATTGAATATCCTCCTTATAGTGGTTCGTCGGAATAATCCTCCCACGTTATGAGGCACGCTTTACAGATTCGCGCTAACCTCGGGTGTTGGCTAATATTAGTCTACCACAGTGACGCCCATGGAACGGCAGGTGCCGGCCACGTTGCTCATAGCAGCCTCCAGAGAAGCGGCGTTGAGGTCGGGCATCTTCTTCTCAGCAATCTCCTGGAGCTGGGCCTTGGTGATGGTGGCGACCTTGTTCTTGTTGGGTTCGCCGGAGCCCTTCTCGATACCGGCTGCCTTCAGGATGAGGGTAGCGGTGGGGGGAGTCTTGGTGATGAAGGTGAAGCTGCGGTCGGCGTAAACGGTGATGACAACGGGGATCTTGAAGCCAACCTGATCCTTGGTGCGCTCGTTGAATTCCTTAATGAACTGAGCGATATTTACACCGTGCTGACCCAGAGCGGGGCCAACCGGAGGAGAAGCAGTAGCCTTAGCGGCATTGATCTGCAGTCTGATATAACCTGTTACTTTCTGTGCCATGAAGAGCACCTCCTGAAAAAATGTGGTGATACGCAGAGCGTATATTTGGCGGAGTAAAATACCCCTCCCACGTTCCGGCCAGCCGGGCCGGGGGGATCGAGCCGGTTATTCCTGAACCAGCTCTACCTGATCGAGCTCCAGCTCGACCGGCGTTTCCCGTCCAAACATGGAAACGACCACGCGGACGGAATTGTTCTCGATATCCAGGGCATCCACACGACCGGTGAAGGTGGTAAGAGGGCCGTCGGTGATCTGGACGTGATCGCCCAGGCCGTAGGGGACCTCAATGGAATGCTTCTCAATGCCGAGCTGCTGTACCTCCTCGTCGGTGAGGGGGACGGCACGGATCATCGGCTTTGCGTCTGCGTCGGCGCCGACAAAGCCGGTCACGCCGCGGACGGAATTGATGATGTACCATGCCTCGTCGGTCATGACCATTTTCACCAATACATAGCCGGGGTAGATCTTGCGTTCAACGGTTTTGGAACCAGAGTCCGTCACCTCAGTGACAGTCTCCATGGGGATCAGGACTTCGTGGATGAGATCCTGAAGATGCCGGTTCTCAACGCTTTTCTCGATGGTAGCTTTAACGGTATTCTCGTATGCGGAATAGGTATGGACAACATACCACTTTGCTTCTTCTGCCATGGTATCACCCTGCCTTAGTTAAACAGGCCGATGAGCCACTGGACAACCAGATTGCTGATTGCATCGAAGATCCAGATACAGACACCGACTACCAGCACGGAAATAAGAACGACGATCGTATTCTGGAGAACCTGCTTTTTGGTGGGCCAGACAACCTTTTTCAGCTCAGCCCGCATCTCGCGGAACCACTTGCTGATGCGCTTGCCGGTCCGGCGGAAAAAGTTTTCTTTTTCCTGATTCTTAGCATCTGCCATTGACGGTAGCCTCCATTACTTGGTCTCGGTGTGCACGGTGTGCTTTCTGCAGAATCTGCAGTACTTCTTCATCTCGAGACGATCGGGGTCGTTCTTCTTGTTCTTCATGGTGTTGTAGTTTCTTTGCTTGCACTCATTGCATCTCAGAGTAACTTTAACGCGCATTTCGGCACCTCCTTAAAATTGCCTCCCTGTATCACTGCGCTCATAAAAAATTTGAGTGGCCGCTGGGGCCGGCACAGATGAAAACGGGCATAGAAATACCGCCCGAATTCACAGGTGAAACTATTTTAGCACAGATCCGTTTTTCGGTCAATAAGAAAAATCAAATTTTTCAAAGGTTTTTCCCGTTTTTCTTCCCTATGTTGGGGCGGCGCTTGCCCTGAGGGGCGAAATATGGTATACTCCATCCCAAAGACACAGGGAGGAATGGATATGAAGGTCATGGCGCTGGACTACGGCGACGCGCGCACCGGTGTGGCGGTGTCGGATCCCTCGGGGATGATCGTGGGCTTTACCACGGTGATCTCGGAGTGGAACCGGGAGAAGGCCGCCGACAGGGTGGCCCAGCTTGTGAAGGAAAAGCAGCCGGAGCGGCTCATTATGGGCTTCCCGAAGAATATGGACGGCACCGAGGGGCCCCGGGCGGAGCTGTACCGGGAATTCGCGGCGATACTGACGGAAAAAACCGGTATGGAGGTGGTGCTCTGGGACGAGCGGCGCACCACCATCGAGGCCCACAACATTCTCTCCGCCGGAGGGAAGAAGATGAAGCAGCATCGAAAGAACGTGGACGCCGTGGCGGCGTCGCTGATCCTGGAGGGCTACCTCCGGTTCCTGGGTACCGGATTTTAAGGAAATAGACCGCTTTCCATATGGAGAGCGGCCTATTTTTTCGGCTTCTGGAACAGCTCCGACAGCCCCGTGAGGATCAAAAAGCCCCCGAACAGCTTTTTTAGCAGCCCCAGCTCCATGTGCAGGGCGCATAGACTGAAGACCGCGGCGCTGAGGCATCCCGCCAGCGCTGCCGGAACGGTGGCCCGCCACTCCACTTGATGGTTCTTGCTGTGGATGAGGAGTGCTGCCGCAGCGGTGGGGAGAAAATAGAGCAGATTGATGCTCTGGGCCGCCGTCTGCTCCACGCCTGCCAGCAGCGTGAGATACACCATCAATATGGTTCCGCCGCCGATGCCGAAGCCGGAGATGATCCCAGTGGCAAACCCTACCCCCAGGGCCAGCAGCAGCCCTAGCATAGGA
>CAKTEB010000036.1 GCA_934546685.1 uncultured Oscillospiraceae bacterium
TGTCCCAGGAGCCCTTCTCCTTGCTCTCCAGGGCCTCCTTGGTGATAGGCATGCCGTCAGCGCCGCCGCCGGGGCCGCCCATGCCGCCCTTGGTCTTGATGAGCATGACCTCAGAGGGGATCTTCTTGAAGAGCTTCTTCTGCATGGTGGGCTGGAAGGTGATGGTCGTGATCTGATCCGCACGGATGTTCATGGTCATCGCCTGCTTGTCCGCCATGCGCAGCACGAATTCTGTTTTATCGAACAGGATATCTGCCTTTGGCATATAGATTCCTCCATTCAATTCATAAAAATTCCCCGACATCCCCCGGAAGCCCCGGTGGATACCACTTCAAACTAAGAATACTCCATTTGGTGATGTTTGTCAAACGCCTCTTTGTGCTCCCTGGGTGGATTTGTTGCGTATGCACAACAGGAAAAACGTAAATTATTAAAAGTATTTTGCATTCTTCATAACTACAGGGAATGCCGCATAGCTTTTCCGTATTTTTCATGGATGATCTCTCCCATTATAATAAAAAGCAACGAAGCAAGCCAAAGAAAGGAGCGTACCTATGTCATTCATGAAATTTAATACCGAAGAGCTGGTAGGCCGCTTTGAGGATCGCCGGGACGTAAAGAACCTGGCGGGCAAATACGTCATGAGTCTGCTGCTGAAAAAGGAGCCAATGATCCTGAAGGATCTCTGGTCCTCCCGGGAGGATATCTCCCTGGGCGTCAACGGCGGCTACTATGCCGGACGGCAGGCCCTGGAGGGCTACTATGCCTCCATCGACGCCCTTACCAAGAAGAAGGCCCAGGTGCTCAAGAAGGTGTTCCCGGAGGATCTGGGAGCGTATTCCGATGAAAAGCTCTATGGCCGCGGCCCCATGGAGATCCGTTCCCTGGACAACGCCATCATTGAGGTGGCGGACGACGGCAAAACCGCAAAGGGGTTCTTCTATGTATTCGGCCTGGTCACCGATATCTCAGAGCGGGGCCCCGTCTCCAGCTGGGTGCTGGGCAGCATCTGCTTTGACTTTATCCGGGAGGATGAGGAGTGGAAGATCTGGCACGCACTGTATCTGGAGGACATCGACACCCCCGCGGGCAAGAAGTGGGGGGATCCCAAGGCCATCGAGCAGTTCCCAGAGATGCCGGAGTTTGCGGAGATGAAGGGTGAGGCGGTTGTGGCTCCCAACGTGCCCATGGAGCTCCGGAGCCTCTATACCGGCGCGCGGCCCTTCACCAAGCTGCCCAGAGTGCCGGAGCCCTATGATACCTTTGAAAACACCTTCAGCTATGGAGCGGAAAGTCAGGAGGCGCTGAAATGAGCAAAAAGCAGGTTTACTCAGATGACGAGCGGATCATCCGCGTTTGGGATATCGAGACGGTCAAGGACCTGATGGCCCGCCGTCAGGTCATGCAGATGAACGGTCAGCGCCGGCAGGAGCTGGAGCGGCTCTGGGTCACCGAGCCCCAATATCAGAAAAATGCCTCCCTGGGCTCCAACTGGGGCTACTATGTGGGCTTGGAGGCCATCACGAACTACTATGTGGTGCAGCACGAGGCGGAGCTTCAGAAATCCCTGGAGGCAAAGTGTGCGGCGGATCCCACGATCCGAAATAACCGGGACAATTTTGGTCACGGTGATCTCATCGCCCACCATGTGTCCACCCCCTGCGTGGTGCTGTCAGACGACGGCAAGACCGCCAAGGGCGTTTGGTATTCCCTGGGCGTAGAGTGCGCGGGACAGCCGGGCGGCGGCTGCAAGGCAGTTTGGTATCCGGAGCGGGTCTGCGCGGACTTTGTCAAGGAGTCCGATGGGGAGTGGAAGATTTGGCATGTGCTGGTGTCCAATGACGTGACTTATGAGGCCGGCACCAACCTGGGCGACGTGGAGACCTTCACTGGCAAGCCTACCCTGGCTCAGGAACAGTTCGGCGTGCCCACGGTGCCCTATGTGGTGCATAACCCTGACTACGGCTGGTCCGACGCCTATCCCACAGTGCCCCCGGTGGCCTACGGCACCTATGACCCCGAAAAGAGCTTCGGCGCGGAGGGCCGCCCCCAGTGGCATAAGGGCCATCCCAACTACAGAAAGGAGTACCAGGGCAAATGAAAAAACATCTGACGATCTCTCAGCGGATCCACAATGCCGAAGGCATGCAGGCCGCGGAATATCTCCACGCCCGTCACACCTACCTTCATGCCACCTCCTACTGCAAGGAGGAGTGGGGTGAATTCTGGGATACCAGCGAGGAGGCCTCCTGGGGCCACCTGTTCGGTGTCATGTGCGGCTTTGACGAGGTCTGGTATAACAGCGTTTGCAACTACGATCCCGATGGCTTCCGGGGCTATATCAATCTGGTGAAGCAGCATCCTGAGATCTCCTGGTTCGACGCCCGTTCCATCCGCGAGATCTCCATGCACACCCTGGCCACGGATATCATTGAGGCTGCCGATGACGGCAAGACTGTCCGGGCTTCCTTCCTGACTCCCGGCGTGCTGGTGTTTGCTCTGAATGCTAACCACCACTATCGTGGCCTGACCCTCTGGGAGCGCTACGGCTCTGACTTTATCTATGACGAGGAATCCGGTGAGTGGCTGTATCTCCATGAGCAGGTCTGCCCGGATATGGGCGGCCCCATGGATGTGTGCAACCCCGGTATGGACGCCTATAACAAGCTCATGGGCATCGGCGGCGGCCCCGGCGGTCCTGGTCCCGGCCCGGGTCCCGGCGCTGGCGGCCCTACCCAGGGGCAGGGCGGTGCCCCCGGAGCGGGCGGGCCTCCTCTCCAGGGACAGGGCGGCGTGCCCCAGGGCGATGGCAACTCCCAGGTGCCCGGTATGGTCGTAAAGGAGAAGGGCGCAACCCGCGGGGCTACCTCCGCAGGCGGTGCCAAGGGTGAGGTACATGTAAAGGTGCCCGGCCCCATCCACTACAACTATACGCCGATCATGCATGTTCAGAATACCGTGCCGTGGCCGGATCCCTATGAGACCATGGATCGGGAGCACACCTATCGGATCTATGAGACCCCGAAGGTGGACTAATTGATAAGATGACCCCGGCCGGGAATGCCTTGGCCGGGGTTTGTGCGCCGCTGGAGGCTGTTAAAATGTACGGCTATGACAGGGATAGACGCACCTGTACCGTTTGCAGGGCACTTGATTGTACGCTGTGTAAAATTCTTCTGAGCGGAATCCGCAGTGCTCATAAAATCGGACTGCGTCATCATCTGTTTCAGCGCATAATTCAGCCCGGGGATTGCGGGCCGCAGCGTATTCCACCAGTCTCCTGCCGATATGCCTGTGCTGATAAGATCGATCCACGGCAATACCAATAATCTCGGGGCAGTTTGGGATGCTGTGTCGTAGCACTATTACGCCCAGAAGCCTGTCTTCCACAAAAAAACCGTAGATGTCGGTATTTTCAGCAGCCATATAGACATGTGCTTTTTCCGCAAACCGCTCAAAGGTGGGAGCATACATACACAGTGAATAGATGGCGTATACCTCCGGCGTCAGAAAGTCCTGCTTGATATCACGAATCATAGGATGCCTCATAGAGTGAGAGGGAAGCGGCGCGGAACCGCTTCCCTCTTTGCATATTCTTAGATCTGATTGGCGGCGCCGAAGGCGGTGGTCACAGCAAAGTGAACATTGCCCACTCGGAAGCAGTCGCCCACGAAATCCGTGCGGTCAGCCGCACCATACAGGGCCTGGCAGCCCTCGGTGTTGGGCCGCGCGCCGGTGCACATAATGACGCAGTCGCAGTCGACGCGCTTTTCCTTGCCCTCGAAGTTCACATAGCTGACGCCGGTGTCGTCGATGGACAGGTACTTTTCGATGCCCTTGACCCAGTAGAAGTTGTCCAGCTTCAGCCAGGCATCCTCCAGCATGGTCACATAGTGGGCGTGGGGCGCGTCAGAGGCCAGGGACTTCTGGCGGCAGAGCACTGTGACCTTGTGGCCCTTTTCGGCCAGATCCATGGCGGTCTCTACGCCGGTCTCGCTGCCGCCGATGACCACGATATTGTGGGGCAGCTCGTCCTCATGGCCGAAGACATCCATGCAGGTGAGCACCTTGTCGGACTCCGCACCGGGGATGCTTGCCTTGGTGAACACGGGGCCGATGGCCACGATCACATGGTCATAGTGCTCCTGGGCCAGCATTTCCTTTGTGGCCTCGGTGTTCAGCTTGATATCTACGCCCTTCTTGTAGCACTGCCGGGCCAGGAAGTCCTTGAAGTCCTGGAGCGGCCACTTGAAGGAGGCGAAATCCGCGTGGATCAGCTGACCGCCCAGCTGGGCTTCCTTTTCATACAGGGTCACTTGATGGCCCCGATCCCGCAGAGTCATGGCCGCGTACATACCGGCGGGGCCGCCGCCGACCACTGCGACCTTTTTTTCCCGCTCCACAGGCGCGATCATCCGGTCGATCTTGTCCTCCAGACCGATCAAGGGGTTCACAGAGCAGAAGGAGCGGAACTTATCGGTGTCGTTGGGCACATGGCACTTGTTGCAGCGGACGCAGGGGGTGATATCCTCGCCCCGGCCCTCATAGAGCTTCTTGCCGTATTCGCTGTCGCAGATCCAGCTGCGGGCCATGCAGACCAGATCCGCCTGCTCGTTGGCGATGACGGATTCGCAGAGATCCGCGTCGTGGAGACCGGCGGTGGCGCCGATCAGCAGCTTTGCGCCCCGGCGATGGCAGTCCTGGGTGACAGCGGTGGTGACTTCCTCGTTGGGCCAGCGGGTGGCGCGGGTGGAGGTGAAGCCGGTGGGATGCTGGGGATCCTGCACACCGTTGCGGATGGAGAGAATGTCACAGTGGCCCTCCAGCAGCCGTGCCAGCTCTACGGTGTCGGCAATGGTAGCACCGCCGGGCTCCGTGCCGGAGATCAGCACCTCCAGGGGGAAATCCTTGCCCAGGGTCTGCTTCATGGCGTCCAGGAACTCGATCAGGAACCGGCTGCGGTTCTCCACGGTGTCCACGCCGTATTCATCGTGACGATGGTTGGTCAGGGGGCTCCAGAACTGGGCGCCGGGGCCGCCGCGATAGGCATTGTGGAAGGAGAACATCTGGAAGCCCAGGGCCTTGAGCTCCTTGGCGCTGGCAATGGCCGTGTCGATGTACTCGTGCATCTGGGCCTTGGTGAAGGTGTCGGCAATGGAGGGGCCGGGATTCAGGATCTGAATGGGGGACTTCTTCACTGCGGGCACGGTCTCCTCAAAGGGGCCGCCAAACATATCGGGCATGCCGCCGCCGGGACCGCCAGGGCCACCACCGGGGCCTCCGGGACCGCCAGGGCCTCCGGGGCCACCCGGACCTCCGGGGCCACCCGGACCGCCGGGGCCACCACCGGGGCCGTCCTTCTTCTCACCCTCTGCCATCATCATGGCCTGGGGGCCCATGCCCTGCTCCTCGGTGCGGGTAAAGGTGGCATTGGGGCCGGTGATGGGAATAGAGCCATAGTAGCGGATGGCATCGATTATCTGACATAGATAGTTATGGGTGGAGGTGTTGTCGATGTCCATGATGGAGAAGTGGGCCGGGGTGAAGTCGATGCCGGCCTTGGCGGGAGAGCCATGCTCCAGGTGGTTGATGTACACACCTGCCGCGCCGTTCTTCGCGCGGTTTGCCATCATGGTGATCCACTTTTCCGTGGGATAGGGCTCGGTGCCCTGGACGAAATGGGGCGTTGCGGCGGTAGCCTCCATGCGGTTCTTAAACAGCAGATTGCCGACCTGAACCGGGGAGAGCAGATGAGAGTAGCGAATGCTCACGTTTCATTTCCTCCTTCCCGGAAAATGTTCCGGGGCCAAAATATATCTCTATTATATCGAACCCCGGGGGCCTTTGCAATCATCCACTTGGCCTTTCTGCAACAGCGTGTGCTTTATGGGGAAAATTATTTGGCGGGATCAGGGGAAAGAGACTGGGAAAGCAGCCATTCCGGCAGCGCCGGATCGGAGAAGGCCGGGTTCCAGCAGGCATGGCCCCAGTGGGCCTGGGCGGGATAGACGGTCAGCCGCAGGGCGGTGTTTCCGCGCGCCCGGAGCCGCTGGGCCATGGTCTCAGAGATCTCCACCGGCACCTCCGGGTCGTCCTGGGCGTGGAACAGCCAAAGGGGAACCTGGTCCATGGCCTCGGCGCATTGCTCCAGCGCCGCCAGATCCGGCTGATGATCCCAGAAGGTGCCCTTCAGGCAGGCGGGGCAGCAGCTCACCAGCGCCGCAAAACGGCCCGGGAACATTCTTTGGAGATTCCATACTCCAAAGCCCCCCAGGGACAGGCCAGTGGCATAGAGCCGCCGGGAATCAATGGGATACGTTCTCTCCAGCTCTGTCAGAAGTCCCTCCAGGGCCCCAAGGTATTCCGGCTCCCACTGGAAGCCAGGGATGGGCCAGGGGCACTGGGGCACCAGCACGAAGCAGGGCCCGATACGTCCCTGATCCTGGGCCCTGACCCAGATCAGGCCTCCGTCGCTGGCCAGCAACGGCGCGGTATTGTCGCTTCCACACTCGCCGATGCCGTGGAGGAACAGCACCAGGGGATAGCGCCGGTCAGGCTCACAGCCAGTGGGCACATAGAGCCGATAGTGGAGCTCCCGGCAGCCCGCTGAGACGGTTCCGGCCTGGAACCGGGATACATAGGGCATTCTGGCGGCCCGTTCCCGGGCCATCTGCTCCACCAGGGGCTGCATCTCCGGAGTGATGACGGCGGGGCGGCCGGGATGCTCCGGCAGCGGCGGCAGGGCCCGGGACTGGGCCAGAAGCCAGCGGCGGATCAGATCGGAGTTCTCCCGGGAGGCGAAATAGTCCCAGCCCTCCTTCCAGTCCAGGGCCTGGAGAGCCCGATCCAGCGCTGAGGTGCCAGGTGCATCCTCCAGCAGCCAGAGGGTTTGACGCCGAAGAATGCGGGCCAGCGGCTCCGCGTTCCGGGTGGCGGCTTGTCCGGCCCAGATCAGGGCAGCAAAGGTCGTTGGCAGCTGGGACAGCAGTTCACGGCCCAGGGCCTCGCCGCCGGGGCCTACGATCAGATAGATCCGGGCAGGATCCAGCGCATATTGATTCAGCAGGAACGGCAGCTGTGCGGCAAGCGCTTCGGCGGCGGGGCCGCAGACAGTTTCCGGGCAGCAAATCGTCAAACGGCAGGCATCAGCATATTCGGACATAGCCTCCAACTGGCCGCCCGCAATCAGGATCAGGGCGGACTTGGGCGCGGCGGCCTCTGGAGGATAGAGCTGGAAGCGGGCCTGGGAAGGCAGAGAGATGGGCATAGGGGACGCTCCTTTCTGGGATTCTGCTGCTCTCATCATACTCGCAATGGGACATTTTCGCAAGAACAATGTCCGATGCCATTGACGGCATCGGACATAAGTATGCAGTTAATCCTCCCAGGGACGGATGCGGTAGGCGGCGCCGATCTCATGGCAGATCTTCCGGCACTCCTCCTCTGCCTGGTGGGTGATGGTAGTATCAACAGTGGTCATGACCACCTTGAGGTCCTGCTCCACGCACTTCTTGGCAAAGTCCAGCATGCCCGGGAAGGCCTCGTCGCCGAACTTGCTGCGTACCAGCTTCTGATACTCCTGGGGATCCGGGTCGTTGAGGGAGATGGACACCACGTCCACGCATGTTGCCAGTTCGGGGGCAATGTCATGGCCCGCAATGAGGCTGCCCTGACCGTTGGTGTTGACGCGGATGGGAAGCGCATAATGCTGCTTCAGCCAGTGGGCCACCTCCAGCAGCACTGGCAGCGCGCAGGTGGGCTCGCCAAAGCCGCAGAATACGATCTCCTGGAACTGAGAGAGATCCCATTTCTCAAATTCCGCCTCTACCTCCTGGGCTGTGGGCTCCCGCTCCAGCCAAAGGCTGTGGCTCTCCCCTACATGATCCATGGTCTGCCGCAGACAGAAGGTGCAGGCCGAAGAACATCGGTTGGTGAGGTTGACATAAATTCCGTTGTGAACTCGGTATAGAATTTCCATAGCATAGGACTCCTTTGATGTTAGAAATGGAGCTGGCGAATGACCTCTTCAAAGCAGACTCCGTCGGTGGTGGGAATGTCCAGCTGAGAGGATCGCTTTAAGCAGGCGCGGATAAATCCCGCTGCGGTGCGGACGCTCTTTGAGAAGGGCACGCCCCGAACGGCTCCCGCGGCTACAATGGAGGCGAATACGTCGCCGGTGCCGGAGCGCTGGGGGGCGATGCGCAGGGTGCGCTGGACGGAAGCACCCACGCCCCGCTCATAGCAGTAATTTTCCACATAGGAGCCTCGATCCACCCCGGTGATGACCACCTGGCTGGGGCCCAGATCGCAGAGCTTTTCTGAAAGCGCCAGCAGCTGGGCCTCGGAGAAGTGTTCCTGATAGGGGGTGTCTGTGAGGATACAGGCCTCGGTGACGTTGGGCGTGAGAATGTCCGCGTATTTTACCAGCCGGCCAATGCCCTGACAGAGCTCCGGGGTGTAGGTGGCGTAGAGCCGCCCATAGTCCCCCATGACCGGATCTACGATGACCTTGGTGCGCTGGGTGGTGAAGTCCCGGAGGAACTGCTCTACCAGCTGGATCTGCTTGGCGGAGCCCAGGAAGCCCGTTAAAATGCCCTCGAATTCCAGATCGAGCTTCTTCCATTCGGCCATGTAGGGGGCCATGGAGTCGGTAAAGTCCTTTACATAGAAGCTCTCAAATCCCGTATGATCCGAGAAAATGGCCGTGGGCAGCGGGCAGCACTGAATGCCTAAATGAGAGATCAGCGGCAGTGCCACGGCAATGGAACAGCGGCCGAAGCCGGATAGGTCGTTGATGACCGCAATTTTTTTCTGGTGATTATGGTTCAAGGGTGGTTCTCCCTCCAGTGGTGGATTTACCGCAAATACGCCAAAGGCTCCCCCAGATGGGGGAGCAGATTTTCGGTAGGGTTCAGGCGCTGCGCGTCAGACCGCGGCCAGCTTTTTGGTGAGACCGGCGGCCTCCAGGGCGGCGGCGATCACATAGAACAGGATAATGCCCACGATGCCCTCAGCGGTGAGGCCGGGGATCTGGGTGGCACCGGTGACCACGGAGCCATAGAGAATGGAGCCGCCGATGAAATAGCCCACGATCATCACTACGATGCCGGCGATGACAGCCAGCAGGGTGCGGACAGAGCGGATCTTGGGCTGCTCGCCCTTTTTCTTGGCGATCAGCGCTACAACCAGGCCCATGATGCTCTTGATGATGAGGGTGGGGATGACCCACTCCGGATAGCCCAGCAGATCTGAGATGGCGGAGCCCACGCCTCCGGCAAAGGCGCCGATCCAAGGATCAAAGAGGACACCGAACAACAGGATCATGCAGTTGCCCAGATGGGCATAGCCCAGGGGAATGGGGAATTTGAAGACGCTGGTGCAGATGCACACCAGAGCGGCGCCCAGGGCCGCGACAGTGAGACGGCGAATGTTCTGATTCATTAGTTTTCTCCTGCTTTCAGATGGGATTTCAGGAGATTTGCGCAAACCTTTGATGTCCTAAAGTATACACGGCTTCTGACGTTTGATGAAGTATCAGTTTTTGGTTATTTTATGGTATCAGTTTATTATTTTTCATTGACAAACTCCGCTGCCTGCTGTATCATACTGATTCAGAATAATTCACTTTGTGAACTATTAATTTGCTTTTAGAAAGGAAGTTCCCCATGCCTAGCCCCCGCGCGCTGACCTGCGGCCTCGTGCTTCAGGTGCTTTACCGCGGCATTCGAGTACTGTCTCATGCAGACAGCCGAGTCCGTCAGGAGCTGCTTGCTCTTAAAGAGGGGTATACCATCCGTTTTGCCGTCTCCCCGAAGCCCGATGCACCCCAGCTCACCTTTACGGTTCGAAACGGCACCATCCAAAAGGCCCCGCATACTGCCCATTCGGATATTGAAATTGTCTTTAAGAACGAAACCATGGCATTCCGTGTCTTTACCGGCCGCATGGGCATCTCCGGCGCTTATGCCGCCCACGCTTTTACGCTCCGCGGGAATATCAACGAAACTATGGGCATTGTTCGGGTGGTGGACCTGGTGGAAGGGTATCTGTTTCCCGGCTTTATGATCCGCAGGATCCTAAAGGAGCTGCCAAAAAAGCAGTGCCCAACGCTGCTCATCTATCTTCGATTGATTCCTGCACGTTAATTCGATATAATAAAGGAGAAACCGATATGCTCCCCCTATACTACGAATACCATAATCCCGTTAAAATTCTCTCCGGCGAAGCAGCACTGGAAAATATCCCCTATGAGCTTTACACGCTGGAGGCCCATGCCCCACTGCTGCTCAGCGATCAGGGGCTGCAAAAGGTAGGTGCCGTGAACACTGTACTGCATGCCATGGCCCCCACAGTGCCCAAAGCTATATTCATCGACATTCCCGCAGACAGCTCCGTAGAGGTCGTCAATCGCATTGCAGCTTATTATAAAGCGCAGGGCTGTGACAGCATTTTGGCCGTAGGCGGCGGCAGCGTAATCGATACGGCAAAGGGGGTTCGGATGGTCATCAGCCAGGACACCGATGACATTGAATCGCTGATGGGCTGCGAGGTGCTCACGGCCGGACAACACATTCCCTTTCTCGCCGTTCCCACCACCGCCGGAACCGGCAGTGAGGTAACTCCGGTGGCCGTGATCTCCAATCCGGAGCAGCAGGTCAAGCAGGAATACATCTCCGCCCATCTGCTGCCGGACGCTGCAATTCTGGATCTGCGAATGACCACGACACTTCCTCCCAAGGTAACCGCCTCCACCGGGATTGACGCGCTGTGCCATGCCATCGAGAGTTTTACCTGCCTTCAGAAGAACCCCGTGTCCGATGCCTATGCCGCCGGTGCGATTCCCCTGATTATGCGCTATCTTCCCATCGCTGTCGCCCATCCTGGCAATAAAGAAGCCCGAATGGCCATGGCAAACGCCAGCTTAATGGCCGGTACCGCCTTTGGGAATTCTATGGTGGGACTGGTACACGCCATTGGTCACGCACTGGGCGGCGTTTGTCATGTGGCTCACGGAGATGCGATGAGCATTCTTCTTCCCCATGTGATGACCTATAATCTGGACAAGTGCCGGGAGGGATATAGCGACCTGCTGCTCCATCTTGCCGGGCCGGAGGCCTATTGCAGCACCCCCGCAGACCAACGGGCAGAAAAGGCAGTGGAGGTGGTCACCCAGTTTATCGCTTCGTTTGCCGCCTATGGTCTGCCCATGTGCTTAAAGGATACCGGACGGGTAGACCCCGCGCAGTTCCAGCAGGTGGCGGAAACCGCAATCTCTGACGGTGCAATTATCGTCAATCCCAAAGCCGCAGGCATACCGGAAATTCTGACCATTCTAAAGGAGGCATTCTAATGGAGCTTTCTGCCCTCATGGAAGCCCAGCGGAACTATTATCGCACCGGCGCAACCCGAAGCCTTGCCTTTCGGGAGCTGATGCTGGACGGGCTATATCGAAAGATCCGGGAGATGGAGCCGGAGATCAATGAGGCCCTGCGCCAGGATCTGGGGAAGAGCGCCTTTGAGACCTATATGTGCGAGACGGGGCTGACCCTCAGCGAGATCTCCTATATGAAGTCCCATCTTCGGGAGTTCGCGGCCAAAAAGAGAGTTCGGACGCCGCTGGCACAGTTCCCATCCCGAAGCTATGTATTAAAGGAGCCCTACGGCTGCGTGCTGATCATGAGCCCATGGAACTATCCCTTTATGCTGACCCTGGAGCCCCTGGCCGATGCGGTGGCCGCGGGCAATACCGTGGTGCTGAAGCCCAGCGCCTACTCCCCTGCCACCTCGGCGGTCATCAAAAAGCTCATTGCGGCAGTGTTTCCGGAGGAATATGTGGCGGTGATCGAAGGGGGCCGGGCGGAGAATCAAAGCCTGCTGGAGCAGAAATTCGATTATGTTTTCTTCACCGGCGGCACTGCGGTGGGAAAGCTGGTGCTCCAGAAGGCGGCGGAGCACTTTACCCCGGTGACCCTGGAGATGGGCGGCAAGAGCCCCTGCATCGTGGACGAGACCGCCAACCTCAAGGTGGCGGCCCGGCGCATCGCCTTTGGCAAATACCTCAACTGCGGCCAGACCTGCGTGGCTCCGGACTATCTGCTGATCCAGGAGTCGGTGAAGGATCGGTTTCTGCCCCTGTTCTACGATGCTATCCGGGAGATGTACGGGGAAAACGCTCTGGAGAACCCGGACTATGGACGGATCGTTAACCGACGGCACTATGACCGGATCTGCGGCATCTTAGACGGCGAGACCGTTCTGTTCGGCGGCCAGCGGAATCCGGAGTCTTTGCAAATCGCCCCCACAGTGGTGGGGCCGGTGAGCCCTCAGGGCCTGGCCATGGGCCAGGAGCTGTTTGCTCCGGTGCTGCCGGTGATGACCTATGGGACGCTGGAGGAGGCGGTAGAGTTTGTCCAGTCCCGGCCTAAGCCCCTGGCGCTGTATATTTTCTCCGGGGATCGGGGCGTGATCCGGTATATCCAGGAGAATGTCAGCTATGGCGGCGGCTGCGTCAATGATACGATCATCCACCTGGCCACGTCCCAGATGGGCTTCGGCGGCGTGGGCATGAGCGGCATGGGCAGCTACCACGGAAAATACGGCTTCGATACCTTCACCCATGAAAAAAGCATCGTGGATAAGGGCTGCTGGCTGGATCTGCCTATGCGCTACCAGAAATACACCCCCTGGAAGGAAAAGCTGCTGAAATTGTTTCTAAAATAAGTAAACGACCCGACGCAGAGTTCGCATTCTGCGCCGGGTCGATCTATGCCGCAATTAAAAAATACCTGCCTGCTTCAGAAGACGGACGGCCTCGTCGGCATCCTCCTTCCGCACATCGATGCGGTAGAGAATATCCTGAGAGGTGGACTGGCCCACCCGGTCATGTTCCCAGATCCCGCCGTTGGGACGGGACTTCCAGTTGTCCTTGCAGGGGATCTTATTGGCATCCAGCACGTCCAGGATCGTCCGGCGCACCGCCGGATCATAGCCGGTATAGATGTTTTCGGAGTTGAAGATGGTCACAGGCTTCATGGTCAGGGCCTCCTATCGTCAGACAGTGAATTTACAGTTTCCTACATAATTATACCATATGGAGAAGCACGGCGCAACAGCAGTTTAGTGGCCGCAGGTCGCTTTATATTGCACTTTTCGGATAATTCAGGTATACTAAACGGATAAGATAGACGTACTATGCCACAATACCACGATGAGGAGAAAACCAATGACTGAATTTACACTTTCCGTCCCCTGCCTGTTCGGCCTGGAGGGCCTCTGCGCCCAGGAGCTTCGGCGGCTCGATATGAAGGATGTGGCCGCGGAGAACGGCCGGGTGCTGTTCAAGGGGACCTTCGAGGATATCATCCGGGCCAACCTCTGGCTCCGCACCGGGGAGCGGGTGCTGCTGCGGCTGGCCTCCTTCCCGGCCCACAGCTTTGAGGAACTGTTCCAGGGGGTCTATCATACGCCCCTGGAAGCGATCATCCCCAAGGACGGCGCGTTCCCGGTGAAGGGCCACTGCCTGGGTTCTCAGCTCCACTCGGTGCCGGACTGCCAGGCCATCATCAAAAAGGCTGCCGCCAAGCGCCTGGGGGAGAAATACCATGTGTCCTGGCTGCCGGAGACCGGGAGCCTCTATCAGCTGCAATTTTCCATTATGAAGGATCAGGCGGAGCTGTTCCTGGACACCACCGGCGCGGGACTCCATAAGCGGGGCTACCGGGCTGTGGGCAATGACGCGCCTCTGCGGGAGACCCTGGCCGCAGCCATGGTGAACCTTTCCCGGTATCGGGGACGGGATAACTTTGTGGATCCCTTCTGCGGCTCCGGCACCATCGCCATCGAGGCGGCCATGATCGCAAAGAACCGTGCTCCAGGCCTTGGACGCAGCTTCTCCTGCCAGAAGTGGAGTATCAGCAAGGAGGAGCTGTGGCGGCAGGCCCGCAGCGAAGCCCTGGATAAGGAGTTCCGTGGGGACTACCACATTTATGCCTCGGACATTGATCCCAAGTCCCTGGCCATTGCCCAGAGCAACGCCAAGAAGGCCGGCATGGAGAAGTACATTACCTTCTCCCAGGCGGATGCCACTCGGCTGGAGCTTCCGGCGGGCAAGGGCGTTGTTGTCACCAATCCCCCCTACGGCCAGCGGATGCTGGAGCAGCGCCAGGCTCAGCAGCTCCTCCGGAGCTTTGGCCGGGCCGTGGGCGCCCAGAAGGACTACAGCGTCTATATCATCTCCTCGGAGGAGGAGCTGGAGCGCTACTACGGAAGGCGCTGCAATAAAAAGCGCAAGCTCTACAACGGCATGATCAAATGCAACCTGTTTATGTATTATTGATCGGATTGAGGTGATCCCATGAAACTCATGATCCTGGATGGAAACAGCATTGTGAACCGGGCCTTTTACGGGGTGGGCTATCTGTCCGCCAAGTCCGGCCAGCCCACTGGAGCCATTTTCGGCTTCCTCAATATTATGCAGTCTCTGCTGGATGAGGAAAAGCCCGATGCCCTGTCGGTGGCCTTCGACGAAAAGGGCCCCACCTTCCGCCATACCGCCTATGAGGGCTATAAGGCCACCCGGAAGCCCATGCCCGAGGATCTGGCTTCTCAGATGCCGATCCTCAAAGAGATTTTAGGAGCCATGCACATCCCCATGTATTCCCTCCAGGGCTGGGAGGCAGACGATATTCTGGGCACCGTGGGACGGATCTGCGGAGAAGAGGGCTGGGACTGCGTGGTGGTCACCGGAGACCGGGACTCCCTGCAGCTGGTGGATGACCATGTGACCGTAAAGCTGGTGACCACCAAGGGCGGCCATACCAAGGCAGTGAACTACACCCCGGAGGTATTCCAGCAGGAATACGGCTTCCCGCCCAAGGGCCTCATCGATCTGAAGGCCCTGATGGGCGATTCCTCGGACAACTATCCCGGTGTGCCCGGCGTGGGCGAAAAGACCGCCAAGGATCTTATGGCCCGGTTCGGCAGCCTGGACAATGTCTACGCGCATGCGGAGGATGAGATCCTAAAGCCCGCGGTGCGCCGGAAGCTCCAAGAGGGCAGGGATTCCGCCTATCAGAGTTATGATCTGGCCACCATCCGGTGCAACGCACCGGTGGAATTCCATCCCCAGAATGACCTTTTGCAGTCCTGGGATCGGTCCAAGGTATTAGAGCAGTTCCGGGCCCTGAGCTTCGGAAAGCTCATCGACAAATATCGGCTGCTGGAGGAGGAGCTGCCGGAGCTTCGGGCGGATCTTCCGGCCCTGGAGATCCAGGAGCTCACCACCCCCGAGGAGCTGGACGAATTCCGAAAGCTGCTGGAGACGGAGGATACCCTCTATATTGCGGCCAATGAGGATCTCAGTGACCTGGCGGTGTACCTGGGCGGCAAGGCCTATACGGCCCAGCAGGGGGTGCTGGGCTTTATGGAGTGGCCCCAGCTGCTGGACGGGGTGTTCGCCCCGGCGCGGAATAAGGTGGTACACGACTGCAAGAGCATTATGACCCAGCTCCTAGGCCAGGGCCGGGAGATCGGCGGCTTTCAATATGATACGGCCCTGGCGGCCTATCTGCTGGAGCCTGCCCGATCCGGCTACCCCCTGAAGGAGCTTCTGGAGCGGTACTGCAATCTTCCTATCGAGAACGGCATCGCCGGAGAGGCCGCCGCCATCGCAAAGCTCCATGGGGTGCTGCCGGAACTGGTGAAAGAGCAGGGCATGGAACGGGTGTATTATGACATCGATCTGCCTCTGTGCCCGGTGCTCTCGGAGATGGAGCATGCGGGGATCCTGGTGGATCGGGATACTTTGACGGCCTTTGAGACCATGCTCACGGCCCGGATCTCCGACTGCGAGAATTTGATCTACGGCTACGCCGGGGGCCCCTTTAATATCAACTCCACCAAGCAGCTGGGGACTCTGCTCTTCGAGACCCTGGGTCTGCCCCACGGGAAAAAGACCAAGTCCGGCTATTCCACCAACATCGACGTGCTGGAGGGGCTCAAGGACAAGCATCCCATCATCCCCGCCATCATCGACTACCGGATGCTCACCAAGCTGCGCTCCACCTATGCCGAGGGACTTTTGAAGGTCATCGGCTCCGATGGGCGGATCCACACCACCTTCCAGAACATGGTCACTGCCACGGGACGGCTCAGTTCCACGGATCCCAACCTCCAGAATATTCCGGTGCGCACGGAGCTGGGGGGCGAGATCCGAAAGATGTTTGTGCCCGCCCAGGGCTGTGTACTGGTGGACGCGGACTACAGCCAGATCGAGCTGCGGGTGCTCAGTGATATCGCCGACGACAAGACCATGCAGGAGGCCTTCCGCTCCGGGGAGGACTTTCACACCCTGACTGCGGCTACGGTATTCGGCGTCAGCCCCGCTGAGGTCACGCCTCAGATGCGCCGCAGCGCCAAGGCGGTGAACTTCGGCATCGTCTACGGTATCTCCGATTTCTCCCTGGCGGGGGATATCGGCGTGAGCCGGAAGGAGGCCCGGGCCTATATCGACGGCTATCTGGGCCACTACACCGGCGTTCAGGCGTATATGAAGGACGTGGTGGCAAAGGCCAAGGAGACCGGCTATGTGGAGACCAGCTATGGCCGCCGCAGGAGTCTGCCGGAGCTGAAAAGCACCAACTTCAATATCCGCTCCGGGGCCGAGCGCATGGCCCTGAATACCCCCATCCAGGGCACCGCGGCGGATATCATCAAGCTGGCTATGATCCGGGTGCGGGAGCGCATGAAAAAGGAAGGCCTTGCAGCGCGTCTGGTGCTCCAGGTCCACGATGAACTGATCGTGGAATGCCCGGAGACCGAGGCGGAGCGGGTCATGGCCCTGGTCACCGAGGAGATGACCAATGCCGCCCAGCTGAAAGTGCCCCTGGTAGCCGACGCCCATATGGGAAAAAGCTGGTACGAGGCAAAGTAAAAGATCACAGCACCGCAGGAGGTCGTTGAGCCCCTGCGGTGTTCCCTTAACAAAGGGCAAGAATTGACCCTTGGGGATTAGAAATGATGCTTGCCGGGCCGCGGGATTTGCGCTATGATATAGTTAGCTTGCTGACAGTACGACTGCAAAGCGTCTGAAGGCGGAACACTGGCAATTCGCTTCATAACTAGAAAGAAGGTTTTTACTATGGCACAGATCAAAGGACTGGATCCGGTGCTGGTACCCCGGATCCCCTATGTACCCATCGAGCCCTGGGACTGGTTCAAGGAGAACGGTATAGAGGACAAGATGGGCGGGCCTCCTCCCATGGGCGACGGCCCGGTGATGACCCCCTCCGTCTATATCAAGGACGGAAAGCGCGTGGAGGGCCACGATGCCACCCTGTATGGCGGCGATATCACTGACACCACTGCTGAGGATGTGCGCATCGTCTCCTATGACGGCACGGTAGGCGGCATTTACGCCGAGGGCGCCGGTACGGATTATACCGTGGAGGGCGCTGTGATTTCCCTGTCCGGCGATGGCCAGGGCTTGGGCGAGAAATCCGCGGGCGCGGGCGTCTCGGATCACGCAAAGCTGACCCTGAAGGACTGCCTGGTGGATGTGAACGGTCTCAGCCGTACCGCCACCTCTGCCAGCGGCGGCAGTGTGCTGAAGGTCTACGATTCCATTCTGGTGAGCCATGGCGCGCCCTACGGTGCGGATTGCCCCGGTGAGCCTCCGAAGATGAATCCCCCGGCTCCTCTGGAGATCCAGGGCAACAACCGTACCCATTGCACGGTGCAGAATTCCTACAGCTACTTCTACAATTCCCTGATCTCCTGCGACGGCTGGGCGGCACTGTCCACCGACGCCTCTGCGGGCTTTGTCTATCTGGAGGCCAACGACTGCAAGGTGGTTGCCACCAAGTCCGGCTACGGCGCTTATGCAGATTGGGGCTGCCATGATGTGTTTAACGACTGCAAATTCGACGTGGCCTGCCAGGCCGCCATTGTGGCCGGTGAAGCCAGCGTGAAGTTCACGGGCTGCGAGCTGAAGTGCGGTACCTATCTGTCCCTGATGCACTGCGTCATGGGCCGCCACACCGAGGTGGGCGAGCTGAGCCTTACAGACTGCGATGTGAAGACCGGCAAGACCGCCATTGAGGTTCACGGCCAGAACGTGGAGGTCACCCTGGACAACTGCAACATCGTCACTGGCGGTGCGCTGATGCGCACCTGCAGGAATGCCGATCCCAACGCGGCCCGGGTCAATGGCCGTCCCACTCCCGGCGATGAGCTGAGAATGCGGGATATGTCCGTCACCGGCGACATCCTCCATGAGGATCCCGAGCGGGACTGCCGGGTATACATGACCTCCACCTGCCTCACCGGCGCCATCCAGAACGCCTATGTGTCCATGGATCAGGGCAGCCGCTGGTATGCTACCGGCGACTCCAAGGTGATCCTGTCCGGCGAAGTGGAGACTGCCCAGATCGACGCTCCCACAGGCGTGACCATCCAGGCCAAGGCCGCCACCGGCGCTGGGGAATACACCCTGGCCTCCGGCGGCAAGCTGGTAATTGAAGCCTGATCCCGTTGTAAAAAACGAACTCCCTCTCTGTTTTGGAGAGGGAGTTTTTGTCATTTCAGAATCCTTTTCAGACGCGCGGCCAAAATGCCGCCCAGCAGTCCTACGGCACATCCCGCACCCAGGCCGCAGAGCAGCAGCACCGGCAGATAGGCCAGCAGCCCGGCGGTCTCCAGCACGACGGCTGCCACCAGCAGCTGGCCAAGGTTGTGGAACAGCCCGCCCATCACGGACACAAAGACGATACTGCACTGCTTTTTCAGCACCAGCATCACCAGATAGCTGAGAATCCCGCCGGACAGGGCATAGAAAAAGGAAAAGGCGTTGCCGAACAGAAACGTAGAGAGCAGGATCTTGAGAAGACACAGCATCGCGCCGGGCCCGGGGCCCAGCAGATATAGCCCCATGAGCACGCTCAGATTGGCAAGGCCCAGCTTCGCCCCAGGCAGGGCGGCAGAGACCGGAATCATGGAATCGATCCAGGAGAGCACCAGCGCCACGGCCCCCAGCATAGCCAGCGTGGTGATGCGTCCTGTTTTACTGTGCCACTGCATCGAAGCCCTCCTCCTCATCACTGGATACGGTCAGAATGATCCGGGCGGGCAGGCAGACGATCTGTTCCCCGGAGCGGGAAATAGCGCTGTGGTGCTGGCAGATCAGATCCGGGCAGGTGGAATCCTCCACATGAGCCTTGCCATTCTCGATGACCATGGTCAGAGAAAAGCCGTCATGGCCGGTGAGGCGCAGCGTGCGATCCTGATTCAGTCCATATGTTCCGGTCTGCTTTCCGTCCACAGTGACGGTGACTGTGCTGCCGGAGGGCTTGGGCCACAGGACCCAAATGACCAGAATGGCGGCCAGCAGCGCCACCAGAATGATCTCGCGCTTCCGAGGCTTCATAGGCTGGCCTCCTGAGGCTTGGACTGGGGAGAAAGACGGTTCATAGAATCCTCCAAGGGTGAGAGTCAGAAAAAGCCGTGTCTCCGGAGAGACACGGCTTGGCATTTCTAAGGTTGATCCGCAGATTACGAAGTAGCAACCAGGCCGCCATCGGGATAGATGGTGGTAGCGGTGACCATGTCGGAAGCGGCGGAAGCCAGGAAGATAGCGGGGCCGACAACGTCGATCTCGTAGCCGATACGCATAGCGGGCAGAGAACCAGCAATGCCGTTACGAACATTCTCATCGGGGGGCAGAATGCCGACCATCATGGGAGTGTAGGTAATGGTGGGGCCGATGGCGTTGACCTGAACGTTAGGACGCAGGTCAGCAGCGAAAGCCTTGGTCAGCATCTCGACAGCACCCTTGGTGGTGTTGTAGGGAACGTTGCCGCCGCCGCCGTTAGCCACGGCACGGATGCCACGGACGGAACCGAAGTTGATGATCTTGCCATAGCCCTTGTTGGTGTTGGCCTGGCCAGCCTCGGGAGCAACATACTCGTCACCCTCCAGGTTGTTGTTCTTCATCCAGTTGCCGAAGTACTTGCAGGTCAGCATCAGAGAGGTGATGTTGGTGTGCAGCATCTTCTCAAAGAAATCGGTGTCGATCTCCCAGGACCACATCTTCTTGTTGATGCCCTGAGCGTTGACCAGGATATCGCAGCCGCCCAGACCGTCGGGGCCAGTGACCTCGGCCAGAGCCTTCTTCACGAACTCCTCGTCACCAGCGTCGCCGGCGATGTACATGACCTTAACGCCGGGAGCAGCAGCAGCCTCGATCTTAGCCTTAGCAACCTCGAGCTTCTCAACGCTACGGGAAGAAATGCAGACGGAGCAGCCGTTTGCAGCATAACCAGCAGCGATAGCCTCACCGAAGCCGCCTGCGCCGCCGAAAATCATTGCCTTCTTACCAGAGATGTCGAACATCTTGGTCAGATCGCCATTATAAACCTTGGGCATTATAAACAACTCCTTATTAGTATGTTAGTATTCAAAGCCGGATACCGGCAGATGAATCAAAAGCTAAAACCTGCGATTAGGCCTGGGGAGGCAGCAGGCAGACCAGCATATCGGTAACGGTGTCACCGGTGTTGGTAACGGACTTGGGGCAGCCGCCAGCGCACTTGAAGCAGTCGCCTGCGTGCAGAACGGTCTCCTCGGTCTCGGTCTTCAGAGTCATCTCACCCTTCAGGATGTAGTAGATGGACTCCAGGGGGTTTGCGCCGTAGTCGCAGCCGCCGCCGGGCTGGAAGTGGGTGATACCCATGATCATCTTGGTGCCGTCAACGCCGTTGGGGCCGCC
>CAKTEB010000037.1 GCA_934546685.1 uncultured Oscillospiraceae bacterium
GATGGCCCCACCAGAGCTGGCGGGAGATGCACCAGTCGTGGACGTTCTCCATCCAGTTGAGATAGGTCTTGGTGAAGCGCTCGGGGACAAACTTGGTCTCCCCATCCTCCACCACCCGGATGGCCTCCTTGGCCAGGGGCTCCATCTTCACGAACCACTGGGCGGAGATCAGGGGCTCCACGTCGTTATGGCAGCGGTAGCAGGTGGAGACGTTGTGGGTGTAGTCTTCGATCTTCTCCAGATAGCCCTGCTCCTCCAGGTCACGGATCACGGCCTTCCGGCACTCGTAGCGGTCCATGCCCTCGTAGGGGCCGCCCTGGGCGTTGATCTTGCCGTCATCGCCGATGACCCGGATGATCTCCAGGTTGTGGCGCTGGCCCACCTCAAAGTCGTTGGGGTCGTGGGCGGGGGTCATCTTCACGCAGCCGGTGCCGAAGTCCATCTCCACATAGTCGTCGGCCACAATGGGGATCTCCCGGTTCATAATGGGCAGAATGCAGGTCTTGCCCACCAGGTCCTTGTAGCGGTCATCACCCGGGTTCACGGCCACACCGGTATCGCCCATCATGGTCTCAGGCCGGGTGGTGGCCACCACCAGATAGCGGCCCTCCTGGCCCTTGATGGGATAGCGCAGATGCCAGAGCTTGCCGGGCTTCTCCGCGTACTCCACCTCCGCGTCGGACAGGGCCGTGCGGCAGTGGGGGCACCAGTTGATGATCCGGCTGCCCTTGTAGATATAGCCCTTCTCGTACAGGCGCACGAACACCTCCCGGACGGCCTTGGAGCAGCCCTCGTCCATGGTGAACCGGTGGCGCTCCCAGTCGCAGGAGGAGCCCAGGGTCTTCTGCTGCTCTACGATCCGGTCGCCGTACTGCTCCTTCCACTGCCAGACCCGCTCCAGGAACTTCTCCCGGCCCAGGTCATAGCGGGTCAGGCCCTCCTTCCGGAGCTCCTCCTCCACCTTGATCTGGGTGGCGATGCCCGCGTGGTCATAGCCCGGGAGCCACAGGGCGGAGTAGCCCTGCATCCGCTTGAACCGGGTCAGGATATCCTGAAGGGTGCAGTCCATGGCGTGGCCCATGTGCAGCTGGCCCGTGACGTTGGGAGGGGGCATGACGATGGTAAAGGGCTTCTTGTCGGGATCCCGCTTGGCGTGGAAGTAGCCGCCCTTCTGCCACATCTCATAGATGCTGCCCTCCACCTGCTGGGGGTCATAGATCTTCGGCAGTTCTTTCATATGACTTCATCTCCTACTGTTAGTTTGTCCGTTTTTTGCCCGCGAAAAACAAAAATACCCTGAATATGCAACTGCACACTCAGGGCGAATCACCGCGGTACCACCTGAATTCGGCATAGAATCTATGCCGCACTCGACGCTCTGTAACGGGAGCACCCGGCGTCCCCTACTTTTTTCAGGGGCGCAGCTCAGAAGCGACCTTCGAACGGCCTCCCCTACAGGCTTGCACCGGCCGCCTGCTCTCTGAAGGTTGCTCCGTCCTACTCCTCTTCGTCTTCGCAAATCGGATATTACGGCAATGATACCCGATTCGGCGGAAAAAGTCAAGGGGCGCACCGCAGAATCCCGGTGCGCCCCATCGATTTTAGACAATTTACCGGCCTGCCCGAATCACCATCATCAGGTCACCGATGCCGTCCACCAGCAGGAAGATACCCGCCAGCCGCAGCATGGTCTCGGCGGCGGAGAAGGGAGAGAGCATCACCACAACGCCCATGACGATGGCCACCACGCCGATGCCCATGGACAGCTTCCACTCATAGCCCAGGGCCTTGCTCTCCCGGGCGTGCTGGATGTCGTGGATCCCGTGGATCAGCAGCACGAAGCCCACCACCACACCGGTCAGGGAGATGAGAAAGCTGGGCCGCATGAGCACCACCAGACCCGTGGCCAGCTGCACCAGCCCCAGCACCAGGTCGCCCTGGCCCACCGGCTGGCCCTTGGACAGCAGCGAGGTGAGCAGCGAGGCCGCGCCGGAGATAATGAGCATCCAGCCCACCAGCAGAAATATCGTCCGAATGGCCGTGCCCGGGGCGGCAATGAGCATCACGCCCAAAACGATCGTCAGGATCGCAGTGACCATGAAGTTCAGCCGGATCCTCCGCAGCAGATCAAACATGTAAATTCCTCCTAATGAGGCGGCCAGCGCCGCCGATTCATCACTTAGTCTGTACTTAGTCCATACATTATAACGTTTGATGACGAAAAAGTAAAGGCAATACCACACAAATCGCCAAGAGAATCTGGCGAGAGATTTTTCGTCAGAAAAAGGTGTAAAACCGCAGACATACTTTGTGTATTTCAAGGTTTTACAAACGCATTTCTGGCGGAAAAGATCCGCCAGAATCCGCAGGCGTATTTGCGCGGTGTTGCCGAAAAATAAAAGAGCCTCCGCAGGGAACAGCTGCGGAGGCCCCAGGAAGGATCGGCATCTCTCCAGGGCAAAAAGAAGTAATAGAGAAGCGGAGAGATTCGTATGGCGATGCACAAGCTGTCATCGCCATAGGCGGCAATTCCATGTGATTCGGCAAGCGCATTCAGCCAGAGATTTTGCGTCGGAAAAAGGCAGTTTTTCGCAGGCATACTTTGTGTATGTCAAGAAAAAATAACGCATTTCCGGCGTGAAAGATCGGCTGAAGGCCGCCGACGACATTACATGGTGTTGTCGCAAAAAAGAGAGAAGAGAGGAGTAACCCGGAGATGGAAACGTGACGCCGATTCATGCTCTCATCTTACCACAGCGCGCCCCCCTTTGTGTGAACAATCTTTGAACTTCTCAACTTTTTTTATTTGCCACAGTTGCGATTCGACCACATCCTCCACAAATCATCTTTCACAAATTCCGCCCGGCCAGTTTCGGCGAAATGACAAAATCCCAAAAACACATTGAAAACAGCCGGGTTTCCAGGTATAATGACGCTTATACATTAGACAAGGAAGGAACCGCCATGAAAATCCGTATCACCTCCGACAGTACCTGCGACCTGAATCCCGACTATCTCCGGGCCCACAACGTGGAGATCCTGCCCCTTTATACCATGAAGGGCGGCGAGACCTTCCGGGACGGCGTGGATATCACCCCCCAGGACATCTTCGACCATGTGGCCGCCGGGGGCGACCTGTGCTCCACCGCCGCCAACAATGTAGACGACTATATGCAGCTGTTCACCCGTCTGCTTCAGGACTGCGACGCCATCATCCATATCGATATCTCCTCGGATTTCTCCTCCTGCTACCAGAATGCCTGTGTGGCCGCCAGCGAGCTCCGGGAGGTCTATGTGGTGGATTCCCGGAACCTGTCCTCGGGCCACGGCCATGTGGTCTGCGAGGCGGTAAAAATGGCCGAGGAGGGAGAGCTCACCCCGGCGGAAATCGTGGATAAGCTCAATGAGCTCACCGGCCGGGTGGAGGCCAGCTTCCTGCTGGACCGTCTCGATTATATGGTAAAGGGCGGCCGCTGCTCCATGGTGGTAGCCCTGGGGGCCAACCTGCTCCATCTCAAGCCCTGCATCGAGGTCATCGACGGCAAGATGAAGGTGGTCAAGAAATACCGGGGCAGCTATGAGAAGTGCATCCTCAATTATGTGAAGGATCGGCTCTGCGGCCGAGAGGGTCTGGTCTATGAGCGGATCTTCATCACCCATACCCCGGTGGCGGACGGCATTGTGGACAAGGTCCGCGCCGCCATCCAGGAATACGCCCCCTTCACCGAGATCGTGGAGACCCAGGCGGGCTGCACCGTGTCCTGCCACTGCGGCCCAGGAACATTAGGTATCCTGTTCATCCGTTCAAAATAAACAGCTTTGCCCTGTCCGGCCATCGGACAGGGCATTTTTCTTCAGCATTTCCACCCATTGGGTTCATAAATCATCCGATTTTTATTTACTGACCCGAAATGTTTTTCCCACAATTTCATCATCCGGGCCCCCTATACTATGGGCATAGGTTGAAACACACAACTTCTTCATGTTTCTTCCATTCCTTCAAGGCAGGCCCGATTGGGGCCTGCCTTTTTTGTAAAATCGCCCCATATTCCTACGCTCGTTAGGTGATTCTAACAAAAATTTGTCAGATTTTTTGTTGACAACGCTAGTTAGTTATAGTAAACTACGAATCAGTCATGACTAACTAGCGATAAAACCACGCAATGGTTTTGCCGCTAATGTGTGCAGGTCATGGAAAACCCATCGTGGAGAACTCCACAGAAAGGAAGAAACATATGCGAAACTGGTTGAAGCGTGCCCTCAGCACGCTGCTGGCCCTTTGCATGATCGTCGGCGTGATGCCCGCCGCCCTGGCTGCTGACCGCAGCGAGCTGGAGGGCTATGCCGACTGGGCAAGGAAAGCTCTGCTCTACTTCGCCGACAACAAGTACATGGTCGGCGACGCGGAGGGCTATCGTCCCGACGACGATATCACCCGCGTAGAATTCATGGTCCTTCTGAACCGCGTCTGCGGCTTCACCGAGAAGGACGAGGAGAAGGCCGCCGCCTTCACGGATATCAGCGATGACTGGATCCATGATGCCGTGTCCATCGCGCTGAAGGCCGGCTATGTGAGGGGCCGCACCGCCACCACCATGGCCCCCAGCGACAAGATCACCCGCCAGGAGGCCTTCCTGATGGTGGCCCGGATCGCCGGTCTCACCTCTGACGACACCTCCATCCTCAAGGACTATGCCGACGCCGACCAGCTCTGGACCGAGGCCAAGCCCGCCGCCGCCGCTCTGGTTGCAGACGGCCATGTAAAGGGTTATAATGAAAACGGCGTCAGCAAGCTCAAGCCCAACACCAACATCCGCCGTGCCGAGGCCGTTGTGGTGCTTTATCGGATGCTGAGCGTGCTCCAGCCCGCTGATCCCGAGCCCACGCCCACTCCTACCCCCACTCCTTCTACGGAACCCACCCCCTCTCCCTCCACCAAGCCTGAGCCCACGCCGGAGCCGGAGACCGACACCTATGTTCTCATGAACATCCCCTACTCCGAGTTCTACGCCGCTGACGTCAACAACAGCGTGGCAGTAGACGCCGTTGCCTCCGCAACCAAGAACAAGACCCGCTCCACCCTGGTTGGCGGCTCTTACCATGTAAATGCGGACGGCACCGACATCACCGGCATCACCTTCCCCGTGAAGGTCGATCGGTCCGTGGATCTCTCCAAGTACACGAAGATCACCGATGATTCCTCCGTTTCCATCACTATGACCATGCGTGGCAAAACCACCACCACCGAGTATAAGGGCCAGCAGGCGCTGTTCGAGAGTGCCAGCTACTCCTACTATGTGCTCTCCGAGGCTCCCAAGTATTACAAGGAAGTCACCGCTGACAAGGACGGCAAGCTGACCTTCGGCAAGCTCCAGGGCGAGGCCCAGGCGCTGGATGTGACCGCCGAGCTGACCACCGATACCAAATACGGCGATTATCAGCTGGATGTAGACCTGCAGAAGGATACCATCAATGCCATGGGCAGTGTCTACGGTGTGATTCTCTCCACCGACGAGGCTGACTACGGCCTGCGCCACCTGGAGAACGTCTGGAGAACCACCGAGCTGGCCTGGTGCACCGGTTTCACCAAGTCTTCCCATGGCTCCCCCACTTCTTCCGCACACTATGAGGCCATGATGGGCCAGACCATCAAGAAGATCACCTATATCACCGCCGGCGGCATTTATACCATCAATGCAAACCTGTATGTGCCCATCAAGTTTGATGGCAAGCTCGAGGTTGCCGACAAGATCGATACGGACACCACCACCGAGGTCCCTGTTACCCTGACCTCCTTCCCCGAGGGCTATGAGCCTGTTTACACCGTCCGTGACGCCAAGCGCAACGAGGTCACCAGCATCACCGTGGCCGATGGCAAGCTGACCTTTGCCGGCGCCGCCGTTGGCAAGTACACCCTGACCGTTTCCGACGGCAAGGGCAAGTACGCCCCCGTATCCGCCACCTTTGAGCTCCAGACCGCCAACATTCCCGTAACGGCATCCACCGATACCCTCTCTCTGGTAAATGCCCAGGGCGGTTCCGATGGCGTCGCGGCTTATGTCGCAAACATCACCTCCGTGAAGGTGGGCGAAACTACCTACAATGCCACCGGCCGGGACGCTGTAGCACTGTTCAACGAGAATGGCGCCCTGGATCTGCTGACTGCTCCCTTTAAGGACATGGCCGCCGGCAAGACCTACAGCATCTCCATCGCCGCCACCGGCTACAGCAAGACCCTGGATTACACCGTTACCATTCCCGACACCATCTACGCCTACGCCTCCATGACCTACGCTGAGTACTGGGCCGCAGAGGGCGTATACAAAGCCACCAGCACCGAGTCCTCCACCGAGGTAGACCGGGAGACCACCCAGGGCGGCAAGACCTACCAGGAGCATGACAAGGGCGGCTTTGACGCCGTGACCCGCGCCACCTCCAACCATGGCCTCCACAGAGGCTCCTTCCAGCAGGATGTTGTGATCCACACCGCTGACAAGGACTACTATCCCCTGTACTGGACTGACGGCGACAACTTTGTAGACGCCAAGGACGGCAGAACCTACAACAAGAAAAGCATCGGCATTACAAGCTACGACATCACCGGCATCAAGTATGTGCCTGTTTCCGTTTCCGCAAATGACCTGCAGGCCCTGGCAGCGAGCCACACTGTGACCCTCAACGGCCAGACCCTGGCTGGCGGCTACACCGAGAACGCGCTCAAGGCTTACACCTACACCGCCAACGTGACCGCCAACACCAACGGCCTGAAGGCCGCCACCCTCTCCGATGGCGTTTGGAGCTTCGGCGCCCGTCAGACCGGTACCGAGTCCGGCCTGCTGGGCAAGGATCTGACTGCTTTCGATTCTGCTATTACGCAGGGTGTCAAGGAATACAGCGGCAGCTTCGGCGAGTTCCTGCGCTTTGACATCACCGGCAACTACGGTGATCTGGGCGGCTCCATGCAGACCGTCAAGTGGACCTACTACGGCGATGATTCCACCTACACCAAGCCCCTCCAGACCTACGGCACCAAGTTTGCCGCTGACAACTGGATGCACAAGTCCATGGGCATTCAGCTGGGCCTCACCGATTCCGTCCGCTGCCAGCTGCCTGAGGGCACCGATGGCACCGGCTATTGGACCGTGACCATCTATGCTCTGGGTTATGCGGACTACACCGCCAAGATTCAGGTCACCAAGGACAACCTGCCCAAGGACGCTACCCCCATCACCGACGAGCAGAAGACCAAGCTGACCGAGCTCATCGCTCAGGCTCAGGCTCTGGTGGATCAGGGTGCTTCCAACTCCGATGCTCTCAAGGAGCATATCGCTGAAGCCCAGGCTATGCTGGCCGCCGCTGATGCCGCCAAGGCGGACGCTGAGGAGCTGATTGGCGATCTCACCAACCTAATTGCTGCTGGTCAGCCGAAGGACGGCACCTATACCGGCACTGCTCTGGTTGAGACTGACGATCCCGGCAACTGGAATTCCTACAACATTACCGCTACTGTCGCTATGGCAAACGGTAAGATTACGGAGATTACTGTTGCTCACGATTCCACCAACCGCAAGAACGGTCCCTACGTCGAGGACGCAAAGGACGGCCTTCTCTCTAAGCTGACTGGAAAGTCCAAGGCTGACCTTGATTCTTTTGCAGACACCGTTTCTGGTGCAACCATCTCCTCCAAGGCGCTGGTTACCGCTGTGAAGGACGCTGTCGCTAAGGCTTCCTAATCTATACTCCATCTCCCCATCCGTGCCGGAGGATCTTGTATCCTCCGGCACAAGCGAGCCTGAAACGGAGCTTTCCGGTTGGCTTGTGCCCGCGCACACCACATTTTACAGAAAAGAGGAATTTCCCCTTGAAGCATATCGCCCCCATTTCCCTGACTCTATGTCTATGTCTGGGCCTCACAGGCTGCGGCAGCGCCCAGGCCCCCCATTCCTCCGCCCCCGCCGAGTGCGCCGTTTCCTCCACCCAGGAGGAGACCGCCGCCCAGGTGACCCAGGGGGAGGACGGCTCCTATTCCACGGACCTGTTCGCCATGGACACGTTTATGTCCATGAAGGCCTACGGCGACAATTCCCAGGCCGCCCTCGAGGATATCTCCGCCATGGTCTCCGATCTGGACAGCCGCCTGTCCGTCACCAAGGAATCCAGCGAGATCTATGCCCTGGATCACGCGGAGGGCCAGAGCGTGACCCTTTCGGACACCACCGCGGATCTCCTGAATAAGGCCCTGGCCCTGGGCGAGACCACGGATGGGGCCCTGGCCTTTACCAGCTATCCCCTGTCCCGGGCCTGGGGCTTTACCACCGGAGCGTATCAGATCCCCTCCCAGGATACCATCGACACCCTGCTTCCCCTGGTGGACGACACGAAGATCAGCCTGGACGGAAGCTCCGCCTCTCTGCCCGAAAACGCCATGCTGGACCTGGGCTCCGTGGCCAAGGGCTACGCCGGAGACCGGGCCGCCGAGATCCTCAAGGAGGCCGGAGTGGACTCCGCCCTTTTGAACCTGGGCAGCAGCACCATCCGGGCCATCGGCGAGAAGCCCGACGGCTCCCCCTGGCGCATCGCCATTCAGGACCCCCAGAACACCGAAAGCTACGCCGGCGTAGTGTCCATCCGGGATATGGCCGTGGACACCTCCGGGGGCTATGAGCGGTATTTCACCGGGGAGGACGGCGAAGTTTACTGGCATATCATCGATCCCGCCACGGGCTATCCCGCCAAAAACGGCCTGATCTCCGTGACCATTCTCTCGAATTCCGCCCTCCAGGGAGACGGCCTCAGCACCGCCCTGTTCGTCATGGGTCTCGACAAGGCCGTGGACTATTGGCGGCAGCAGGGGGATTTTGAGTTCATCCTCATCACCGATCAGGGCGAAATTTACGTCTCCGAGGGGGCCCAGGACTGCTTTGAGCCCCTGGGGGACTACCAGAACGCCGCCGTCCATGTGGTGACCCATGAAGCATAAACGAGCTTTCATCGGTCTCGGACTGCTGGTTGTGCTGCTGATCGCCCTGGCGCTGATCTTCCGGCACTGGGACAGCGGCCACATGGCGAATATCTACCAGGACGGCGTGCTGATCCAGTCCATCGACCTTTCCAGGGTGGAGGAGCCCTATTCCTTTACCGTCACCGACGATCAGGGCCACGAGAACACCATAGAGGTGGAGCCCGGGCGCATCCGGGTGTCCGAGGCCAACTGCCCAGATCAGATCTGCGTGAATACCGGCTGGCTGGACAGCGGCATCGAGCCCATCGTCTGCCTGCCCGCCCGGCTGGTGATCCGGCTGGAGAAAACCGGCGGCACCGTCTATGAATCCTCCGCCCAGATCGACGGCGTTGCAGGCTAGGAGGCCCCTATGAAAACAAAACGACTCTGCTATATGGCCCTGCTCACCGCCATCGCCCTGACCATTTTCATGGTGGAGGCCCAGCTCCCGGCCCTGGCCCCCATTCCCGGCATGAAGCTGGGGCTGGCCAATATCGTCACGGTCTACGCCATGTGGGCCCTGGGCCCCGGGGATACCCTGATGATTCTCCTGTGCCGGGTGTTTTTGGGCAGCGTATTTTCCGGCCAGATGATGACCCTGATCTACAGCCTGTCCGGGGGCCTTCTCTGCTATCTCTGCATGCTGGCGCTGCGTCCCCTGCTGCGGCCCCGTTCCCTGTGGCTGGGCAGCGTGGCGGGGGCCATGTGCCATAACATCGGCCAGCTGGCCGCGGCCATGGTGGTCATGAAGACCGCCCTGGTCTGGGCCTATCTTCCGGCCCTGCTCGCCTCCGGTGTGGTCACCGGAGCCTTTACGGGACTGGCCGCCCAGGCCGCCGTCCACTGTCTATCCCGAAATCCCGCCAGGAGGAACCAAGCATGAAGCCTGAACTGAAAAAGCGATTGGGCCAATGGCTTCGGCCCCTGGCCCCGGCAGTCATCACCGGCGCGGTGATCCTAGGCTGCGCCAGGGCCCCGGAGCTGTCCGGTCTCCCGGCGCTGCTCCAGTGGACCGCCCCGGAGGAGTCCTCGGAGCAGGAGCCGGAGCCCGCGCCCACTGTACGTTCTGCCCCCAAGCCCTCTCCCGCCCCCTCCCTCGCCGTGGAGCCTCTGGCCCAGGGGGTGGGGGATTATGCCGACGGGGTCTATACCGGCTCCGCCCAGGGCTATGGCGGCACGATCACCGTAGAGGTCACCGTGGAATCCGGACAGATCACGTCCATTTCCATCGTCTCCGCCCCCGGCGAGACCGCCAGCTTCTTTTCCCGGGCCATGGGAGTCATCGACTCCATCCTGACCGCCCAGACCTGGGAGGTGGACGCGGTGTCCGGGGCCACCTACAGCTCGGGCGGCATCAAGGCCGCGGTGCAGAACGCCCTGACCGGCGAGAAGGTCAAGACCGCTGCCCCCGTGAAGGTCTCCGGCAACTCCGCCGCCCTCACCAAGGTGGACTTTACCACCCCGGAAAACGGCTACGCCGACGGCAGCTATACCGGCTCCGCCCAGGGCTTCGGAGGCACCATCACCGTGGAGGTCACCATCTCTGAGGGAAAGATCGCGGGGATCTCCGTGGTCTCCGCCCCCGGGGAAACCGCCTCCTATTTCTCCCGGGCCAGGGGCGTGCTGGATTCCATTCTCTCCGCCCAGAGCCCCAATGTGGACACCGTGTCCGGGGCCACCTATAGCTCGGGCGGCCTCATCAACGCCGTAAAGAACGCCCTGGTCCAGGCCGCCGGGGCCGCGCCCAGTCCAGAGCCCACCCCGGAAATCGATTTCAGCCAGCTCCCCAACTACGGCTATGCGGACGGCGTGTATACCGGCACCGGCCAGGGCTACGGCGGCGAGATCACCCTAACCATCACCGTCTCCGGGGGCCAGATCACCGAGATCACTCTGGATTCCGCCCCAGACGAGACCCCGGCCTATCTCGAGAAGGCCCAGGCTATTTTGCCCCTGATCCTCCAGGCCCAGAACGGGGAGGTGGACGCGGTATCCGGCGCTACCTTCAGCTCCGAGGGCATTCTGGAAGCCCTGAAAAACGCCCTGGATCAGGCCACGCCCGCTCCCGCTCCGGAGCCCTCTGAGAGCCCGTCTCCCGCTCCCAGTCCCTCGGACAGCCCGGAGCCTTCTCCCAGCCCCTCGGAGGGGCCCGAGGTCTCCCCCAGTTCCACGCCTGCCGCCGTCACCGAGGCCACCACGGAGACCTATACCGGCTCCGCCCAGGTGGACCCCGACGAGGACGAGGACTTTGACAGCTACACCATGACCCTGACCGTCACCGTCACCGTGGAGACCGTCACCACCGCCAACCCGGACGGCACCAAAACCGTCACCGTCACCCGCACCGCCGCCGGCGTGTCCGCCGCCGCGGACACCAATAAGACCAATCTGCGCTATCTGTCCAGAGCGCTGAAGTCCATGGAAGCCGGCCTCTTAGCCGGAGGCACCGCCGACGCGGTGTCCGGCGCCACCTGCTCCTCGAACGGCATCTCCGCCGCCTGGAGCCGCGCCATGAACGGCGTCCCCCTGGGGACAGTGACGGAAACCGTCCCCAACTCCTGAGGAGGTCCCCATGAAGGAAACAAGACAATGGATCCCCCGGCTCATAGGCCTTGCGCTGGTGCTGGGGCTGCTGGGGGGCTACCAGGCCCAGGCCCTTGGCTGGGAGAAGACCCAGGCGGAGCATAACGCCGCCCTGGAGGCCGCCGAGACCCACAACGCCGAGATCTTAGCCCAGCAGAAGGCCTATGAGGCCGCCCAAAGCGCCTCCCAGGAAGACAGCGTAACGGAAGAAGCCCCTGACGCGGGCCCCTACACCGACGGCACCTATACCGGCACCGGCACCGGCTTCGGCGGGGATGTGACCGTTACCGTCACCGTCGCCGGGGGGTATCTGGCGGATATCACCGTAGACGACGCCTCTGGGGAGGATCAGGCCTACTTTGCCATGGCCCAGGAGATTCTGGAGGATATGCTGGAGGCCCAGTCCGCCCAGGTGGACACCGTCTCCGGGGCTACCTTCAGCTCCACGGGCCTCCGGGACGCGGTGGCCCAGGCACTTTCTTCCGCGGAGGGCTCGTAATATGAACATTTTATCGAAACAGGCTGAGAAAAAGCCTCTGACCGCCGCCCAGAAGCGCAGGCGGGCCCAAGCCCGGCTAGTCTGGCTCCGGCGGGGCATCCAGCTTTGCTTCTTCCTGCTGGCCCCCTCCCTGTTCACCGGGGCGTTTTCCGGGGTGAAATATCTGTTCACCCAGATCGGCAGAAGCCAGCCCTTTGAGATGGTGAGCTTTGTGAAGACCCTCATTGGGCTTCTGCTGCTGACCATGCTGCTGGGCCGGTGGTTCTGCGGCTGGGTCTGCGCCTTCGGCTCCCTGGGGGACTGGATCCAGAGCCTGAGCCAGTGGATCCAGAAGAAGTGCAAGAAAAAGCTGCCCCCCATGCCGGATCGGGCCAAAAACCTTCTGTCCTATCTCCCCTTCTGCATCCTTACGGCCATTGTGATCCTCTGCGCCGCCGGGGTCTATGGGAGCCTGTCCGGCTGGAGCCCCTGGGATGTGTTCTCCATGGTCACGGGCCTGAATCTCCGGCTGTCCGGCTACGAGCTGGGCCTGGGGCCGCTGATCCTGATCCTCCTGGGCATGGCCTGGACGCCCCGATTCTTCTGTCGGTTCCTGTGTCCCATGGGCGCGGTGTTCCGGCTGCTGCCGATCCTGCCCTGGTCGGCCCTCCGGCGGAACCGGGACAGCTGCATCCGCGGCTGCTCCGCCTGCACCAAGCGCTGCCCCATGGATCTCTCCATCGGCCAGGGCCAAAATGCCGCCGACTGCATCCGCTGCGGCAAATGCGTGGAGGTCTGCCCCAAGGGCAATATGGGCTCCGGGCTCCCCTGGCTGGACAAGCATCCGGAGGTCGCCGCCCTGCTGGGAGCCGTGATCTTCCTGATTGCCGCCTGGTGCCTGGGCTGCCTGCGGTTTGTGTAACCCTATAAAATAGCCTCCCTGTGCTGCCGGCGGCGCTCCGCGCCCCGGCAGCTTTTTATCCCGCTGGCAACTCCGCACAAATCCCCCCTGTCCGGTGGGATTTATTTTTGTGCGCCATTTTGCCCCCCGGAGCCATTGACAAATCCGGGAAAAAGGGCTATACTGTGTGACAGTTAGACAGGACTTACTTTCTTGTCCCGTCCCATATTCTCCGGCGCTGCCGGATCAAATGAGGTGCATTTTCCATGACTCAGACCACTGTACAGATCGACGGCATGATGTGCGGCATGTGCGAGGCCCACGTCAACGATGCCGTTCGCAAGGCGTTTACCGTAAAGAAGGTCAAATCCTCCCACTCCGCCGGTACTTGCGTGATCCTCACCGAGGAGCCCATCGACACCGACAAGCTCCGGGAGACCATCGACGCCACCGGCTATACCGTTAAGGGCATCGACGCCCAGCCCTACGAGAAAAAGGGCCTGTTCCATCGCCATTAAGAGATGTAAGGGTGTTGCATAGGCAGCGCTCTTCTTTCTCCGCATAGGTTAGCGTACACTAACGCCATATTAGAAAGGCAATACTGCACATATCGTCAGACGTATTTGCGCAGTGTTGCCGAAGAAAAAGGAAAGGTGAAATCCATTGTTCATTGAGTTAAAGGATGCCGTAAAGCGCTACGGCGAAGGCGAGGCCGCGGTCTACGCCCTGGATCATGCGGGCTTTACCCTGGAAAAAGGGAAGATCTGCGTGATCCTGGGCCCCTCCGGCTCCGGCAAATCCACCCTGCTTGGGATGCTGGGGGGCCTCGACACCCTGGATCAGGGCAGCCTCACTGTGGGCGGCAGGGACATCATGGGTCTGAGCCCCCAGGGCCGCACGGACTACCGGAAGGAGGACGTGGGCTTCGTCTTCCAGTTCTACAACCTCATCGCCGACCTGACCGTGGAGGAGAACATCCAGGTGGTGGCGGACATCGCCGACCATCCCCTGCCCATGGATCAGGTGCTGGAGGCCCTGGACATCACCAAATACCGCCGCCGGTTCCCCCGGGAGCTCTCCGGCGGCCAGCAGCAGCGGGTGGCCATCGCCCGGGCCATGATCAAGAATCCCCGGCTGCTGCTCTGCGACGAGCTCACCGGCGCTCTGGATACCCACGCCTCCCGGATGGTGCTGGAGTTCGTGGAGAAGATGAACCGGCAGTTCGGCACCACCATCATCATCATCACCCACAACGAGGCCATCTCCCATATGGCCCATCGGGTGGTCTGGATCAAGGACGGCAAGATCGACCGCTGCCAGGACAATCAGGCTCGCACCCCTGCCGCCGATCTCCAGCTGTAAGGAGGGCCGCCCTATGACACTCAGACGGCGCTATCTCCGAAACATCCGGGAGAATCTGTCCTTCTACATCTCCTCCACGGTGCTGACCATTCTGACCCTGCTGATGTTTTTCCTCTATGAGATCTCCGGCTCGGCCATTCTGGACTACGCAAACGATTTCTTCTCCTCCCAGGCCCTGGAAGACGCCCACTTCACCACCTATACCGCCATCCCCCAGGAGGACATCCCCAAGCTGGAGGACGAATTCGACGTGGAGCTGGAGGCCCAGCATTTCCTGAACATCGAGACGGACGGCACCACCGCCCGGGTCTTCTCCGCCACGGACAAGATTGACCGGTATCAGGAGACCCAGGGCCGGGACGTGAAGGATCCCGGCGACCTCATTATCTCCGAGGGTTACGCCATCAAAAACGGCGTCTCCCTGGGGGACAGCATGAAGATCGGCGACAAGACTTATAAAGTGGTGGGCTTTTTCCTGCGCCCGGACTACCTCTACATGCTGGAAAATGAGACCGACGCCTATAAGAACATCACCACCTTCTTCCTGTGCTATATGACCGACCAGGACTTCGAGGAGCTGGGCAATACCTCCTGCCAGTATCTCGTCCGGTATCACGACGGCGACAAGGCCTTCCGTGAGGCCATCCATGACCGGTACATCATGTCCTCCTACTCCTCCGCCAGTGAAAACCAGCGGATCTCCATGGTAGACATGCAGGCCAAAATGTTCATCGTCATGGCCTATATCCTGCTGTGCATCCTGCCGCTCATCGCCGTGGCCCTGATCGCCATTATCATCAGCCGGAAGGTCAAGAGCGAGCAAAAGCTCATCGGCACCCTCTCCGCCCTGGGCTATAAGCGCCGTCAGCTCATCTGGCACTACGCCGGCTTCGCGGCCCTGCCGGGGATTTTAGGCGGTGTGCTCTGCTGCGTCATCGCCGCCATCGCCGCCCAGCCCTACGGCGAGCTGGGCCTCCAGGACTATGAGCCCATGCGCATCGTCTGCCAGCTAAAGCCCATCCCCGCGCTTCTGGGCATTCTGATCCCCACGGCCATGTATGTGCTCTCCGGGGTTTTGGCCGTCCGGCGGCTCCTGCGCCACGACACCGTGGAGCTGCTGTCCGGCTCCGTGGGCACCGAGAAGAAGCACCGGCGGCTCCTGGCCAGCTCCAAGGCTCCTCTTAAAGTAAAGTTCGCCCTGCGGACGCTTCTGGGCAGCCCCGCCCGGAGCTTCGTGATCCTGCTGGGCATCTTTTTGGGCGGCTATATCGCCCTGCTGGGCTTCTCCATGGTGGATACCGTGGACGGCATGGTGGACGTCACCGACGACACCGTGGGCTCCTACTCCTATCAGTACATTCTCAGCGACCTGTCCGGCAGCGACACCTACGGCGGCGAGCCCCTGCTGGTCTCCTCTGTGGAATCCGAGGACGGCAAGGCCCTGACCCTCATGGGGGTGGATCAGGACAACCCCTATCTGGACCTTGAGACCCCGGAGGGTGCTGCGGTAAATCCCGAGGACGGCTACTACATCACCTCCCTGCTCTCCATGCTGGAGGGCTGGCAGGCCGGTGACACCGTGACCCTCTCTAATCCCCTGAGCATGGACGAGTACACCGTCACCATCGACGGCATCGTCCAGAACGACATCCAGCAGGCCGTCTTCACGGGCCGGAAGCAGGTCACGGAGCTCTTAGACCTGCCGGAGGTCACCTTCAACGCCCTGCTTTCCGACAAGCAGCTGGACATCCCCTCGGACAAGCTGTCCCGGGAGATCCGCAAGGCCGCCTTTGCCGAGCAGGTGCGCACCATGATCGACCAGATGGGCCCTCTTATCTACGTTCTCATCGGCCTGGGCTGTGTGATCTGCATCGCCGCCATCTATGTGGCCATCAATATGCTGGTGACGGAGAACCGGAACAACATCTCCATGCTCAAGGTGCTGGGCTACCGGGACAGAAAAATCGACGGTCTGGTGCTCACCAGCAGCCATCTGCTGCTGCCCATCGGCATCCTTCTGAGCATCCCCGCGGCCATCGGCACCATGAACGTCTTCGCCCACTTCTTCGCGGAGATCGACAGCATGCTCATGACCGTAGTGATCCTCCCCAAGAGCTACGCACTGATGATCGTGCTGGTGTGCCTGAGCTACTTTGGCTCCCTGTTCCTGCTGCGCCGGAAGATCAGCCGGGTGGACATGGTGGAGAGCCTCAAGGACAACCGGGAATGATCCGCCGCAAGATCCCTGAGCCCCTTCGGCCCAGGGATTTTTGCATTGACTTTGCCCCGTTCCTGCGGTAAGCTATCTACATAATAATTCAAAACATATATGACTTCACCTGGGGCAATACCGCACAAATCGGCAAGAGAGTCTGGCGAGAGATTTTTCGTCAGAAAAAGGTGTAAAACCGCAGACATACTTTGTGTATTTCAAGGTTTTACAAACGCATTTCTGGCGGAAAAGATCCGTCAGAATCCGCAGGCGTATTTGTACGGTGTTGCCCCCAAAAAAGGAGGTATTTTATGAACGTCTATCACAGTCTCCCGGAGCTCATCGGCCATACCCCCATGCTGGAGCTCCAGCGGGCAGGCAAGGCCTGGGGCACCCTGGCCCCCATCTACGCCAAGCTGGAGTATTTTAACCCCCTGGGCTCCATCAAGGATCGGGCCGCCCTGTATATGATCGACGAGGCCCAGAAGGAGGGCAAGATCCGGGAGGGCACCGTGGTCATCGAGCCCACCTCCGGCAATACCGGCATCGGCCTGGCCTATATCTGCGCCACCCGGGGCATCCCCCTGGTGCTGACCATGCCCGAGAACATGAGCAAGGAGCGCCGGAACCTGCTCTCCGCCCTGGGGGCTGAGATCGTCCTGACCCCGGCCTTTGAGGGCATGAACGGCGCGGTGAACAAGGCCCAGCAGCTCCACCGGAAGAACCCCAACTCCTTTATCCCCGACCAGTTCAGCAATCCCGCCAACGTCAAGGCCCATGTGGAGACCACCGCCCCAGAGATCCTGGAGGCCCTGGACAACCAGGTGGATATCTTTGTCTCCGCTGTGGGCACCGGCGGCACCCTCACCGGCAACGGCAGGGTCTTCAAGCAGGCGAACCCGGACTGCCAAATCGTAGCCGTGGAGCCCGCCGCCTCTCCGCTACTCAGCGAGGGCCGGGTGGGCCCTCATAAGATCCAGGGCATCGGGGCAAACTTTGTTCCCGCCATTCTGGACCGGGATCTCATCGACGAGATCATCCCCGTGGCCGACGACGACGCCTATGAGATCTGCCGCCAGGTGGCCCGAACCGAGGGTCTGCTGGTGGGCATCTCCTCCGGCGCGGCCCTGTGGGCAGCCCGGAAGCTGGCCCTGCGCCCGGAAAACCAGGGGAAGCACATCGTGGTGATCCTGCCGGACACCGGCGAGCGCTATCTGTCTGTCAATCTCTATCCTTAATGTAGGAGGTCAAACCCATGGCAACTGCAACTGAACGCTTTCTCAAATATATCACCGTAGAGACCACCTCCAGTGAGACCTCCGGTCTCCGGCCCTCCACCCCGGGCCAGACCGATCTCGCAAAGCTCCTGATGGAGGAGATGGAGAAGCTGGGGCTCCAGGATGTACACATGGCCCCCGCCGACGGCGCGGTCTTCGGCACCATCCCCGCCAACACCGACAAAAAGCTCCCGGTGCTGGGCTTCCTGGCCCATATGGATACCTCCTGCGCCGCCTCCGGCAAGGACGTAAAGGCCAAGATCATCAAAAACTATGACGGCGGCGTGATTCATCAGTCCGAAACCGTCACCATGTCCCCGGAGGAGGGCTACACCTGCCTCAGGGAGGTGGTGGGCCAGGATCTCATCGTCACCGACGGCACGACTCTGCTGGGGGCCGATGACAAGGCCGGCATCGCCGAGGTCATGACCATGGCCGAGGAGCTCCTGCACACGGATACCCCCCACGGCACCGTGAAGGTGGCCTTCACCACCGACGAGGAGATCGGCGCGGGCCCGGAGCTCTTTGACACCGCCGCCTTTGGCTGCGACTTCGCCTATACCGTGGACGGCGGCCCCCTGGGGGAGCTGGAATATGAGAACTTCAACGCCGCCACCACCCGCGTGACCTTCCACGGCGTCGGCGTCCATCCCGGCTCCGCCAAGGATCTCATGGTCAATGCCGCGACCATCGCCGCCGAGTATCAGTGCCTGCTGCCCCAGGCCATGACCCCGGAGCACACCGAGGGCTATGAGGGCTTCATTCACCTGGATGAAATGAGCGGCACCGTCACCGACGCCACCCTCAAATATATCCTCCGGGATCACGACCTCACAAAGCTCCGGGAGAAGGAGCAGCTCATGGATGCCGTGGCCGCGTTTCTGAACGCCAAGTACGGCCCCGGCACTGCCGAGGTGGACACCCATGAGACCTACTACAACATGCGTGAGAAGATCGAGCCCCACATGCACCTCATCGATACCGCCGCCGCTGCCTTCCGGGCCTACGGGGTGGAGCCGGTGACCCAGCCCATCCGGGGCGGCACCGACGGCGCGGCCCTGAGCTTTAAGGGCCTGCCCTGCCCCAACCTGTCCACCGGCGGCTACCAGTTCCACGGCATCCACGAGTTCATCCCCGTGGCCTCCCTGGAGCTGATGCCCAAGATCCTGACGCACATCGTCTACAGCTATGGAAAAGGAGAGAACAACTGATGGATCAAAATTTGATTTCCCAGTGGGCCGAGGCCCATCGGGAGGAACTGCTGGAAGATATCAAGGCCCTGGTGCGCATCCCCTCTGACCGGGGGGAGCCCCAGCCCGGCGCGCCCTTCGGCCCCGGCCCCAACAACGCCCTGAACAAAGCCCTGGAGATCGCCGGAGGCTACGGCTTCAAGACCACCAACTACGACGGCTATGTGGGCACCGTGGATTTCCTGCCGGAGAACGACCACAACCTGGACATTTTAAGCCACATGGACTGCGTGCCCGTGGCCGACGGCTGGACCGTCACCGGCCCCTTTGACCCCATCGTAAAGGACGGGAAGATCTACGGCCGGGGCACCGCCGACGACAAGGGCCCCGGCGTGGCGGCCCTCTATGCCCTCCGGTGCCTCAAGGAGCTGAGCGTTCCCCTGAAGCACAACGTCCGCCTGATCTGGGGCACCGACGAGGAGTGCGGCAGCGGCGACATCGCCCACTACTACGCCCAGGAGCCCGAAGCCAAATACACCTTCTCCCCGGACGCGGACTATCCCCTTATCAACATTGAAAAGGGCGGCATGATCGGCACGATCTTCGCGGATTTCCAGGCGTCTCAGGAGCTGCCCCGGATCAAGTCCATGGACGCTGGCCTCAAGATCAACGTGGTCCCCGACAAGTGCCACATGGAGATCGAGGGCATGCGGAAGACCGTGGCGGAGATCTACTGCGCCGGAGCCAAGGAGGAAACCGGCGTGCAGTTCACCGTCACGGAGCTGGACAAGCACACCATCGCCATCGACGCCCTGGGCGAGGGCGCCCACGCAGCCTCCCCCCAGGGCGGCAACAACGCCATCACCGCCATGCTCCACCTGGTCTCCACCATGCACCTGCCCGCCTCCGCCCAGTTCCGCGCCCTCCAGGGCCTCCATCGGCTGAATCCCCACGGGGACTATCTGGGCCAGGGCTTCGGAGTGAAGATGGCCGACGAGGAGTCCGGCGAGCTGACATTGAGCCTGGACATCATCCATGTGACCCCCACCTCCCTGGAGGCCCAGTTCGACTGCCGGAGCCCCCTGTGCGCCAACGATCAGAACATGAAGTACGCCGCCATGCAGGCCTGCGCCCGGGAGGGCCTGGCCCTGAAGGACGTGCCCATGAAGCAGCCCCATCATGTGCCCGCGGACAGCCCCTTTGTCAAGACCCTGCTCCGGTCCTACGAGAAGTTCACCGGGGTCAAGGACGCAAAGCCCCTGGCCATCGGCGGCGGCACCTACTGCCACAACATGAAAAACGGCGTGGCCTTCGGCTGCACCATGCCCGGCACCGACAACCGCATGCACGGCAACGACGAGTTCGCCGTGGTGAACGAGCTGGTGGCCTCGGTCAAAATCTTTGCAGATGCCATTGTGAGCCTCTGCGGGG
>CAKTEB010000038.1 GCA_934546685.1 uncultured Oscillospiraceae bacterium
CCACGATTTTCCCCTCGTCCAGCACCAAAATCTGCTGGGCCTTCATGACTGTGGAGATCCGCTGGGCTACGATGATGACGGTGGCGTCTCCCACGTTGTCGGCCAGGGCCTGACGCAGGGCCGCATCGGTCTTGTAGTCCAGGGCCGAGAAGGAGTCGTCGAAGAGATAGACCTTGGGATCACCGGCGATGGCCCGGGCAATGGACAGTCGTTGCTTCTGACCGCCGGAGACATTGGAGCCGCCCTGGGCGATGGAGCTGTGATAGCCCACGGGCTTGCCGGAGATGAACTCCGTGGCCTGGGCGATCTCCGCGGCCTTTTCCATGGCCTCGTCCGTGATGTGCTCCCCGCCGAATTTCAGATTGCTCTCAATATCCCCGGAAAACAGCACACCCTTCTGGGGTACATAGCCGAGCTGCGCCCGGAGATCATGTTGGGTGAGGCTGCGGATATCCCTGCCGCCCAGGGTGACGCGGCCCTGGGTTGCGTCATAGAACCGGGGGATCAGATTCAGAAGGGTGGACTTTCCGCTGCCGGTGGAGCCGATGATGGCAGTGGTTTCCCCGGGCTTGGCGGTGAAGCTGATGTGGCTGAGGGCCGGAGCCTCGCTGCCGGGATAGCAGAAGGACACATCCTGAAATTCTACAGTGCCGTTGAGATCTGTTGCGCTCTCAGGCTGAGTGGGATCGGTGACGGAGGGCTTGGTATTCAGCACCTCCATGATTCGATCTGCCGCCACCGAGGCCCGGGGCAGCATAATGGAGACCATGGTGATCATCATAAAGGACATGACGATCTGCATGGTGTAGGTGATAAAGGCGGTGAGATCGCCGGTCTGCATGGTGCCCAGATTAATGCCCTTTGCGCCGAACCAGAGAATCATGGCGGTGATGCCGTACATAATGAACATCATCAGCGGAGACATAATGGCCATGACACGGTTTACAAAGAGCTGGTTGTTCTTGAGATTGGTGTTGGCCTCATCGAAGTGGGCCACCGCGTGATCCTCCCGGGAGAAGGCTCGGATCACCGAGACGCCGGTGAGAATCTCCCGGCTCACCAGGTTCAGGTCGTCTACCAGAGTCTGCATTTTCTTGAACTTGGGCATGGCCACGGCCATGAGGATCAGCACCAGCCCCAGAAGACATCCCACGGCCACGGCAATGATCCAGCCCAGGCCGGTCTTTGTGGCGGACACCTTGAGAATGCCGCCGATGCCCAGGATCGGGGCGTAGAGCACCATCCGCAGCAGCATCACAATGACCATCTGGATCTGCTGAATATCGTTGGTGGAGCGGGTGATGAGGGAGGCGGTGGAGAACCGGTCCGTCTCCGCCGCCGAGAAGGACAGCACCTGACGGAACACCTGATCTCGGAGATCCCGGCTGACGGCTGCCGCAATGCGGCTGGCCAGCAGGGTGATGATGATAACGCACAGCACAGAGCCCAGGGTGATACCCAGCATCTTTCCACCGGTGACCCAGAGATAGTGGCGCTGAATGGCGCCGAGATCAACGCCCAGGGCAGTGTATTCCTCCTTCAGATACTCGGTGGCCATCTGCTGGAGCATGGTGTCGCTGAGGTCGCCCATCTGCGCTAGGGCCGTATCCTTCATAGCGACGATCTGCTCCTTGGTGATCTGACCCGCGGCCACGGCCTGGGGCAGCATGTCGAGCTGATTCCCCTCCTGCTGCTCCGCCGTATAGCATAGGGCCATGGGGGTCAGCAGAATATCCTCCAGTTGGCTTTTCTCCGACGCGGAGAGGGTATCACTGAGCTGCCAGGCACCGTCCTGATCCTGCCCGTAGGCGGCCCTTACGGTGTCCGCGTCGCTGTCTGACATAAAAAGCGTCAAAAGCTGCATACTCTCGTCCCGGAGCTGCTCCGGCAGCGGCGAGGAAATGCCGCCCTGCTGGATGCCCACGTCTACGATGTCGCTGGTATAGCTGGGCAGCGCCAGGTCGCACCAGGCCTCTGCCACCAGCAGCACGAGAATCAGCGCAATGGCCGGAATATGCCCCTTCAAAAAGCGAGCGATATTTCGCATCTGCATCGATCCTTTCTTTTGTTAATTATTTCATCCGTCAAATGTTAGCGCGGGACAGAAGAAAAATCAAGGGACTGGGCTATAAGTTTACAAACTGTTCACGATGGGCAAAAGGAGCCGATTTTGGGCCGTTGACATTCCGCTGAATGCTGATTATAATGATGGAAACGAACTGTTGAAGAAAGAAACTATTCAAGGAGGAACGACCATGACTGCGAGCCGGAAGCCCGGGAATCGGATCCTGACCATTCCCAATCTGCTCAGTGCCTTTCGACTGGTGCTGGCGGGGGTGTTTGCCTATCTCTACTGGAACGCGGAGACCCAACGGGACTATCATGTGGCGGTGGGGGTGCTGGTGCTGTCCGGCCTTACGGACTTTGCAGACGGCAAGATCGCTCGGAGATTTAATATGATCTCGGAGCTGGGCAAGGTGCTGGATCCCATTGCGGATAAGCTCACCCAGGTGGTAGTGGCCTGCTGCCTGTGCCGTCACTATGGGCCCATGAAGCTGCTGCTTCTGGTGCTGGTGGTGAAGGAGCTGTGCCAGGGCATCTACGGAGCCTATGCGGTGAAGAAGGCCGGCAGCAACGACGGGGCCATGTGGTGCGGCAAGGTCACCACCTTCTATCTCTATGCCATGATGGCGCTGCTGCTATTGGTGCCGGAGATCCCGGCGGCTCTGTCCACGGTGATGATCTTCGTGGGCGTAGGTCTGCTGCTCTGGAGCTTTATTTCCTATCTGCTGAAGTTCCGGCGTATGGTTCGGGCGGCTCAGACGGCCTGAGAAGGAAGGAGAGACGGTTATGGGGGAGATCCTGGCGGTATGCATCAGCGAGAAAAAGGGGGAGCAGAAGCACCCAGTAGCCTCGGCGGAGCTCCGAGAAAACTGGGGCATTGTGGGGGACGCCCACGCGGGGAATTGGCACCGGCAGGTATCGATCCTGGGACAGGAGAGCGTGGAAAAGCTCCAGAAAAAGCTGAAAAACGTGACCCTAAAGCCCGGTGACTTTGCGGAGAATCTGCTGGTTCGGGGGCTCACCCTCTATGCCCTGCCTGTGGGGACCCGGCTAAGGCTGGGGAAGGATGTACTGGCAGAGGTGACCCAGATCGGGAAGGAGTGCCACTCGGACTGCGCCATCCGCAGAACCACTGGGGACTGCGTGATGCCCAGGGAGGGGATTTTTGTGAAGATCCTGACCCCTGGCATTCTGCGCCCGGGGGACACCATCGAGGTGCTGACAGAATAAAAGGACTCCCGGAGGCAAAGCTCCGGGAGTTTTCCATTTGTATTTTGGAATGGAAGGTGCTATACTGTGGAATACTTTTGAAAGTAACGGAGGAAAACGCAATGTGTACAGCGGCAACGTATCTGACAAAGGATCACTATTTCGGGCGGACGCTCGACTATGAGGTCTCCTACGGGGAGGAGGTGGTGGTGACGCCCAGAAACTATCCCTTCCGGTTCCGGCATGTATCCGCCCCAGAGACCCACTATGCCATCATCGGCATGGCCGCGGTGGCGGGAAATTATCCCCTCTACTACGACGCCACCAACGAAAAGGGACTGAGCATGGCGGGACTGAACTTCCCCGGCAATGCTGTCTACCGTTCGGTGGAGCCCAGAAAGGACAATATCGCGGTATTCGAGCTGATCCCCTGGCTGCTGGGCTGGTGCGCCACGGTGGCGGAGGTGCGCGAGAAGCTCCGTACGATAAACATTGCCGACACCCCCTTCAGCCCCCAGTTCCCGACGTCGCCCCTCCATTGGATCATTGCGGATCGGAACGAGGCCATCACGGTGGAGGCCATGGCGGAGGGAATCAAGATCTACGACAATCCCGTGGGCATCCTCACCAACAATCCGCCTTTTGACTACCAGATGTTCAATCTCAATAACTACATGAGTCTGACCCCAGAACCCGCAGAGAACTGCTTCTCCCAGAAGCTGCCCCTGACAGCCTACAGCCGGGGTATGGGCATGCTGGGCATGCCCGGAGATCTGTCCTCTGCCTCCCGGTTTGTCCGGGCGGCTTTTACGAAGCTGAATTCCCTGTCCGAGGAGGACGAAAGCGCCTCCATCAGCCAGTTTTTTCACATCCTGGGCTCTGTGGCTCAGCCCAGAGGCAGCGTCCACATGGGAGAGGGGAAGTACGAGATCACCATCTATACCTCCTGCTGCAATACGGATAAGGGTATCTACTATTATACCACCTATGAAAACAGCCAGATCACCGGGGTGGATATGCACAGGGAAGATCTGGAGGGCACAGAGCTCTATCGCTACCCTCTGACCCAGGGGCAGCACATTTTTATGCAAAACGAATAGGGCGCCGCATTGCCCGAAAAAAGATCCCAGAGCACATCACTGCCTGTGCTCTGGGATCTTACTTTCTATCTTATAGCTTGTAGTAGCTGATAAATCGGCTGAGCATCACAGCCATCTGGCACCGGAGGGCGTGGCCCTGGGGGGCTACAAGGTTGCCGGGGAAGCCCTGGATAATGCCTGCGCCCACGGCCCAGGCAATGGGCGCCCGGGCGTAGCCCTCAATGGTGTCCGCATCGGGGAAGCTGCCAAGGGAATCGGCGGCGTTCAGGTCATAGCCCTGATGCTTCGCGTAGCGGTACAGGAAGGCGGCCAACTGCTGCCGGGTCAGAAGCTCGTCCGGGGAGAAGGTGGTGTTGGAGGTGCCGGTGGTGATCCCGGTGGTCTGGGCCCAGGCCACGCTTCCGGCATAGTAGGCGTCGGCGGGCACATCGGTGAAATTGGAGGAGGCAGACACGCTGGGGCTGCCAGCCATGCGCCAGAGCACCGTTACCAGCATGGCTCGGGTGGTGGTGCCCTCGGGCTGGAAGGCGGTGACGGTCATGCCGTTGACCAGCCCCCGGTCGGCCATGTCGCTGACCTGCTCATAGAAATAGTCGCTTTCCCGGACATCGGCGAACTGCTTCGCCGGGGCGCGGTCCGCGTCAGAGGGGGTATAGTCGTCCTTAGACAGGGGATAGCTGGCAGTGAATTCCTCCGTGAGATACTGGGCGGAGGCGTTATGATTGGCAAAGTGCTCGGTGCCCTTCAGGAAATACCAGAGGGTGCCCTCGGCGGAGCCGCCGTCCCAGGTGGAATCCAGGCTGTACCAGAGATCCCCCAGCTTTACGATGTTCCAGGCATGGTCACTGCTGGTGATGATTCGCACCGGGAGGCTCAGGCTCCGGCACATGGCATAGAACAATGTGGCATAGCCCTGGCATACGGCTTTGCCGTTTACCAGCGCCCCGTAGGCGGTGAGCACGGAGGTATCGCCCCGGTTAAGGGCGTCGGAATCATAGGTCACATGGCCCGTGATGAATTGGTAGATGCCCAGATACTTCTCATAATCGCTGAGCCGGGCCAGCTTCAGGGACTGGACGGTCTGGGCCACGCCCTGGAGAAGCTGGGCCTCCTGCTCCGCACTGGAGTGATAGGTAAAGCGCATGGTGAGGGTCAGGTTGCCGTCGCGAATGGGCAGCGACCAGCCAAATTTGACGCCCCGCCAGCTCCAGGCCAGATAGTCGCCGCTGTTGATGCCCACGGCGATGTCCTCGCTGCATGCCTTGGGAATCAGCACATCAGAGACAAGTGCGGAGATGGAATCCTCATAGCCGGGCGCGTGGATGTAGAGGGTGAAATCCCCTGTACGGCTGCGCATGTAGTCCCGCAGCTGGACTGCGGCCTCGTCGATGGAGATGAAGTCTGCGCTGGAGCTGCGGAGACTGGGGGCGGCGAGGGTATCATCGGATTGGAGCGATGGTTCCTCGGAGAGCTCCGGGTACAGGGGGTTGACGATGGAGCCGCAGCCGGTGGACTGCGCGCTGTCACCGGCCCAGACTGGCACCGCAGAGATCCCCAGCACCAGGGCCAGTGTCAAAAACAGAGAGATGAGTGATCGAAAATGCTTCATAGCTGCCTCCTCACGGGAACGAGTATTTTGTTCTATTGTATCGAACCAGGGAAGAGAAGTAAAGGGAAAGATGCTTGAAATAAGTGTAAGGGTTCTGGGCGGGATAAACCGGCGGGAAAACGCAGATACTACCGAAAACCGAACGTGGAGGGATAATATATGCGGGAAGTCGGAAGGGTTTTGATCGGGGCGCTGCTGGCGGCGGTGCTTGGCATCGCCGTCTGGGCGGAGAGCCCGGAGGAGCAGGAGCGGCAGCCCAGGGGGTATGTGGCCCTGACCTTTGACGACGGCCCCTCCGGGCCGCTGACAGACCGGCTTTTAGACGGGCTCCGGGACCGGAATGCCAGGGCCACCTTTTTTCTCTGCGGCTACCGGATGGAGCAGTATCCCACCAGCCTCCGGCGCTATGTGGAGGAGGGCCATGAGCTGGGCGTCCACTCCACGGTGCATACGGATCTCACAAAGCTGACGCCGGAGGCGCTCCATGAGGATATGGCCGGGACGGCGCAAAAGATCCGGGAGGCGGCGGGGGTATCTCCGGTGGTCATGCGGCCCCCAGGCGGCGCATATGATGAAAAGGTCTGCCGAGAGGCGGAGGAGGAGGGCATGAGCGTGATCCTCTGGTCTGTGGATCCACGGGACTGGGCCACTCACGATTCCGGCGCAGTGCTGCGAACCATGGCCAGGGACACGGGGAATGGGGACGTGATTCTTATGCACGACATGTCCGAGAGCTCCGTGCAGGCGGCGCTGAAGCTGGTGGATGAGCTCCAACGGGAGGGCTACTGCTTCGTTACCGTCAGTGAGCTGGCGGCGCTTACCGGAACGGCGCTGACTTCTGGACAGGTCTATTCGGATTTTCGGGAAAAATAGTTGTGCATTTTGGCGAGGCTGTGCTATAATGATGGGGAAATTCAATTCCTTAAGGAAGGATGAACGTAAAATGCTTACTGGAAAGAATATCGTCATGGGCGTCACCGGCGGCATCGCTGCCTGGAAGGCTTGCCTGATCCTCAACAAGCTGGTGGTGGATCTCCACGCCAACGTAGACGTCATCATGACCAAGAACTCCGAGACCTTTATCACTGAGCAGACCATCCGGACCCTGTCCCGGAATATCGTCACCCGTGATATGTTTAAGGAGCCCGCTGTCTGGAGTGTGGAGCATATCTCCCTGGCCCGGAAGGCAGACTGCTTCCTGATTGCCCCCTGCACCGCCAACGTCATCGGCAAGATCGCCAACGGCATTGCCGACGATATGCTGACCACCACCGTCATGGCTACCCATGCTCCCGTGGTGATCGCTCCCGCCATGAATGATGCCATGTACACCAACCCCATTGTCCAGGGCAACATGCAGAAGCTCAAGGATCTGGGCCAGTATAAGTTCATCGAGCCCCATGAGGGCGTGCTGGCCTATGGCGGCAAGGGTACCGGCGAGCTGGCTACCGCTGACGAGATCGCTGACTACATTGTAAACCTCATTGGAAACAAGTAAGGAGAATATCATATGAAAATTTCTGTTGTATACTTTACATCCACTGGCCGCACCTCTGCTATGGCGGAGGAGATCAAGAAGGGCATCGCCGCTGCGGACGCCTCCATCGAGGTGGGCCTGTTCCCCATCTCCGAGGTGACCTCCTATCACGAGGAGAATATCAATTTCATCAATGAGTCCGCTGCTGTGATTGTGGGCACCCCCGACTACTATGCGGCTGAGGCCAACCAGCTGAAGACCTGGCTGGACAACTGCCCCTGCAAGCTGGCGGATAAGCTCTGCGGCGCCTATGCCACCGCAAACTTCCTCCAGGGCGGCGGCGACATCGCCATCCAGTCCGTGCTGACCCAGCTGCTGGTGAAGGGCACCGTGATCTACTCCAGCGGCACCGCGCAGGGCCTGCCCTTTATCCATCTGGGGCCCATCTGCCTCAAGGGCGGCGAGGAGGAGGCTGCGCCTCTGTTCCAGACCTATGGCACCCGTTTCGCAAAGAAGGCACTGGAGCTCTTCGGCAAGTAAAATCCTATTTTGTACCTTCGGGAACGGCTGCGCCTATGGGCAGGCCGTTCCCTTTTTCTATGGTTTGGATGGAGATTTGGGCGGAGACGATTATAATTTTGTACACAATGCCGCTTTTCTATCCGCGGGGTATTTTTCTCTTGACTTTAGCGTAATGATTCGCTAATATAATAGTCAAATAAGCAATTCCGTCAGAATCTGCAGACGCATTTGCACGGTATTGCGCAAAAGACAAACTGCGGTGATAAAGCCGCAGCGCAATAGGAGAGAACGACTATGAAAAAACTGCTTGCACTGCTGATGGCCGGTGCCATGATGCTTTCCACCGCGGCCTGCGGCTCCTCTGCCGCCTCCTCCGCTGCGGCATCCTCCGCAAAATCCGAGGCTCCCGCTGAGACGGCTGCCCAGGAGGAGACCACTGAGAACGAAACCGCCGCTTCTGCGGAGACTGCCTCCGGCGAGGGCCGCACCTTTACCGTGGGCTTTGACGCCGAATATCCCCCCTATGGCTACAAGGATGACAGCGGCGAATACACCGGTTTTGACCTGGAGCTGGCCCAGGAGGTCTGTGACCGCAACGGCTGGACCCTGGTGAAGCAGCCCATCGACTGGGACGCCAAGGATATGGAGCTGAACTCCGGCAGCATCGACTGCATCTGGAACGGCTTTACCATGACCGGCCGGGAGGATGACTACACCTTCTCCGTGCCCTATGTGGATAACTCCATTGTATTTGTGGTCATGAACGACTCCGACATCCAGTCCAAGGCGGATCTGGCCGGCAAGGTGGTTGTCACCCAGGCGGATTCCTCCGCACTGACCGCACTGACCTCTGAGGAGGACAACGATGAGAACCTGGCCCTGGCTGCCTCCTTCGCGGATCTCCAGCAGGTGGCCGACTACAACACCGCGTTCATGAACCTGGAGTCCGGCGCGGTAGATGCCATCGCCGTGGATATCGGCGTGGCTCAGTATCAGCTCTCCAACCGGGGCGATACCTTCCGGAAGCTGGACGAGCCCCTTTCCACCGAGCAGTACGGCATCGGCTTTAAGAAGGGCAACGAGGAGCTCCGGGATCAGGTGCAGAATACTCTGTTTGAGATGTACAAGGACGGCACCTTCGATGAGATCGCTGCCAAATACTCCGACTACAACCTGACCGATATGGTCTGCCTGGGTAATTACGTCAAGTAAAAACGGATATGCCTTGGGGGCAGCGCAGGCTGCCCCCAACTTTTTACGAGTGAGGTGTCATAGGTGGAATTCCTGTCAACCGTTCAGCAGGTGCTCTCCGGCGTGGGCTCCACGCTGCTGATCTTCTTCAGCACGCTGATCTTCTCCCTGCCCCTGGGACTGCTGGTGGCCTGGGGGCGCATGAACAAATGGGCGCCCTTCCGGGCTGTGAGCCCCGAGGGCGTACTGGGGCGCTTTAAGCCCGTGCAGCTGATCATCAAGTTCTTTATCTCGATCCTCCGGGGCACGCCCTTGATGCTTCAGCTGATCGTGTGGTTTTATGGACCCTATTATCTTTTCGGCGTGCGGCTCAGCGCCTCTTGGCGGGTGGGGGCCACCATTGTGGGCTTCTCCATCAACTACGCCGCCTATTTCGCCGAGATCTTCCGCTCCGGCATCCAGGGCATTCCTCAGGGCCAGCGGGAGGCGGCTCAGGTGCTGGGCTACAACAAGGCTCAGACCTTCTTTAAGATCATATTCCCCCAGATGTGCAAGCGGGTGCTGCCCCCGGTGACCAATGAGGTCATCACCCTGGTGAAGGACACCTCTCTGGCCTTTGTCTTAGCCTATACGGAGATGTTCACGATTGCCAAGCAGGTGGCGGCGGCCCAGTCCAATATCATGCCTCTGTTTATTGCCGGCGTGTTCTACTACATCTTCAACCTTGTGGTGGCCGGCATCATGGGGCGGCTGGAGCGGAAGCTCGAATACTATCAGTAAGGGGGCACAACCATGAAACTGCTGGAAATCGATCACTGTAAGAAGGCTTTCGGGGATACCCAGGTGCTTCATGATATCTCCCTGAGCGTGGAAAAGGGCGAGGTGGTGGCCATCATCGGCCCCTCCGGCTCCGGAAAGTCCACGCTGCTGCGCTGCGCTACCCTGCTGGAGACCATGGATGACGGTGACCTTGTGTATCTGGGAAAAGCGGCGGCCAAGTCTGTAAACGGCCGTGCGGAATACCTCAGCAAAAAGGAGCTCCGGGAGATCCAGGGCTATTTCGGCCTGGTGTTCCAGAACTTCAATCTGTTTCCCCACTACTCCGTTATGAGGAATATCATCGACGCTCCCATCCATGTGCAGAAAAAGCCCAAGCAGGAGGCCGTGGAGACCGCCAAGGCCCTGCTGGAGAAAATGGGCCTCACCGGCAAGGAGGACAGCTACCCCTGCATGCTCTCCGGCGGGCAGCAGCAGCGGGTGGCTATTGCCCGGGCTCTGGCCATGAATCCCTCTATTTTGTTCTTTGACGAGCCCACCTCGGCGCTGGATCCGGAGCTCACCGGAGAGATCTTGAAGGTCATCCGGCAGCTGGCCCAGGAGAAAATGACCATGGTCATCGTTACCCACGAGATGGGCTTCGCCCGGGACGTGGCGGATCGGGTGATCTTCATGGACGGCGGCTATATTGTGGAGCAGGGCGACCCCAAGGAGGTCATCGAGCATCCCAAGGAGGAGCGGACCCGGCAGTTCCTGGCGAGGTTTTCCCAGGGATGAATGTGACGCTTCGGTACTTAAACCCCGCAGGGAATATCACCGCCGTGGTGCTTACGCCTGTGGAGCGGAGCCAGCGGGCTGGCCTGGCCCGGGCCATTATGGCGGAGGGACGGGCGGAGCAGGTGGGCTTCATGGAGGAGCCCCAGATGGGCGGCGCATGCCGCCTGGAGATGATGGGCGGAGAATTCTGCGGCAATGCGGTTCGGTCTTACGGTCTGCTGTATGCCTTAGCGCAGGGGAGGGCCCAGCAGGTTCCGGTGGAGATCTCAGGGGCGGAGGCGCCTGTGCCGGTGACGGCGGATCCCGCAGCGGGAACTGCCTATGCGGATATGCCCCTTCCCCTGGAGCTGCGGCAGCTGGAGGTGCTGGGGAAGCGGTATCCGCTGGTCATGTGCCAGGGCATCTGCCATCTGCTGGCGTTGGAGCAGGGGCCAGATCCTGCATTTCTGGAGGCCGCAAGGCCGAAACTGAACGCGCTGGGCCAGGAGGCCTGGGGCCTCATGTTCCTGGAGGGGCAGCAGCTCACTCCGGCGGTGTATGTGACGGGCACGGATTCTCTGGTCTGGGAATCCTCCTGCGGCTCTGGCAGCGTGGCCTGCGGCTGGTATCTGGCCCGACAGCCTGGCGGCGGAGAGAGCTACCGCTTCCGGGAGCCCGGAGGCGAGATCCAGGTGACGGTATCCCGCCGAAACGGCGTGATGACTGGCTGCACCATGGGCGGCCCGGTGACCGTCGGGCCGCAGGAGTGCTTTGCTTGGGAAAATTAAACAGCTGAAAATTTGTCAGGCTGGTGCAAAATCCGTGCTGCACCAGCCTGATTTTTGTTTGCCCAGATGTTTGACACAAGTGCGGATTATTGGTATAATACCCACATAAATTGGGGGGGCGGGAACGCCGGAACGGAGGAAGCGATGAAACGTCTGATGATCCTGCTTCTGGCACTGTGTGCCCTGTGCCTTTCCGGCTGCGGCGCTGACAGCTACAGTTCCGGCACCCACCATGCGGAGATCCGGGTGGAGGATTACGGCACCATCGCCTTGGAGCTGGATGCGGATACCGCGCCCATCACCGTGTCGAATTTCTGCCAGCTTGCCAAGGACGGCTTTTACGACGGCCTGACCTTCCATCGGATCATCGACGGCTTTATGATCCAGGGCGGCGATCCCAAGGGAGATGGCTCCGGCGGCGCAGACAAGACCATCAAAGGTGAGTTTTCTCAGAACGGTGTGGAGAATAACATCTCCCATGTGCGGGGGACCATCTCCATGGCCAGATCCGATGATATGGACGGGGCCAGCAGCCAGTTCTTTATTGTGCAGAGCGATTCCACATTCCTGGACGGACAGTATGCGGCCTTCGGTCATGTGACCTCCGGTATGGACGTTGTGGACAAGATCTGCCAGGATACCCCGGTGGAGGACGGCAACGGCACAGTGTCCTGGTGGAACCAGCCGAAGATCACATCCATCCGCGTGATCGACTGACAATTATATTATGAATTTTGACACAAAGAGGTGTCTCTGATGGATTCAGAGATGCCTCTTTGCGCGTTTATTGGACGCACCGGAATATTATAGAAAGGACGTGCAGATATGAAGCTATTTATGCAGCAGGAGGCCTTTTCCTGGGGGAAGCCCATGGAGCTCTGGGATAAGGGCGGCCACATCCGCTATACGGTCACAGGGGACGCCTATTCCCTGGGAAAGCGGCTGCACGTCCAGGAGCTTTCCGGCCGGGAGGCGATCTATGTGCGGCAGCAGGTGCCCTCTATGTTTCCCAGATATGAGATCGGGGTCTACGGCAAGAAGGCGGGCGCCATCGTCAAGGATCTGACGTTTCTTCGCCCCAGGTACACCTTAGAGAACTTTGAATGGGAGATCGGAGGTACGCCGGGGCGCTTTGACTACGAGATCACCTGGCGGGGCAGCGTGGTGGCAGCCTGTCATCCGGTGAAGGGCGAAAAGGGGGAGCTATACGCGCTGGAGATTCTGGACCGGACCGTGGAGCTCCAGGCTCTGGGGGTGCTGCTCACCGTGAACTGCATTCTGGCGCCCCAGGGATCCCGGCTGCCCGGCTGAGAATTTTGAGAAAAATCACCGCAAAAGGTTGACAGAACGGGGCCCAATCCTGTATAATAATCGTTGCCTGTCCACGGGACGGCATAACTATGGCAAGCTGCAGCATTCCGCTGTCGAGCATAATCAATCAGGAGGTGTATACAAATGACGAAGCGTACCTATCAGCCCAAGAAACTCCATGGCCAGAAAGTTCATGGCTTCAGAGCGAGAATGGCTACCAGAAACGGCCGCAAGGTTCTTTCCCGTCGCCGCAACAAGGGCAGAAACAGACTCAGCTACTGATTCGCCCGTCCTTACACCGTTGATGCCGATAAATTTGGGGTGAATGGAGCAATCTGTTCGCCCCATACGTTTATGGCCGGGTGATCTTATCCTGATGGAAGGACTATGACATGGTTTCCACACGATCCCTTAAACAGAATCATCTGTTCCGGCGGCTCTATCAGAAGGGCAGGTCCTCTTCCGGGCGCTGCCTGGTGGTTTACTGCCGGAAAAACGGGCTCCCCTATAATCGCCTTGGGCTGACCACAGGGACAAAGCTCGGCCATGCCGTGGTGCGCAATCGGATCCGCCGCCGCATCCGGGAGGCTTACCGCCTGTCGGAGCATTCCTACGTTCTGGGCTACGACATCGTGGTAGTGGCCCGCCATCGGGCGGTGGACGCCAGCTATCAGGAGATCGCGCAGTGCCTGTCGAAGCAGATGGGCAAGCTGGGCCTTCTCAGAAAGGAGCAGAGCCATGAAGCGGCTGATGCTGTTTCTGATCCGGCTGTACCGGAATAAGATCTCTCCCGGACTTCCGCCCCGCTGCCGATTTACGCCCACATGCTCTGCCTACGCCATGGAGGCGATCGAGAAATACGGCGCAGCAAAGGGCGGATTTCTTGCGTTTCGGCGGCTTCTTCGGTGTAACCCTTTTTACAAGGGGGACTACTTTGATCCGGTGCCCTAGCGCCGGAAAGCATGTTACGACCGGAGGTAACGAATGAAAATTATCCTCATCCCCTTTGCCTGGCTGCTGCGTACCCTCTATCAGGTATTCGGCAACTACGGCATAGCGCTGATCCTGTTTTCCCTGATCACAAAGGTCATCCTCCTGCCCTTCAACGCCAAGAGCAAGAAGAGCATGATGAAGACCTCCCGACTTGGCCCCAAGCTCAAGGAGCTGGAGAAAAAGTACGGGGACGACAAGCTGAAATACCAGCAGGAGGTCTCCAACCTCTATAAAAAGGAAAACGTCAGCCCCACTGGCGGCTGCCTGTGGTCGCTGCTTCCACTGTTCCTGCTGATGGCACTGTACTATGTCATCCGGCAGCCCATGACCTATCTGATGCAGCTGTCCGCTGACCAGATCACCCAGATCTCTGATCTGCTCACCGGCATGGGCGTGGATCTCGCCACCACCAACAAGGCGTATCAGGAGATCGTCCTGGCCCAGCATGTCCACCAGAACATCGACGCGATCCGCGCCATTGTTCCCAACATCATGGACATTGACTTTAGCTTCCTGGGCATTAACCTGGCACAGATCCCCTCCTGGCGCTGGATCCTCAATGGGCCCTATACCCTGGTAGGCTTTGGCCTGTGGATCATCCCCATTCTGTCCGCGCTGTGCAACTTCCTGTCCTCGAAGATCTCCCAGGCCCTCAACGGCTCTGTGGCCACCAACGACAAGGGCGAGAAGGACGCGGACGCCGCCGCGGCGGTAAACCAGAGCATGAAGACCATGCTCATTATCATGCCTATTTTCTCTCTGTGGATCGGCTTCTCTATGCCGGCCTCCATGTGCGTATACTGGATCGCGCAGGCTGTGTTCAGTACCCTGTTCGACGCGCTCCTGACTCTCCATTACCGGAAGGTCTATGACGCTGAGGACGAGATCAAGCGGGAAAGAGCCGCTGAAGAGGCTGCCATCGAGGCGGAAAAGGAGGCACGCCGGGCTGAGCGCCGGGCTGCCAACCCCGACGGCATGGCCAATCCCAACACCAGCCGCAGAAAGGTAAAGAAGCAGCTGAAGGCTGCGGAGAAATCCGAATTTGACGGTCTGGGCAAGCTCACTGAGGAGCAGAAGGAGGATATCCGCCAGAAGGCCCTCGATAAGGAGCAGGCAAAGGGCGGACTGTCCGGCGATCCCAATCGCCCCTACAGCCGGGGCCGTGCCTATGATCCGAACCGCTACGGCAGGAAAGCTGCCCCTGTGGAGGAGACCAAGGCTCCGCAGCAGGAAGCAGACGCCGCCGAGACCGGCAGCGAATCCGATGATCCGCAGTAACTGCCCAGAAAAGGCAGCTATGACATAAAGGAGCGCGTATCTATGTTCAAATCGATCGAAGCTACCGGCAAAACCCTGGATCTGGCCATTCAGGCGGGCCTGAAACAGCTCCAGATGGACCGGGACAGCGTCTCTGTTGAAGTATTGGAGCAGCCCCGTTCCGGCTTTTTCGGCATCGGCGCTACCCATGCAAAGGTAAAGCTCACCTACGAGGTGCCGGATCCTGTGCCGGAGAAAAAGCCCGAGCCCAAGCCTGAACCGAAGCCCCAGCCCAAGCCGCAGGCACCCAAGGCTCCCGAGGCTCCGAAGGCCCCCGAGACTCCGAAGGCACCCAAGCCTGCTGAGTCTCCCAAGGCTGCGCCCGTTCCCCATACCCCCGCCCCGGAGGGCAGCGTGGAGGCCCGCATCGAGACCTTCATGAAGGGCCTGCTGGAGCACATGGGCTCCGATGCGGTGCCCGTTGCCACCAAGTCCGGGGACGACACCTATTCCGTGGAGCTCCAGGGCAACTCTCTGGGCATGCTCATTGGCCGCCGGGGCGACACCCTGGACGCCATCCAGCATATCACCAACTACGCGGTGAACCACGGTCAGGGCAAGCGCGTCCGCATCAATGTGGACGCTGAGAACTACCGGAAGAAGCGCGAGGAATCCCTGGAGCGGCTGGCCAACAAGGTGGCCGGCAAGGTGGTTCGTTCCCGCCGGAACATCACCCTGGAGCCCATGAACGCCTATGAGCGCCATGTGATCCATGCGGCTCTCCAGGATTATCCCGACGTTACCACCTACTCCACCGGCACTGAGCCCGGACGGAGGATCGTGGTGGCCTACAGCAAGTACCGCAGCGTACCCGCTGACAGCGAATAATGAAAACCGTGCAGCTCCGATTTGGAAGCTGCACGGTTTTTTTGCTGCGTATGCGGCCTTTACCGCATGCCGCTGGCGGTATAATAGGTGCCGCTGGCGCTGCACACGGTCTTTTCCGGGTGGCCCGCCAGATAGCCACGGGCGGTGGCGTAGGCCATGGTCTTGCCGCAGGACAGGCAGGTGGACTCGATAAACAGCCGCACGCCGGTGGGGATGGGCCGCTCAAAGGAGGTGGTCATGCTGATGGTGGGGGTGACGAATTCACCGGAGCAGTAGAAGGTCAGGCTGCCCATGGCGATGTCCAGAGCGCCGGATACCGCGCCCCCGTGCATGACCCCTGCGGGGTTCCGCTTGTCCTCGTCCACTGGGAAGGACAGCAGCAGGGTCTTCTTCTCGAAGTCGCAGGACTCAAAGCGGTTGTGCATAAACACGCTGAAGCTGGGGCCGCGCTCATCGATCTCGGCGTTGAGGCGGTCACTGAATTTCTGGCAGGAGCGCTCCATGCCGGCCTGGGAAAAAAGTTCTGGTTCCATGTTGATCCTCCGTTTTTTGTGATTATTCTACAACAGAATTCTCGGAAAATCAACAAAGTCCACAAAAAGCGGGTACCGCAGTATTGCGATACCCGCTGCGTTACGCGGATAGCTTATCCATTGGTGCGCTTTTCCTGAAGCTGCCGGGACAGCTCGCCCAGGGACACGGCGATGATCTCGTTTTTCACGATGATGTTATCCGGCACCTTGAGATGCACCGGGGCGAAGTTCCAGATGGCCTGGATGCCGCCCTCCAGGAGCTTGTCGCAGACCTCCTGGGCGTGGGGCGCGGGAACGGTGATGATGCCGATATGTACCTTCATCCGCCGACATAGGCTGCTCATGCGCTTGATGGACAGGATCGGACGGCCATTTACCTCACGACCCACCAGAGACTCGTCCGCGTCAAAGGCGGCGATGACGTCTACGCCGTATTCGGAGTAGTTGGTGTAGCTCAGCAGGGCACGGCCCAGCTGCCCCGCGCCGACGATGACCGCGTTGGAGATATCGTCGTAGCCCAGGGCGTGCTCGATCTGCGCCATCAGCTCCTTCACGTCGTACTGCTCCCCCGGGGCACGGTTCACGCCGCAGCTGCTGAGGTCGTGGCGCACCTGGCTGGGGCTCACCTTTACCACCTGGCCGATCTCGTCGGCGGTGACAGCCGTATGGCCCTCCTGGGCCTCGGATTTCAGCATGATGAGATATTGAGGCAGCCGTTGCAGGGTGCCCTGAGAAAGCGCAGCAATCATTTGATAGCCTCCTATTTTTGATTCGGCAATCCCGCACAAATGTGTTATCGGGTCACAGCTGATTTATGCGGGATTGCCTTTCAGACGAGTGTTGTTCAGGCAAGTGATTCTTTAAGACAAGAGTGCGCCGGAAATCAGGTCGCTGGAGATCCCGTAGTTTTCTTTCAGAACCTGGCACACCGCGCCACGGATGAAGTTGGCGATGAACATGCCCTTCATGATCATGTCGTAGAGGGGCACACCGGGCCCTGCCACACACTTTTCCTCACTGATGGCCTCAAAGCCGGAGACATACTGTGCGTCGGTCTCCAGAACCTTGGTCTTCAAGGTCTCGTAATCCTCGATGTCGTATTTTGCGGGGCCAGCATCCGGGCCGCCGGGACCACCAGGGCCGCCGGGACCACCAGGGCCGCCGGGACCACCCGGGCCGCCGGGACCACCAGGGCCGCCGGGACCACCAGGGCCGCCGGGACCACCCGGGCCACCGGGACCACCCGGGCCACCCGGGCCGTCATCCTTCAGCATGTTCAGGCTCATGCCCAGGGTGCCGGCCATCCGATCCAGCGCGCCATGGATGGAGCCAAAGGTATAGTTGGTGCCCACGTCTGCCTTCCGCTGGGCATCAGTGAGGCCGTCCAGCAGGGCAAACAGCTTCTGATTCTGGAGCTGATTGAACTTGGCGATGACGATCATTGCGTCTTTCATAATGAATTCCTCCTTCTTTCGCAGGGATAGCCAGTTTATACACAGGCATTATACCATGGGACAGAGGAAAACGCACTGTTCAATTTTCATAGTGAGCGCCCGAATGGAGCCGTCAGCGGATGATCTTCTTGGCCTTCAGGTAGCGCTCCTCCTCGGAGAAGATGCAGCCGCAGTATTTCTGCATGTAAAAGCCCTTTTCCCGGGCTTTTTCCTGGCCCTCCTTGAAGTAGGGGCGGAAGTCCCGATAGAAGAATTTTACGCCGAAGTGGGTGGCGGCCTCCTGGGCGATCTCCTTCATGACCTCGTGGCGCTGATAGGGGCTCACGAACAGGGAGGAGGTAAAGGCGTCGTAGCCGTTTTCAGCGGCAAACCGGGCGGCCTCGCCCAGGCGCATCTCATAGCATTTGGTGCAGCGCCCGTCGATGTCGGCGGCCACCTCGCGGATAAAGGGGCGCAGGGCGTAGTCGTTTTTCTCAATGAGCTTTAAATTGATCTCCTGGGCGTAGTCACGAAGACAGTTTCGCCGGGAGCGGTATTCTGTAAACGGGTGGATGTTGGGATTATACCAAAAGCCCTCGGGATCCAGACCCTCGCCACGCAGGGTCTCAATGCACATCAGGCTGCACGGCGCGCAACAGATGTGGAGCAACAGTTTCATTTGAACACCTCCAAAACATATTGTACATCAAACATCGCCCCTTGGAAAGAGGGAAAATGAGGATGAGGGTGGACAAATCCTTTACTTTTTGCGCATTTGTGCTATAATGGATACAATACATTTTGTAGGTTGCAGAGGACGAAGCATCCGTTTCTGCAATCAGGAGGGTTCCATACATGGCACAGGATGTTGTACGATTTGAATCTCTGTTTTCTGCGCCCACAGATAAGTCCGCCGGGGCACCCAATCCGGCCCGGCCCGGTCACGATGGGCCGCCTCAGGCGCCCGGCGCTCCCACCATGCTGAAGGACAGCTATCAGGATCTGGAGCGGAAGTACCGCCACCGGACCTACCAGGCCCAGGAGCTGATGGTGGAGAAGCTGCTGCGGGGGCATCTGGTGCAGTCTGATGCGCTGGAACGGAAGTTGAATATGTTTGAGCTGCATTTCACGGAAAAGCAGTTTATGGTTGTGCTGGTGCGCCCTGCGGGCAATGAGAACTCCTTTGCGGACTATGCCAGCGACATCCGGGACGGGGGCCAGGTGGGCCTGATCGTATCCTCCATTTTTTCCGAGCTGCTGGGGGAGCGCTACGGCTGCTATCCCGCTAACCTGGATGATCGGTACGCCTTTCTTCTGAACTTCTCCGCCGACGACGAGCAGGAGATCTCCGCCCAGGTGGCGGCCATCTGCCGGGACGCGGTGAAGTTTATTAAGGACAACTTCTGCCTGGCCCTGCGGGTCTGCGTCAGCGGCATGTCCGAGGGGCTCTATTCCCTCCACGAGAGCTTCCGGGAGACGGATATCGTCTCCGGAGACGTGAACACGGTCTATGTGGACGGGGTCTGCGTCCGGGCTGAGGGGGGCAAAATCGCCGGGAACCGCCGGCCGGAGCCGTCCATCGAGAAGCAGTACCTCAACGCCCTGGTGACCCAGGACTTCCAAACGGCACTGGAGCTGACCCTGGAGCGGGTACACGCCCTCTATATGGAGGACGGCAAGCCGGATCTGGATCGGGTGAAGATGTTCCTCAATATGCGTCTTCACACCACCGCCAACGTGCTGGCTACCCCCATGAATGGCCTGGGGGAGGACGGTCAGAAGCTGGGGGACGACTTTATACACCTGGACCAGTGCAACAATATGGACGAGGTGGAGAAGAACCTGACCCGGATCTTCGGCAAGCTGGACAGCCACTTCAATGTGGCTCCCACGGACTATACCGGCACCACTGGCAAGGTCATCCATCTCATCAGCAAGAAGTACATGGAGCCGGACCTGTCCGTAGAGATGATCTGCGACTGCCTGGGCAAATCCCGGAGCTATTTAAGCCGTATGTTCAAGGAGAACACCGGCATGAACCTTCTCGACTACCTCCATACCACCCGGCTCACCGAGGCTAAAAAGCTTCTCAACGAGACGGACTTAGGCATCTCCGAGATCGCTTCCAAGGTGGGCTATTACTCCGGCTGGACACTGGCCCGGGTGTTTAAGCGCTATGAGGGTATCACGCCTACGGCCTACCGAAAGGCCTTCTGCAATAATCACGAGGAGTAAATGTGAACGGCCTTCACAAAACGCACACATTTTCATTGCAAAAACTTCACAGTTCTGGTATAATCACTCCCGGAGTAACTTCGGGGGTGATTTTTTTTGGACGGATACGCACGGATCAGCAAGTATAAGTCCCAGCTCATGGGCATGGCGGTGATGGTGGTGGTCTACGGC
>CAKTEB010000039.1 GCA_934546685.1 uncultured Oscillospiraceae bacterium
CCACGGCGGCGGCGGCCCTGAAGGCGGTGCGGACGTACTACGAATCCCTGGCTCCGATCCGTGGATTCAGCATTCTGCCAGTCCGTGAGCATAAGTAATCGGTTATAGCGGTCATGTTTACTTTGCATTTTACAGAATGCTAGGACTGTAGTACAATAGGCTCGTATCCTAGCATCTGTATTGTTATCAGGAGGTTTTTACCATGAAATATCCAAAGCTATTCACTCCCATGAAGGTGGGCACCCTGACTTTCCGGAACCGGCTGCTGTCCGGCCCCAACATGATGTGCGCCCTGAACCCTGACGGCAGCCCCACGGACTATATGGTGGGCTACTATGAGGAGAAGGCCAAGGGCGGCGTGGCCCAGGTGACAGTCGGCGATACGCCGGTGGAGGAGCGGGGCTTTACCACCCCTCGCCATCCCATTCTGAGCCAGAAGACCGTGCAGAAGTGGTCGGAGGTGGCCCGGGCCATCACCCAGCACGGCGCTGTCGCGTCCATTGAGCTGAACCACGGCGGACGGATCTCCAACACCTCCGTCACCGGCTTCCAGACTGTGGGCCCCATCGATGAGGTGAAGCTCAACGGCACCAAGGTCAAGGGGGCAACGAAGGAGGATCTGGAGGAGATCGCCAAGGCCTACGGCGAGGCCGCCAAGGTGGCGGTGCAGGCGGGCTTCCAGATGGTGATGCTCCACGGCGCCCACGGCTGGCTGCTGGACCAGATGCTCTCTCCCAAATTCAACACCCGCACTGACGAATTTGGCGGCAGCTTTGAAAATCGCGCCAAGTTTCCGCTGATGGTCATTGAGGCAGTCCGCAAGGCCGTTGGCCCCAAGGTGCCCATAGAGTACCGTATCGGGCCGGAGCTCACCGAGGGCGGCCTGGGCATGGAGGAGCTGATTCAGTTCTGCCTGCTCATCGAGGACAAGGTGGAGCTGATCCATGTGTCCGCGGGCCTGGATACCGACCCCAACTTTGCGGTGAAGACCCATCCCACCATGTTCCTGCCCCATATGCCCAACGTGAAATATGCCGCGGAGGTCAAGCAGCATGTGACCAAGTGTCCTGTTGTCACCGTAGGCTCTGTTGTCACCCCCGCCGAGGCGGAGCAGGTGCTGGAGGATGGCAAGGCCGACGCGGTGGCCATGGTTCGGAGCCTCATCGCCGATCCCTTCCTGCCCCAGAAGGCCAGAGAGGGCCATGACGAGGATATCCGCCCCTGCCTCCGCTGCCTGGACTGCCTCACCGGCATGCAGACCAAGACGAAGTTCGCCTGCGCTGTGAATCCTAGAACCGGCCATGAGTCCCGTCTGAATGCGGAGGAGGCTGCGGCTCCTAAGACCAAGAAGACTGTGCTCATCGCGGGCGGCGGCCCCGGCGGCCTGGAGGCGGCAGCCACTGCGGCGGCCAGAGGCCACAGGGTTATTCTGGCAGATAAGACCGACAGCCTGGGCGGCCTGCTGAAATTCACCGATTACGACAGCCTGAAGGCCGATCTCAAGCGGCTGAAGGATCACCTTATCTACCGGGTGGAGCATTCCGACGTAGAGATCCGGCTGAATACCGAGGTGACCCCGGAGCTGGTAGCGGAGATCAAGCCTGACGCCCTGTTCCTGGCCCTGGGCTCCACCCCCGTGGTATTCCCGCTGCCGGGGATTGAGAATGCCCAGCACGCCACCACCGCCTACACCAACCTGGAGGCCCTGGGCAAGACCGTGGCCGTCATGGGCGGCGGTCTGGTGGGCTGCGAGACGGCCCTGTTCCTGGCGGAGACAGGCCGGGATGTGACCATCATCGAGATGCAGAACGACGTGGCTCCGGATGCCAACTGGATGCACCGGGTGGGCATGCTCCAGTCCTTTGCCCAGCAGAAGAACCTCCATGTGAGAACCGGCCTCCGGTGCATGGCGGTGACCGATGAGGGCGTTGAGACCCAGGACAAGGACGGCAACACCGTGGTGATCCCCGCGGAAAGCAAGGTCTATGCCTTTGGCCAGCGCTCTGTCGGCGCTGACACCCTGATGGCTCTGGATGTGCCGGTGATCCGTATCATCGGCGACTGCCACCAGGTGGGCAAGACCAATGGGGCGATCTTCGATGGCTATCATGCCGCTATGGATCTGTGATTCTGAGCGCATACATAGGAATTGCGAATGCCCCAGCAGGACGATGATAGGTTTCCCATACGAACTGGCCCGGCCAGAAGCTGTTTGGAGAGCATACGGCGCTATTTTCAACGCACCGGCGGACGGATCCGGCCTGAGGCGCAGACGGATACATAATGGGGGCGGTATCGGCATACACTGAATCAGATCGATTCGGGAGGTGCCTTTTTGCAGGAGAGCATGGAACAGCGGGCCTGTGAGCTGGCTGTATACATGATCGAGAACGGAGCCACCGTGCGGGCCGCGGCCAAGAAGTTCGGGATCTCCAAGTCAACGGTACATAAGGACCTCACTGCCAGACTGCCCACCTATGCGCCGGCCTTGTACCGCAGCGTTCGGGCGGTGCTGGATCAGAATAAGGCGGAGCGCCACCTTCGGGGCGGCATGGCCACAAGGATGAAATACAAGGGAAGATAAGTAGGAGCGGGCTGCATCCCATGGTGCAGCCCGCTCTTTGTCGATACATAGATGATGATTATGTTTCCGTATACGCTACAGCCTTTTCACCGGCCAGGTAGCCGCCGCAGAAGGCGGAGGTCAGGGCCGAGAGCACGCCCTCAATATAGGCCACGCCCACCTCGCCGCTGAGCATGATGCCCCGGATGTTGTCACCGGCTGCATAGAGGCCGGGAATGGGCTGATCCTGCCGCAGCACCCGGAGGTCGGAATCCGTGGACATGCCGCCGACCGCGTTCTCATGGAACAGCTTAATGAACAGGGCGTAGAAGGGTCCGTCCTGGATAGGGGTGGGATCCGGCATCTCCATGGGTCCGAACATGCCGCCCTCGTCCTCATCGTCCTCCTCACCGGGCTTCGGCGGCGGGCCGCCGGGGCCCTCCTCATCACCGCCGGGAGGAGGCCCAAAGGGCATGGGATCGTTCAGGTGCGCGTTGTGCTCCTTGACAGAGTTCAGCAGCACCGCGGGATCCATGCCCAGGGCCTGGGCAAGCCCCTCCAGGGTATCGGCCTTCTTGATGCTGCCCCATTCCACCTCCTGGTCGATCTCTGCCTGGAAGTTGTTGTAGAGCCGATCCATATCCACGCCCACGGCATCGGGGGTGCGGCCTTTGGCGCTTTCCATAGCGTTTTCCAGAGCGGTCTGATCCAGCACGGCCCAGAGATAGCGCTCCTTCGTGTGGGCCAGGGGGCTCACCTCAGTCATGGCCATTGGGGCCTGGAACCGCTCGCCGCTGGGGGTGATGTTCATGACACTCATACCCCGGGAGGCGGTGAGGCCGCAGGTACCGAAGGGATGCCGGGCGGGGCCGAAGAGGTTCACCCGGCGGGTTTCATAGTCGATATCCGCGCCGATGTCCCGGCACATGGTGATGCCGTCGCCGGTGCAGGTGGCACAGGTGAACACATGGACGGGCTCACTGTCATCCTCCCGGTAGAAGATGGGCTGGAACTGGGCCATGAGCTCCTTGTTATGGGTGAACGCACCGGCGCAGATGATGGTAGCCTTGGCGTGTACCTCAATCTCGCCGCCGGGGTCCCGGGCCAATGCGCCGGTCACAGCGCCGGAAGCATCGGTGAGCAGCTTCACTGCGGGAGCACGGTAGAAGATCTCGCCGCCCTTGTCCAGGAGGATGCCCAAAAGCTTGTTGCACAGGAACCAGCCGTTTCCGCCGGGGCCGATGGAGGTGTCGATGCGCTTGTGGTTATAGGGTACGTCGTAGGTGCCGACTAAGCCCTTGGAGTTGAAGGGGCCGTCGCCGAACACATAGTCCTTGCCCAGATCGTGCTGGGTAATGAGCCAGTTTACAAAGTCCACATCCGCGTCCAGCATATTCTTTACCAGCTGGCCGTCTACCCGGTTCTGGGTCTTCTTCATAAACTGGCGATACAGCTTTTCACGGGGATCCGGGATGCCGTCCTGCTGGTGCCAGACTGACCACTGGGCCCGGAACATGTGGGCGTACCAGGCGGAGCCGCCGATCTCCTTGTTTTTTTCCAGTACTATAACCTTTTTGCCGCTGTCTGCGGCCCGAGCCGCCGCTGCCATACCCGCGGCGCCGCCGCCGATGACCAATACGTCGCAGTTTCGGAGGATCCTGTCGTGGGCGGGAGCCTCCGGGGCGGGCAGGTCGGGATTGGAAATCACATCGTTGTGGCAGACCGTGGCGCAGTGGCCGCAGTCAATACATTTTTCGGGGTCGATCCAGTATTTTGCGCCCTTGAAGCGAATGGCCCCCACGGGACATTCCACTCGGCACCGGTGACAGCAGGAGCAGTGCTGCCGATCAATGACATATGCCATATTTTTACCTCCCAGAATTCGTTATCTATAAAACTATTTTAATCCAAAACGTCTTCCCTCGCAAATATCAATAATCGTCCTCCGGTGCGATTTATGGAACTGGGAAAGTGATACGCTGGGGATACTTGTGGATTCTGCGGCTTTATGATAAGATGAGAGACAAATTTGAAGTTTGCGGGAACCACGCCCCAGCGGGCATCCTATCACAGCGCCCATGGGGAGGCGGATGACCGGAAGGTTCAGGAGATCATGACGGAGCTGACAGATCTTCCTAATGTGAAGCTGGTAGTCAGCGCCGCTCAGTGGCCGGAGACCCTAAAGAACCTGGGGGTCGCGCCGTCCCTGAATCCCGGCGGAGTCAGCCTGCTCTATGCCCGTCGGGCGGCGGAGGACGCGGACTACTACTTCCTCTATAATGGAGAGAAATACTTCTCCAAGGAGACCATGTGGCTGCCCATCGAGGATATCGACACCTCCATCACCCTTTCCGCCAGCAAGCCGGGGCGTATTCCCTATCTCCTGAACCTCTGGAGCGGGGACATCGTCCCAATCCCGGACTATACCCTCATTGAGCAGGACGCCGTGGTGGTACAGCTGAAGCTCAGCGGCAATGACGTCTGCGCCATTGTGTTGGCGGACAGCGGCTGGTATCAGGGCGAGAAGCCGGTATTGGCTGGAAAGCCCATGGAGGAGCTGCCCCTGGAGAACTGGAGCCTCCGGCTCATTAGCTTTGAGCCCGGGGACAAGGCCCTGTCCGGCGAGGATCTGACGGATACCAAGAAGGTCAGCCTGGATGTGGGCTTTATCGGGCGGCCCAAGGCCTGGACGGACATTCCCGTGCTGCCCGACGGCAGAAACGGAAACACTATCTCCGGCGTGGGCGTCTATGAGACGGACATCTTCTGGGATTCGGTTCAGACCGGTCATGCAGTGCTGGATCTGGGGCAGGTCTGCGATCTGTACCGGCTTACCGTCAACGGAAAAACAGTCCCCGGCGCGAACCCGGTTTATCCGGTGCAGGATATTTCCGGCTATCTCCACGATGGGGAGAACCACATCTGCGTGGAGGTCGCGTCCAACTTCTACCACGCCGAGCAGTCCCGAAACTACTTAAACACGAACTATGTGGAGGAAAAAGCCTATACTGCGGTGCACTTTGGCCTGCTCCGTCCCGTAGTTCTGAGGCTGTTCCATGCGTAAGTTATCCGCCATGCTCCGGCGGGAGGTATCTCGCCGGAGCTGCAACGATATTATAAGGAGGCACATCACTATGCCCTATGTCATCAACCAGGAGTTCTGCTCCGCCTGCCATTAGTGCCGGGTGGAATGTCCTATGCACGCCATTCGCCTGAAGAACGCTAAGTACTGGATCGACCCGGAGAAGTGCATTTCCTGCGGAAAGTGCGTCAAGGTCTGCCACAACGGCTGCATTTCCAACCCCGACAAGCCAGCACCCAAGGCAGTGCCCCATGAAACCATTCACAAGACCTGCGACCTGGTGGTCATCGGTGCCGGTGCGGCGGGTATGGTGGCCGCCGCCAAGGCGACAGATCAGGGGAAGAAGGTCATCGTGCTGGAGAAAATGCACGAGGTGGGCGGCAGCGCCTGGTATGCCGCTGGCTTCCGCTGTCATTGGAGCAAGTGGCATGAGGCCGCCGGAGCGAAGGACAAGCGCAGGAAAGAATATGACCGGTTCCTCAAGATGGTGGACGGCAACGTGGATCCTGGCCTTCTCTGGCGGATGTTCGAGGCAAATGCCGAGTTCATCGACTGGATGATCGATGAGCACGACTTGGGCTCCTCCTACAAGCTGGCGAAGACACCCATGGGCTTGGGATTGGAGGGCACCTTCCAATGGGAGCGCGCCGGAACTCGAATTGACAAAATGATCGGCCCCGGCGAGGGCGGCTGGTATATGACCACCCATCTCCGGGATGATTTTCTGAAAAAGGGCGGCGAAATTCTCTATAAAACTCCTGCAAAGCACCTGCTGACCGACGATACCGGAGCCATTTGCGGTGTGATTGCCGAAGACCAGGGCGGCCAAGTGGAGATCGCCTGCAAGGCTGTGATCGTGGCCACCGGCTGCTTCAGCCGCAATAAGGAGCTCATGAACCGCTTCCAGCCCATGTTCTATCAGAATGAGGGTAAGGAGCCCATCCATATCTTTGCCGGTGCTGGCTCCAACGGTGACGGCATTCTCATGTGCGAGGAGCTGGGCGCGGATATCGACTACAAAAACCGTCGGGTCAATATGTTCGGCCCCATGCGCCACCCCTATCCGTGTGTGAGCCTGAACATCGCGCTGGGGAACAGCGGCTTCACCATCGGAACCCAAGGCGACCTGTTTGAAGGTTCTCTCGGCATGCAGGAGGTGAGCCCCCTGACCAAGGATCCCAAGTGGCACATTTGGAAGATCGTGGACCACAGCATCGCCGCCCAGGCCATTGCGGACGCCATGGAGCAGCCGGAGCAGTCCCCCGGCATGAACCTCAAGGCATTTATGAAGAACTGGGAGGATGTCTTGAAGGAGGAGGCCATCCCTGAGGACAGCGGCATCGATAACGCTGTGGAGATCGCCGACACTCTGGAGGAACTGGCAAAGAAGCTGGGGGTGGACGAGGCAGAATTCCTGCGTCATGCGGCGGAGTACAACGAGTCCACCAAGCACCCCCAGCCCGCTGGCGGCGGTATGCCTCCCTTTATGATGGACGACGATGACGACGAGGACAAGCCCGATCCCGAGATGATCGCCAAGATGTTCGGCGCGCCCAAGCCCAAGCTGCCCATCGGTGAGGGACCCTTCTACGCCCTGAAGCTCAAGATGTTCCACGAGAACGCCGTGGGCGGCATGACCATCGACAAGAACGCCTCTGTGCTCAAAAACGGCGTGCCTGTGCCCGGCCTCTATGCGGCGGGCGATACCACCCGGGGCATTATGATCCCCGGCGATGTGGGCGTTGGATATATTGAGGGCGTGTTTACCGCCCTGACCCAGGCATTGAACGAGGGATATATCGCAGGCGTGGCTGCGGCTGAATATTTGGGCAAGTAATTCCATATCAGTGTATAAAAACGAGGAGAAGCAGTTTCGCTTCTCCTCGTTTTGCGTTTGTCAGGCGTTGTCCTGCGCGGCTTTTTCGGCCTTTTTAGCAGCCTCGAAGTTTCGGTGGAGCAGCAGATGCTCCTTGCCCCGGATGACGCTTTCATAGGCGGTCATCACCAGGGGATTCTCGTTGGATTTCTTAATCTGGGTGTTCACATCGGTGTTGTACAGGCCCTGGATCCGGGCGCTGCGGATGGAGACATCCTGGGTCACCGGCTGGCCGCCGCCCATGATGCAGCCCCGGCGGCAGGCCATGACCTCTACGAAGTCGTAGTGAACCTCACCGGCCTGGATCCGCTGAATGAGCTTCTCCGCGTTGCCGAGGCCGCTGACCACGGCGGCCCTCAGCTCCCGCTTCTGATAGGTGAAGGTCAGCTCCTTGATGCCGTCCTCACCCCGGACGCCGGAATCACGGATGGCCATCATATCCGCCCGGGCGTGGCCCTTCTGGAGCCGGCGAAGGATGGCCTCGGTGACGCCGCCGGTGACGCCGAACAGCACGCCGCTGCCGGAGCCGATGCCGAAGGGCACGTCGGCGGCTTCAATCTCGATGTTGGCGAAGTCCAGGCCCACCTTGCGGATCAGGGTGATGAGCTCCGTGGTGGTGAGCACATAATCCACGTCCTGCTTGCCGTAGGTGGTGGATTCGGGCCGGAGGATCTCTCCCTTTTTGGCGGTGCAGGGCATGATCGCCACGGACACCAGCCGCTTGCCCTCGCTGCGCTCCGGATCCTTATAGTATTCCCGGATCACCGCGCCGAACATCTGCTGGGGGGAACGGCAGGTGGAGAGATTGTCCTTCAGCTCCGGGTGGCGGCTCTCGCAGTATTTGACCCAGGCGGGGCAGCAGGAGGTGAACAGAGGCAGGTTTTTTCCGCTGGACAGCCGCTCTAAGAACTCCCGGGATTCCTCCATGACGGTGAGATCCGCGCCGTAGGCGGTGTCGTAGACCTCCGCAAAGCCCAGCCGATGGAGCACGCTGACCAGCTTGCCCATGACGTTTTCGCCCTTGGGTAGCCCAAAGGCTTCGCCCACGGCTACCCGAACTGCCGGTGCGATCTGGGCTACTACCTTGGCGTTCCGGTCAGAGAGCACCTCAAACACCGGATTGATGTTGGTGTTGATGCTGATGGCGCCGGTGGGGCATACCACCCGGCACTGGCCGCAGCCCACGCAGTCGGTTTCCGCAATGGTCTTATTAAAGGCGGGGGTCACCAGGGTCTCGGTACCCCGGTAGGCAAAATCGATGGCGTTGACCCCCTGGACGTCGGCGCACATTCTCACGCAGTCGCCGCAGAGAATGCACTTGTTGGGGTCCCGGACAATGGAGGGAGAGCTGAGATCCACGGGCTGGCGCTTTTTCGTATTCTCAAACCGGATGGTGCCAACGCCCAGCCGATGGGCCAGATCCTGGAGGTGACATTCCCGGCTCTTAATGCAGGTGGTGCAGTCCCGGTCATGGGCTGCCAGCAGCAGCTCCAAGATCAGCTTCCGGTATTTCATAAGCCTGGGGGTGTTGGTGTAGATCACCATGCCGTCCTTGGGCCGCTCAGAGCAGGAGGTAAAGGTCTTGCCCTTGTCGGTCTCCACCGTACATAGGCGGCAGGCTCCGTAGACAGACAGCTCAGAGTGATAGCACAGGGTCGGAATATCGATCCCGGCCTTGCGGATCACAGAGAGTACATTGGTTTCATCGGTGAATTCTACCCGACGATCGTCGATCATCATATATCCCATAGTAGTTCCCTCCTTTACTGGGCATAAACTGCCCCGAAGGGACAGGCGCTTAGGCAGGCACCGCATTTGACGCACTTGCCTGTATCAATGGAAAACGGATGCTTGATCTGGCCGGTGATGGCGGAGGCAGGACAGCCCCGGGCACACTTGGAGCAGCCCTTGCATTTCGTCTCGTCGATATGGAAGGTGCGGAGGGAGGCGCAGACATGGGAGGGACAGGTCTTGTCCACGATGTGGGCCTCGTACTCGGAGCGGAAGGCACGCAGGGTGCTGACTACCGGCTTCGCGGCGCTCTTGCCCAGGCCGCACAAGGCGGTATTGCTGATCATGTCCGCCAGCTCCTCCAGCTGATCCAGGTCCGCGAGGGTGCCGTTTCCGGCCACGATCCGCTCCAGGATCTCCAGCATCCGACGGGTGCCCTCCCGGCAGGGGACGCACTTGCCGCAGCTCTCCCGCTGGGTGAAGCTCATGAAGAACCGGGCCACCTCGACCATGCAGGTGTCCTCATCCATGACTACAAGACCGCCGGAGCCGATCATGGCGCCGATCTTGGTGAGGGAGTCGAAGTCCATGGGGCTGTCCAGCTGGCTTTCCACCAAGCAGCCGCCGGAGGGGCCGCCGATCTGCACGGCCTTGAACTTCTTTCCGCCCCGGATGCCGCCGCCGATGTCGAAGATGACCTCCCGGAGGGTGATGCCCATGGGCACTTCAATGAGGCCCGTGTTCACCACGTTGCCGGTGAGGGCGAAGGCCTTGGTGCCGGGGCTGCTGGGGGTGCCGATGCTCCGATACCACGAAGCGCCCCGGGAGATGATCATGGGGACGTTGGCGTAGGTCTCTACATTGTTGAGTACCGTGGGCTTTTCCCACAGACCCTTCTCCACAGTTCTGGGAGGCTTGACCCGGGGCATGCCGCGCTTGCCCTCGATGGAGGCGGTCAGGGCTGAGCCCTCGCCGCAGACGAAAGCGCCCGCGCCCCGGTTAATATGCAGATGGAAGGAGAAGTCAGTGCCGAGAATATGGTCGCCCAGCAGTCCCAGTTCCTCCGCCTGGGCGATGGCGGTCTTCAGCCGGTGGATGGCCAGGGGATACTCGGCCCGGACGTAGATATAGCCCTCCTGAGCGCCCACGGCCAGTGCGGCGATCATCATGCCCTCGATCATCCGGTGGGGGTCGCCCTCCATAATGCTCCGGTCCATGAACGCGCCGGGGTCGCCCTCATCGCCGTTGCAGACCACATAGCGGGTGGTCTCATTTTGGCGGGCCACCTGGCTCCATTTCCGCCCAGTGGGGAAGCCGGCGCCGCCCCGGCCCCGGAGACCGGACTCCGACACGGTGTCGATGATGGCTTCCGGTGTCATCTCGAACATGGCGGTCTCAAAGGCTGTGTAGGCCCCGGCAGCCAGTGCGTCCTCAATGTGCTCGGCGTCGATGTGACCGCAGTTTTTCAGCACCAGCCGGGTCTGCTTGGCGTAGAAGGGGATTTCCTCCTGCGTCTCGTAGACCTTGCCGCCGGAGTGGTACATGAGCCGCTCCACGGGCTCGCCCCGGAGCACGGTTTTCTCGAAGATCTCCTGACAGTCCTCGGGCGTTACCTTTAAGTACAGGTAGTGATAGGGCTCGATGCGCACCAGGGGGCCCATTTCGCAGAAGCCGTGGCAGCCGCTGGTCTTGACGCTGGTGTGGGCGATCTCTGCGCCGAATTCCACCTGGGCATCGTCCAAATGCTCGGTGAGCTCCAGCATCTTGGCGTAGATCTTGTCCGCACCGCCGGCAAGACATCCGGTGCCGCCGCAGACGAGGATCTTACATTTCTGGCCCCGCAGGCGCATTTCGCACTCCTGGCGCAGATGCCGGAGATCGTCTCTGGTGTGCAGCTTCATGCTTCCTTCCCCCTTAGCTCTTTGATAACGGCCCGGATCTTCTCCGGAGACATCTGGGGATAGACCTGCTCATTGATGGTCAGAGCCGGAGCCAGACCGCAGGCCCCCAGACAGGAGACGGTCTCCACCGTGAACAGCATATCGTCGGTGGTGTGCTTGTCGGCGCTGAGGCCCAGATCCTGATACAGGGCCTCCAGGATCGGAACGGAATTCCGCACATGGCATGCCGTGCCGTCGCAGACCTTAATGACGTATTTGCCCTTGGCTTCAAAGGAAAAATTCACATAGAAGCTGGCAACGCTGTAGGCCTTGGCCTCAGAAATGCCGATCTTCTGGGCCACATAGGTGAGCAGCTCCGGGGGCAGATACCCATATTGCTCCTGAATGTCCTGGATCACAGGGATCAGGGATCGCTCTCCGGCGGGGTAGTTTTTGAGAATGGTGTCAACTTGTGTGTAATAGGATGGATCCAGCATGCTATCAACCTCCATGGCGCAGGGGAGCCCCTGCGCTGCTTTGTCATCTGGATGGCCGCAGAAAGCGGCAGTTTCCATCATTATAGGCGCTTGCGGTGGATCGTGCAAGAACTTTGTGAAATTTATAACAAATTTGCACAAAACGACACATTGGAAGGATTGCGAGGTGTGTTATTTAATTTTAATATACTCTGAAGTTGACGTGAATGAGAAACTGTGATACAATGCAGTAGCGAAGGACGAACATCCTGATAAAAATGCTGCATGGAGGCTTATCATAGCCTCCATGCAGCGAAAAACGCCTAATTATAATAGACTCTATTTCAATCCCCGTATCCCGTAGGGTACGACTTGGCCATTATAGCACGGTCTTTATTCCTTCGCAACCTAAGAAAATGTCGAATCAGACTGGATATGTAAATAGTACACAAAAATTTCCTTTACAGGATGAGAAAAATGTGATATTTTGTAAACAATGGAGGTGCAGCATGGAGTATTACGCACACATCAGAGAATCAGAGAACGGCGAGATCCAGCGGCAGACGGTGCTGGAGCACCTGGAGGGGACAGCGAAGCGGGCGGAAGCATTTGCAGAGGCCTTTGGGGCTGGCCCGCAGGGACGCTTGGCAGGACTGAGCCACGACGAAGGAAAATGTACCGATGGGTTTCAGAACCGCTTGCTGCGGCAGGGACCGAGAGTGGACCATTCCACAGCCGGTGCAGTGGAATGCGGAAGAAACAATCAGATCCCCGCGGCGTTTGCGGTGGCGGGACATCATGCAGGACTGCCGAATTTAGGCACGTCAGGGGATGGGCCGGAATCGGGAACGCTGATGGGGAGAATACGAAGGGGGCCGCCGGAGCCAGTTGCGCCGGAATATGCGCAGACGGTCAAGCTGCCAGCGGCTCCGTTGCCCAGCTTTTGCAACCAAAATGTATTGACGGATTTCTTCTTTGTGAGGATGCTGTTTTCCTGCCTGGTGGATGCGGATTTTTTGGACACAGAGGCGTTCATGCGAGGAAAGCGGCAGCCCCTTGGCGCGCCGATGGAACAGCTGCTGCAAAAGCTAGATCAGTATGTGCGGCCCTGGTTTCCGCCAAAAACGGAGCTGAACCGTCAGCGCTGCGAGATTTTGACAGCCTGTCGGGAGCGCGGACGACAGGAACAGCCGGGATTATTTACACTGACAGTCCCCACCGGCGGCGGTAAAACAGTGGCGTCTCTGGCCTTTGCACTGGAGCATGCGGTGGCGGCGGGGATGCAGCGGATCATTTATGTAGTCCCCTATACGTCGATCATTGAGCAGACCGCCGACACCTTCCGCGGAATCCTCGGAGAAGATCAGGTGCTGGAGCACCATTCCGGCATCCTGTACGAGACCGGGGATCATGCTACGGCAGAGTCGATGGCTATGGCCCAGGCAACGGAGAATTGGGATATGCCGGTGATCGTGACCACGGCGGTACAGTTTTTTGAATCGCTCTATAGCAATCGTCCCTCTGCTTGTAGAAAGCTGCATAACCTTGCGAAAAGCGTTGTGGTGATGGATGAGGCGCAGATGATGCCGGTGGAAAATCTCAGGCCCTGCGTTCATGCCATTTCAGAGCTGACGGCCCATTATGGTACATCTGTGGTGCTCTGTACCGCAACACAGCCAGCGCTTACGTCGCTGTTTCAGGAGTTTCAGCCGGGGTGTGAGCCAAAAGAACTGTGCCCCAAGGAGCTGGCTGCATCACCAATCTTCCGGAGAACGACCATAAAATATACAGGGAAGCTGTCCTGGGAGGAACTGGCCCAGCAGATGTCTGAGCAGTACCAGGCACTCTGCATTGTTAACAGCCGAGCCAATGCGCAGTATATTTATGAGCGCCTTTCCGGAGACGGTGTCTTTCACCTCTCCACGCTGATGCATCCCGGACATCGGCGGCGGGTACTGGAGAAGGTCAGAAGACGCCTAAAAGCAGGGGAGCGATGCTTGGTGGTCTCTACCTCGCTGATCGAGGCTGGTGTGGATGTGGATTTTCCACAGGTGTTCCGGGAACTGGCTGGTCTGGATTCCATCCTGCAAGCTGCGGGCCGATGCAACCGAGAGGGAAAGCGGCCCGCGGAGGAGAGCGTTGTCACAGTTTTCGAGGCTTCTATGGCATCGCCGCCGCTGTTTTCTCCGGCTATTGGTGCGGCGCGGGTGGTTATGAGGACTTGTACGGATCTGCTGGCACCCGAGGCCATTCATCTTTATTTTACCGAGCTGCTGGCCATCAAAAATAAAGACGCCCAGGATGTTCATGGATTGCTTCCAGAGATATCACGGGGATGCTTTCCGTTTCGGTGGGTGGCGGAGCATTTTCACATGATCGACACGGATACTAGGATTGTATATATTCCTGGGACAGACCAGGATGAGCTGCTGGAGAAGCTGAGATATGGCCAGCGGTCCCGGAATCTGCTGCGCAGATTGAACCAATATGCGGTGTCAATCTATCCGCAGCATTATGAGGCGCTGAATCAGGCTGGGGATTTGGAGATCCTGGATGATCAGCTTGCGATTTTGACAAATCTTGCGCTTTATACGGAAGAAACCGGCCTGTCACTTCATGCTGACTTCGGAAAGGCGCTGTTTGTATAATGAGAAGGGAGTGAAATAATGTCGATTCAGATGGAGGTCTGGGGAGATTATGCGCTGTTTACCAGACCTGAAATGAAGGCGGAGCGGGTTTCCTATGATGTAATAACGCCCTCTGCAGCCAGAGGATTGATAGAATCCGTATTCTGGCACCCGGGACTTCGATGGTATATCCGCAGCATCCGCGTCTGTGCACCTATTGAATTCGTGAATATTCGCCGCAATGAGGTGAAATCAGTGTGCAATGGGAAGAACGCAAAAACGGTGATGGAGCGTGGACAGGGAGAGCTCTGGTTGGATGCCAAGGGGGATATTCAGCAGCGGGCATCCACCTTGCTGAAAAATGTCCACTATGTGATTGAAGCGGAGTTTGAGATGACCGATAAGGCATCGCCCACGGACAATCCTGGCAAGTTTCAGGAGATGACCAAGCGCCGATTCAGAAAGGGCCAGTTTTATTCCCAGCCCTATTTTGGATGCAGAGAGTTCCCTGCACAGTTCCGGCTCTGCGATGAGCTGCCACCGGTACCTGAGAGCCTGAAGGGAACCAGAGATCTGGGCTTTATGCTCTATGACCTGGATTATACGGATCCCAGCAATATAACGCCTATGTTCTTTCGGGCCGTCATGGAAGACGGGGTGATCCGGATCCCGCGGCCTGACAGCGAGGAGGTGAAACGATGATCCTGCAAGCACTGACAGCGTATTACGAGGATCTGGAGCGGGCTGGAAAGGTGTCGGCCCCTGGCTGGGGCCCGGCAAAGATCTCCTATGTACTGTATTTGGAACCGAATGGACAGCTGGAGCAGGTGACCTGTATCAAAACAGCGCCAGAGAGCGGAAAAAAGACACTGGTGCCCCAGGTGCTGTCACTGCCGGCAGCAGTGAAGCGATCTGTTGGGATCGCACCGAATTTTCTGTGGGATAATGCTGCATATATTTTGGGGATCGCAGCGGAAGCGGACAAGTCGGAGCGGGCGCTACGATGCCGGGAGGCTTGCGCCAAGCTGCATTTGCAGGTGCTGGGGAATGTGGATTCTCCTGCGGCCTGTGCACTGAAGGGGTTCTTTACAAACTGGAATCCGTCAGGCGCCATGGAGCATCCGCTGCTGGCTGACAGCCTGGAGGACATTTTGGCTGGGGCAAACCTGACGTTCCGGTTTCAGGGGCAATATGTGTCAGAGGATCCCATGATCCGGGCTGCCTGGCAGAAGCACTATGGCGGAGCGGAGGATGGAACTGTGATGGTCTGTCTCGACACTGGAAAAAAGAATACGGTGGCGCGGCTGCATCCGGCCATTAAGGGCGTCCAGGGAGCGAAGTCCAGCGGCGCTTCGTTGGTGTCCTTCAACGCGGCCTCCTTCTGCTCCTATGGAAAGGAGCAGGGCTTCAATGCGCCTACCAGCGAATATGCGGCGTTTGCCTATGGCGCGGCGCTGAATTACCTGCTGGCAGATTGGAAGCATGTAAGCAAAATCGGAGATACCACGGTGGTGTGCTGGGCAGAGGGCGGAGAGCCTGCCTATCAGGGGTTCCTGGGCTGCTGCCTGTTTGGACAGGAGACCGGCTATGGGCAGGCGGAGATCCAGGATATGCTGAAAAAGCTGGCCGAGGGACAGATTGTGGAGTTTGATGAAGCGCGGCTGGATCCGCAAAAGGCCTTCTATATTCTGGGGCTGGCGCCCAATGCGGCGCGGCTGTCAGTACGGTTTTTCCAGCGGAATTCCTTTGGCACGATCCTGAAAAATGTGCGAAAGCATTATCAGCAGACAGAGGTGATCCGTCCCAGCTATGATCCCTTTCCAACAGTCCCTATGTGGAAGCTGCTGGCGGCTACCGTCAATCAGAATTCCAAGGATAAAAAGCCCTCTAACGTGATGAGCGGAGAGGTGCTCCGGGCCGTACTCAGCGGGACAAGATATCCCGCCACCCTGAGAAATGGTGTGAATCTTCGGATCCGGGCGGAGCACACAGTGACCCGGGAGCGGGCGGCCATTCTCAAGGCCTATTATCTGAGAAATGCATGTATAGAATTTGAACATCCAGAGGAGGTATTCACCGTGGCACTGAATCGGGAAAGCACCAATCTTCCCTATAACTTAGGGCGTCTGTTTTCTGTGCTGGAGGACATCCAGGCGGCGGCCAATCCCGGGATCAACAGTACGATTCGAGATAAGTACTTTAATTCCGCCTGCGCAACCCCCAGCGTGGTATTTCCAACGCTGCTGAAGCTGGCGCAGAAGCATTTGAGAAAAATTAAAGGGGGCAGAGCCGTAGCGTATAGCAAGCAGCTCCAGGATATCATGAATAAGCTGGAAGAAACCTTCCCGGCTCGGCTGACGCTTCCAGAGCAGGGGGCGTTCCAGCTGGGATACTATCATCAGACCGCAGCCCGGTATCAGGGCAAGAAGGAGGAAAATTGAAATGGCAGAGGCAATCAAGAATCGGTATGAGTTCGTGATCCTGTTCGATGTGGAAAACGGAAATCCAAATGGTGATCCTGATGCGGGCAATATGCCCCGCACAGATCCTGAAACGGGCTGCGGGCTGGTAACAGACGTGTGCCTGAAACGCAAGATCCGAAACTATGTGGAAACCGTCAAGGAGGACGCTTCGGGATACCGAATCTATGTGAAGGACGGCGTACCGCTGAACCGCAGCGATGCGGAGGCCTGCGCCTATGTGAACGTGGCTGCCGATGAGAAGGCGCTGAAAAAGGCAAAGAAGGACGATCCGGATCTGGATCGGAAGCTGCGGGATTGGATGTGCGCGAATTTCTTCGACATCCGGACCTTTGGTGCGGTGATGACCACCTTTGTAAAGGGCGCGCTCAACTGCGGACAGGTGCGGGGCCCGGTGCAGCTGGGCTTTGCAAAGAGCGTGGATCCCATTGTGCCCCAGGAGGTTACCATTACCCGTGTTGCCATCACAACAGAGGCGGATGCGGAGAAAAAGGATACGGAGATGGGACGCAAGTATATCGTTCCCTATGGCCTTTACCGCTGTGAGGGCTATATTTCCGCAAATCTGGCAAGAAAGACCACAGGCTTCTCGGAAGAGGATCTGGAGCTCCTGTGGAATGCAATCCTCAATATGTTTGAGATCGACCATTCGGCAGCCAGAGGAAAGATGGCGGTACGGGAGTTGATCGTGTTCCGGCATGACAGCGAACTGGGCAATGCTCCGGCCTACCGGCTGTTTGAGGGCGTGCATGTGGAGAAAAAGTCGGATGTGATCGTACCTCGGGCCTATTCCGACTATACCGTACAGGTGGATCCTGCACCGGAGGGAGTTACCTGTACCAGAATGCACTGATGTACCAGGAATCCGACTACCTCCAGCTCTCCGGGCTCCAGCATTTCCGCTTCTGCCGTCGTCAATGGGCGCTGATCCACATTGAGAACCAGTGGGCGGAGAACAGCCGAACCGTGGGCGGCGAGATCCTCCACGAGCGGGCCCACGATTCGGAGCTGCGGGAGCGCCGGGGCGACCGGCTCGTCACCCGGAATATGCACATCGCGTCGCCGACCCTGGGGGTATCCGGGGCCTGCGACGTGGTGGAATTCCGGCGGACGGAGCGGGGCTGCCCGCTGGCCGGGGAGGAGGGGCTGTATCAGCCCTACCCGGTGGAGTACAAGCATGGCGCACCCCGGGAGGACACAGCCAACGACCTCCAGCTCTGCGGTCAGGCCATGTGCCTGGAGGAGATGCTCTGCTGTGAGATCCCCAGGGGCGCCCTGTATTTCGGCGAGATCCGGCGGCGAGTGGAGGTGGAATTCACAGAGGAACTGCGGCAGGAGGTTCGGGACTGTCTGACGGAGATGCATGCGCTTTACCGCCGGGGCCATACACCGAAGGTGAAGCCCACCAAGTCCTGCAACGCCTGCTCCCTCAAGGAATTGTGTCTGCCAAAGCTCATGCGGAGCGCGTCGGTCAAGTCGTATATTCAAAAACATTTGGAGGAGCTGCCATGAGACATTTGCTGAACACGCTGTTCGTGACCTCCGAGGACGCCTATCTGACTCTGGATGGGGAAAACGTGGTGGTGAAGCGGGATGGCGCGGAGGCAGGGCGCTTCCCACTGCATAATCTGGCAGGGATCCTCAGCTTTTCCTATATGGGAGCATCTCCGGCACTGATGGGGGCCTGCGCCCAGCGAGGCGTCGCCCTGAGCTTCTGCACGCCCCGGGGGCGCTTCCTGGCCCGGACAGTTGGAAGTTCCAATGGCAACGTGCTCCTGCGGCGGGAGCAGTACCGGATCGCCGACGATCCGCTGCGGAGCTGCCAGACGGCAAAGTATATGATTTTTGGAAAGCTCTATAACAGCCGCTGGAGCATCGAGCGCACTCGCCGGGATCACAAGCCCAGGATCGACCAGGAGAAATTCCAAAGCGCGTCCAACGCCATCAAGGCGCTGCTGCCCCAGGTGCTGGAGGAAACGAGCATGGATTCCCTGCGGGGCCTGGAGGGAATCGGGGCCGCATCGTATTTTGAGGTGCTGGACGACATGATCCTGCGGGAGAAGGAGGCGTTTTTCTTCCGGGGGCGGAATCGGAGGCCGCCGCTGGATAACGTCAACGCCATGCTCTCCTTTGCCTACAGCCTCCTGACCAACGACTGCGCTTCGGCCCTGGAGGCAGTGGGGCTGGATTCCTATGTGGGCTTCCTGCATCGAGATCGGCCTGGGCGGACCTCCCTGGCCCTGGATCTCATGGAGGAGCTCCGGCCCTGCTTCGCGGATCGCTTTGTGCTGACGCTTATCAACAACCGGGTGATGCAGCCGGGAGATTTTGAGCAGGCGGAGGATGGGGCGGTGCGGATGACCGACGAGGCCCGGCGGAAGTTCCTAAAAAGCTGGCAGGAGCGGAAGCAGGAGACCGTGACCCACCCGTATCTGGGGGAGAAGCTGCCATGGGGCCTGGTGCCGTATATTCAGGCACTGCTGCTGAGCCGGTATCTCCGGGGAGATCTGGATGCATATCCGCCTTTTTTGTGGAAGTGAGGAGAGCCTATGATGGTGCTTATCACCTATGATGTGAATACCGAGGACGCTGCGGGTCGGAAGCGGCTGCGGAGAATCGCAAAGCAGTGCGTGAACTACGGTCAGCGGGTGCAGAATTCTGTTTTTGAATGCGTGGTGGATGCGGCCCAGTGCAAGCAGCTCCAGAACAAGCTGCGGACCATCATGGATGAGAAAAAGGACAGCCTGCGATTCTATTATCTAGGGAATCAGTACCAGACAAAGATTGAGCACTTCGGGATCAAGGAGAGCTACGAGCCCGAGGGAGTTCTGATGATCTGAGCGTGCGAAGGGGAAGCGAGCAGGCATTCCCCGGCAGGTTCGCACTAGAAATTGAGGCAAAATTCAGAGATCGCAGCGCTGAAGGGGCTCATTTGCGCGGGATCAGCGGAAGTTACTGCATGAATTTTGTCATTTTCGCAGAAGTTTTACGGCTTGCTTTGTGAACTTTTGCTGTCCCACCCCGCACGGGGTGGGTGGATTGAAATCTGCCGTGCCCCGGCCTCGGTCAGGGCGTAGGAAGTCCCACCCCGCACGGGGTGGGTGGATTGAAATCTCTATGCCCAGCCCCAGGGCGGAGCGTGGAATGTCCCACCCCGCACGGGGTGGGTGGATTGAAATCCAATGTGCTCCGATCAACTGCGGGTCGATTCCGCCGTCCCACCCCGCAC
>CAKTEB010000040.1 GCA_934546685.1 uncultured Oscillospiraceae bacterium
CCCACGAACATCTCTACAAAATCGGAGCCGGAAATGAAGAAGAACGGCACGCCAGCCTCACCGGCCACGGCCTTGGCCAGCAGCGTCTTACCGGTACCGGGGGAGCCCACCAGCAGCGCGCCCTTGGGGATCTTCGCGCCGATGGCGGCATATTTTTGGGGCTTGTGCAGGAAATCAATGATCTCCTGAAGGGATTCCTTGGCCTCGTCCTGACCGGCCACGTCCGCAAAGGTCACGCCGGTCTCCTTTTCCATATAGACCTTGGCCTTGCTTTGGCCGATGTTCATGCCGCCGCCCATTTTACTGGCTACATTCTTCATCAGGAAGGTAAACAGGAAATAGATGATGACGAAGGGCAGCACATAGGTAAGGAGAATCTGGATAATGGGGGATACTTCGTCCACAATCTCCCGGTAATACTGGACGTCATATTTGTCCAGCAGGGGCAGCAGCTCATCGTCGTTCAGAAGACCCGTATAATAGATGGTCTGTTGATTCTCCGGCTCGTCGGCCTGGTCCTTGGTCTTGATGAGAATTCGATCCGACTCGATCTCTACCTCATCCACCTTGCCGTCAATGAGCATCTGTTTAAATTCGTTGTATTTGACTTCTTCCATCATGGATTCCGAGTAACTGGTGTACAGGAAGTTAAAGAGAAGCACAAATGCGATGGCCAGAACGGCAATGGGCAGAATGGTATTGAACTTTGGCCGGTTTTGATCGTCCCGCCGTCCGCCGGGCTTGTTTCCTTGATTGTTTGGCGTACTCACAGACACGCCTCCTTTAGTTGATTCGGGACCCGGCATAAAAATCTGCGGGATCCATCTAATAATTCATTCTACAATATAGCATACAATCCTCTGGAAAACAACAAAAGTTCTTCCTCTAGAAGTAAACTTTCTGTTAACGCCTGGAAAGACCTTTCGCAGGGAGGAGTATCGAAGATTCTGCGCCGTCCCTGGGACTTTTTACGTCGGAGCCCTTGCAAGAACATGGGCTCGTATGCTATAATAAATTGTTTGAGATCACATGATGCCCGGAAGCGGGCATTTTTCGGCGAAAAGCCATATGGAGGCATTATGAGAAAAGATACGAAAGATTTGGAAGTGAACGAGAATATGCTGGAGGGCCGCAATGCGGTGACTGAGGCGCTGAAGGCCGGACGGACCATCGACAAGGTGTTCCTGGCCTCCGGCGAGACAGACTCCACACTCCGGTATATCGCGTCCCTGGCGAAGAAGGCCGGCGCGGTGGTGACCTACTGTGACCGAAGAAAGCTGGACACCATGAGCCAGACCGGGGCCCACCAGGGCGTCATCGCCATGGCGGCAGCCCATGCCTACGTCACCGTGGAGGAGATTCTGGATTACGCCCGGGAGAAGGGGGAGCAGCCCCTGATCGTCATCTGCGACGAGATCACCGATCCCCACAACCTGGGCGCCATCATCCGTACCGCTGAGTGCGCCGGTGCCCACGGCGTCATTATCCCCAAGCGCCGGAGCTCCGGTCTCACCGCCGTGGTGGGCAAGGCCTCCGCCGGTGCCCTTGAGTACATGAAGATCGCTCGGGTCAGCAATCTCAGCGCCGCCATTAAGACGCTGAAGGAAAACGGCGTCTGGGTCTACGGCACCGCGGCGGACGGCGCGGCGCCTCTCTATAAGACGGATCTTACCGGCTCCGCGGCCATCATCATCGGATCTGAGGGCGAGGGCATGGGACGGCTGGTGAAGGAGTCCTGCGACTTCATGGTCAGTATCCCCATGAAAGGCCAGATCAATTCCCTGAACGCCTCTAATGCCTGCGCGATCCTGCTTTATGAAGCGGTGCGCCAGCGAATGAACTAATGGGAAAGGCGGATAAAAGCATGTCCCAAGACGAATCCAAATTTGATACCATGCGCCTGATCGAGGGCGCAGAGGGGTCTGACTTGTATTCCCTGGAGGATATCGTGCGGGAGTTCTCTGATCCCCAGCCGGAGCAGAAGCCGGAGAAGCCCCAGGCGGCGGAGCTGTCGGAGGAAGCCGCAGCGGCAGCCGAGATCGATCCGGCGGCATCGGAGACCCAGGCGGAAGAAGAGACGGCGGAGGAGCCTCTTTTAGGAGAGGAGCTGCCGCCTCCGGCCTATGAGAGCCTCAGCGAATCGGAGATGGCGGATGCCATTGCTCAGGCGGTAGCACATACTTACGGGGCGGACGCGGCTCAGCCGACGCAGCATGCGCAGGAAGCGCCGCAGCCGGAGGCTCCGGAGCCACCGGCGGATCAGAAGATGCCGGAGCCGGAACCTGAAAAAACGGCCCCTGAGCCCCCCAAGGCGGCGCCCCAGTCCGCACCCCAGGAGAAGCCAAGGTCAGCCCAGGCAAAGCCCGCTGCCCAGCCTGTACCGGAGAAAAAGCCCGAGCCCCAGGCAAAGCCCGGCGGAGCAGGGAAGGCCGCCCAGCCCAGGGAGGCCGCGCCCAAGGCTCAGAATCCCGGGACCAAGCATGTGAAGATACCCAAAGGCAAGGTGCCGGTGGAGGCTGCGGAGTACATAGGCGGAATGCTCACGGATATCCGCCGCCGTCAGGCCCAGGCGCTGCCCAAGGCGGGCACGTCCCTGCGGGCCACGGAAAAGCGGCTGGCGGCCCTGACCGGCATGGAACGGCTGCTGTCCCCGGCGCGCTATGTGATCCTGGTGCTGATGCTGCTGCTCATCGGCGGCAGATCCATCGCCTGGATGACCTTGGGCTTTATGACCGGGAAAACGGCGATCCTGGTGGCCTTGGTTGCGGCCATCACGGCAATGCTCCTGTGCTGGCAGAGCGTGTTCCGGGCAGTGCGGGATCTTTGGTATTTGCAGCCCTCCTATGAGACGTTTCTGCTGCTGACCACCATCCTTACCATGGTGGAGGCGCTGATGACCCAGAACGAGACTACGCTTCTGCCCCTGCTGACCATTGCCTGGTGCCTCACCGGCACCGCAAAGCTTATGCACGACCAGGCAAATCTCCGCTCCCTGCGGGCAGTCATTACCGGCAGAGGCCGGGTGGGCGTCCGCACTTCCCCGGACAAGTGGGATCACATGGATGTGATCGGAAAGGCGCCTGTGACCACCGCCGGATTTGTCCGGTATCAGGCCCAGCCGGATATCTGGCATCGGGGTATGACGGTGTTCCTGCCGGTGCTGACCCTGATCTGCCTGGTGGCAGCGGCCTATCTCAGCGCCAAGACGGAGACCGGTTATCTCACGGTGCTGGTGAACCTGCTGGATATCGCGGCTCCGGTATCTCTGGGGCTCTGCTGCGCCAGACCCTACAGCCTCCTGAGCCAGGCCCTTCGGGGCTCCGGCGCGGTGGCGGGCTGGAAGGGCCTGGAGGAGCTCTACGGCAAAAAGGCCATGCTCATCTATGACTCGGACCTGTTCCCGGAGGGGACTATCCGGCAGATGGGCGTCCGGGCCTACGGGCCCATGGATGCCAGAACTCTGGTATCCTACGGCGCGACTATGGCCCTTAGGGCCAATGTGGGGCTGCGCTCCGTCTTTACCAAGCTGCTCCGGGATATGAACGGCGAGATCTACGACGTGGATCGATTCCAGATCCAGGAGACCGGCCTGGAGGGATACATTCAAGGGAATCTGGTGCATCTGGGCTCCTATCAGTATATGCAGCTCATGGGTGTGACTCTGCCCAAGCGCGCCACGAAATACGGGGTCTATATCGCCGTGAACCGGGAGCTCTACGGCCTCTTCGGGGTGAAATATCAGGTGTCCGCCGGAGCGAAGAGCGGATTCCATCGGCTGGTGCGGGAGCCCAAGCTGACGCCGCTGCTGGTGTCCCGGAATTTCTGCATCAATCCCGGCTTTGTGGAGCACTGGTTCAAGGCTCCTGTGGCCCAGATGGCCTGCCCTAAGGCGGAGACCCGGCGGGAGCTTTCGGAGCCTGTGCTGCTGCGCCGGGGCATCACCTGCGGCTTTGTGCTGAAGGAGGGCGTAGCGGCCTACAGCCGCCTGGTGGCCGGAGCGCGGCGGGTTTACCGTATGGGCCTGTGGCTGACCCTCTGCACGGGGCTTCTCAGCATGGCGCTGATGATCCAGACCATCGCGGCCCTGGTAACCGGCGGGGCCATGATCTCCGCCGGACGGCTGCTGATCCTCAACCTGATCCTCTGGATTCTGGTGGAGGTCTGGGCCCGGGTGGCGCTGCGCAAATAATGATACAAGTGAATATCAATTATAGAACTCCGCTGGGGCGCAGCCCTGGCGGAGTTTTCCATATTTCGTATCGTATTAAAAATATCATCGTCAATATGCACAAAATATTTGCTCATAAATTGAAAATATGTAGCCTATCGTATATAATTTGACCATGCTAAATTGCAGGATCCAAGGCCGGGCCACCGGTATTCAGGATCGGAAAGGGGTAAATCAAAATGAGCTATACTGCTCGAGATATTCGCAACGTCTGCCTGATCGGTCACGGCGGTGACGGAAAGACCGCCCTGGCTGAAAGCATGCTGTTCCACGTCAAGGGAACCGACCGTCTGGGAAAGTCCGCTGAGGGCACCACCGTCAGCGACTTCGATCCGGAGGAGATCAAGCGGAAATATTCGATCTCAACCTCCATCATTCCCATCGAGTTTGGCCGCACCAAGATCAATCTCTTTGATAACCCCGGCTACTTTGATTTCGCTGGCGAAGTGATGCAGTCCATCCGCGTGGTGGATTCCGGCGTCATCGTGGTATCCGCCAAGAACGGCATCGGCGTTGGCACCGAGAAATCCTGGAAATACCTGTATGAGCGGAAGCTGCCGCGGTTCGTCTATATCTCCAAGCTGGACGAGGAGCATGCGGACTTCTTTAAGACCTATGAGGCCCTCCGTGAGAAGTTTGGCAAGACCCTTGCTCCCGTGGTGATCCCCATCACCGAGGGGGACAAGACCGTGGGCATCGTGGATATCATCCACAAGAACGCCTTCCTGTCCGGCAAGGGCAAGGTCGAGCATACTGATGTGCCCGAGAACCTCAAGGACAAGGTCGATGAATACTATGAGTTCCTCTGCGAGGCTGTGGCTGAGACCTCTGAGGAGAACATGGAGAAGTATTTTGCCGGTGAGCCCTTTACGCTGGGCGAGATCATCGCCGGCATCAACCAGGGCGTTAAGGATCTGAGCCTGGTTCCCGTGTTCTGCGGCAGCGCCATGACCGGCCTGGGCACTGAGGCCCTGATCCACGGCCTGGTGGACTTCGCACCGGATCCCACCGAGGGCTATCCCCAGGATGCCGTCAATGAGAACGGCGAGGAGGTCACGATCAACTGCGCTCCCGATGAGACCCCTGTTATGTACATATTCAAGACCATCTCCGATCAGTACGGCAAGCAGTCCTTCTTTAAGGTCATCTCCGGCAACATTACCCCGGATCTGACCCTGGAGAATTCCCGCACCGGCGATATGGAGAAGCTGGGTCATATTTATACCGTCAAGGGCAAGAAGACCACCGAGGTCAAGGTGCTCAACTGCGGCGACATCGGCGTGGTGTCTAAGCTGGCCTCCGTAAAGACCGGCGATACCCTCTGCGTGCCCGCCCGTCCGCTGACTCTGAAGCCTGCCGAGTACCCCATGCCCTGCCATTCCCGGGCCATCTGCGCCAAGGTCAAGGGCCAGGAGGAGAAGATCGCCGCGGGCCTCAATAAGCTGGCGGAGGAGGATCTGACCTTTACCCTGGTGAACAACGCCGAGACCAAGGAAATGGTCCTCACCGGTGCCGGCGACATCCATCTGGATGTGCTGTGCTCCAAGCTCAAGAGCAAGTTTGGCGTGGACTGCGAGCTCCGGGAGCCCAAGGTGGCCTATCGGGAGACCATCCGGAAGTCCGCCACCGTCCGGGGCCGCCATAAGAAGCAGTCCGGCGGCCATGGCCAGTTCGGCGATGTTGTCATCGAGTTCTCCCCCGGCGAGACCCAGGAGCTCACCTTTGAGGAGAAGGTCGTGGGCGGCGCTGTGCCCAAGAACTTCTTCCCGGCTGTGGAAAAGGGCCTGAGAGAGTCCTGCGAAAAGGGCGTGCTGGCCGGTTATCCCATGGTGTTCCTGAAGGCCACCCTGCTGGACGGCTCCTACCATCCCGTGGATTCCTCTGAAATGGCCTTTAAGACTGCTGCTTCCCTGGCCTATAAGGAGGGTATCCCTCAGGCCAGCCCCGTGCTTCTGGAGCCCATCGGCGCTCTGGCTGTGACCATCCCCGACTCCATGCTGGGCGATATCACCGGCGACCTGAACAAGCGCCGGGGCCGGATCATGGGCATGACCCCCGATGACGACGGCAACCAGGTGGTGGAGGCTGAGGTGCCCATGAGCGAGATGATGAGCTATGCCATCGACCTGCGCTCCATGACCCAGGGCCGCGGCAGCTTTACCTTCCAGTTCGTCCGCTATGAGGAGGTACCCTCCAGCATCCAGCAGTCCATCATCGACGCGGCGAAAAAGAACGGCGGAGCGGAATAATTCCATAATATCAGGTAAAATGGTAGAGGCGGGGGGATCCCGCCTCTGCTTTTTATAAGGAGCAAACTCTATATGTCGCAATTTACCCTGAAACTCCTGGCCATGCTGCTGATGCTCTGCGACCACTTGGCCAAGGTGGTTTTGTCCACCGGCGTTCTGAGCCCCATGATCGGCGTCCAGGCAGACCGCTGGCTCACCACTGTTCTCATGGTGCTGGGCCGGATCGCCTTTCCGATTTTCGCGTGGTTCACAGCAGAGGCCTGTAAGAAAAGCCGCAGCATGCCAAAATACTTGCTGCGGCTCCTGATCTTCGCGCTGCTCTCCGAGATCCCTTTTCAGCTGTGCTTCTGGGGAGCAGGGGCTACGGGGCTGCGTCTGGGCTGCCACAACGTGCTCTTTACGCTGCTGCTGGCCGCCGGAGCCATCTATGCGGGGGAGCGGCTGGGAGGCGGCAATGTCTATCTCCGGCTGGGGCCTGCCCTGATCGCCATGATCTTGGGGACGATGCTGAAAACGGATTACAACGCCTGGGGCGTGGCCCTGGTGCTGCTCCTTTACTACCTGCCGGAGAAAAAGCAGCAGCTGTTTTTCCTGGGCTGCTGGATGACAGTGTTTATGTTCCTGTGGCACGGCTGGAACGGAAGAACCCTCAGCTGGCTGAATCCCAGGGGCTACGGCCTCCTGCTCCAGTGGCTGGGCGGAATGTTCTCTGTGCCGCTGCTGGCGGCCTATCAGGGGCAGCGGGGGCCAAAGTGCAAATGGCTGTTCTACTGCTTCTATCCCGCCCATCTGCTGATCCTCTATGGGATCCGGTGCCTGATTTTTGCGTAAATCCATGAATGTATCATTGCAATCGACAGGAATTGGTGGTATAATTTTACTAAGGCGGCACTGCGCAAATACGTCTGCGGTGTTACACCTTTTTCTGACGATAAAACTCTTGCCAGACGCTCTTGCCGATTTGTGCGGCATTGTCCTAACTCCGTCGTCAAGCGGCGAAGAACGGATCCGCGGAGGGATGAAAATGTCTGAACGTCTAACGATTCATATTGCCATGCTGATCTGGGGCTGTATCTATAACCTGATTGCGGCTGTCTGCACCATGCTGCTTCGGAATTTCGACGCCGAAAAGCGGAAATGGATGCTGCTGATGCAGCTGTCCGCGGTAGGGCTGCTGGGCTTTGATGCGCTGTCGTGGATCTGTCAGGGCGACACCACACAGTTTGGCGTGGGAATGGCGCGTGTCAGCGGCTTTGCGGATTTTTTCCTGGTGCTTGCGGTGCTGTGCTTCTTCAATTGCTATCTGTGCAGCTGCCTCTATGAGGGCGAGCTGGTGACCCGCCGTCATAGATCGAAGATCGTGCTGGGGCTGGGCGGCATCGGGCTGCTGCTGATCCTGATCTCCCAGAAAACCGGTATTTACTATTCCTTTGATGACCAGAATGTCTATCATCGGGGGCCGGCCTTTGCGGTGGCGGTGCTGCTGCCCATGGCCGGGCTGGCGGTGGATTTGTCCATGCTGATTCAGAAACACAAGTCTATCAGCTCGATTCTGTATGTGTCTATGCTGGTGGCAATCCTGATGCCCGCCGTTGCGGCGGTATTCCAGTGGATGTATTACGGCTACACGCTGCTCAGTACGTCGGTGGGCGTTTCGATGCTCCTCATGTTCCTGGTGCTGACGGTAGAGCAGAACCGGGAGCTGGGTCATCTGTCCCGGAGCAATGCAGAGACCACCGAACGGCTGGAGATTGCCACGACCCTGAACCGCTGCGTCACGGAGCTGTCCGGCGGCGCGGATATCGACTCCTCTATCGACAATCTGCTGGAGGTCATCGGTCAATATTTCGCCGCAGATCGGACGTATATCTTCGAGATCGACTACGAGAAGAACGAGCTGAAAAACACCCACGAATATGTCAAGGATCAGGTGTCTGAGGAGAAGGATAAGCTCCAGGCGGTGCCTCTGGACGTGATCTCCGCATGGATGGAGCAGTTCCGCCGGGCCAGAGTCTACTATATCTCCGATGTGGAGCAGGAGCGCGGACTGCCCTCCTATGATATGCTGATAGAACAGAATATCACCCGGCTTTTGGCGGTGCCCCTGATGCGGGACGGCACCATCATCGGCTTCATGGGTGTGGATAATCCCCGGGCCCACTATACGGACGCCACACTGCTGTCCTCGATCCAGTTCTTTGTCAGCAACAGCCTGTTTACCAAGGAGCAGCAGGAGCGGCTCCGGTATCTGAGCTTCCGGGATATGCTGACCAATCTTTATAACCGCAACCAGTACATCCGGGTTGTGGAGAACTGTGCCAAGCAGCCCCTGAACCAGGTGGGCGCGGCCTATCTGGATCTCAATGCCCTCAAGGAGGTCAACGACAGCTACGGCCACGAGGCCGGTGACCGGCTGATCCGGCGGGCCGCCGGCGTGCTGGCCCGGTATTTCCCGGAGCAGGCCTATCGGGTCGGCGGCGACGAGTTTGTGCTGGTGGTTCCGGATATCACGGAGCAGGCGTTCATGGACAAGATGCTGGAGATCCGGCAGGGAATGCAGGAGAAGCAGGTGAGCATCTCCATGGGAGCCGTCTGGCGGCAAAATACCGACGACCTGGAGGAAATGCTCAAGGCCGCGGATCATATGATGTATATGGAAAAGACGGACTATCATTTGCGGCGTAAGCATAAGGAAGGAAGCGCTACATGACCATACAGGAAGAATTTACGGAAATCTATCAGCAGTATATCCACCGGGAGGGGGCGGACAAGTTCTTGGACTATCTCCAGAATAAATCCGATTTCTTTACCTCCCCGGCCAGTACCCGGTTTCACGGCTCCTATGCCGGAGGGCTGGCCCAGCACAGCCTGAACGTCTACCACTGCCTTCGGGCTTATCTGGAGCGGGAGCGGGTAAAGGACATCTACGGCATGGAGTATTCCGATGAGACCATCGCGCTGGTGTCCCTGCTCCACGACGTATGCAAGATCGGCTGCTACAAGGCCGGCACCCGGAACGTCAAGGACGACAACGGAGTCTGGCAGAAGGTGCCCGTCTACAACTTCGACGATCCGCTGCCCTACGGCCACGGCGAGAAGTCCGTGTACGTTATCTCCGGCTTTATGCGCCTGACCCGGGAGGAGGCTTTTGCCATCCGGTTCCACATGGGCTTTTCCGGCTCTGAGGACAAGGGCAGCGTGGGTAAGGTCTTTGAGAAGTTCCCACTGGCCTTTGCGCTGTCTGTGGCGGATATGGAGGCCACCTATTTCCTGGAGGGCAAGCAGGGCCCCAGGGATTAACTGAAAAATCAAAACAAAATGAGCCCCCGAGGATCCACATGAGAGGATCCTCGGGGGCTTTGCTTGCGTAGAGAGAGCGATTATTTATACACCCAGGCCGAGGGCAGGGTGCGGCCGCCGGGCAGGGCCGTATTGGAGCAGCGGGTGATATATTCGCCCTTGTAGTACATGATGGCGCTGGTGCCGCCGTCCAGGTTCAGGGCCTGCACGCAGCCGTATTCCTCCATCTTGTCGGCAATGTCTACGACACTGCATCCGGGGCTGTCCAGAAGACGACCCTCTACAATGACCATCATGGTCTCCAGCCGGTCACTCTGCCCCAAAACCGCTCTGGGGTTGGGGCTGGTCCAGGTGCTGTTCCGGGAGAGATTTTCGCCGTCTACGATCAGCGCGGGGCGAAATTCGCAGGCATCCCGGGTGCCGGAGCCCACATCGGCGTAGGAATCCACGATGTACATGCGGTTGTCATCCCGGAGCTCCAGGCGCTTATCGCCCACGCCGCCCAGGCGGTAGCCCATTTCAGAGCCCTGGCAGATGGCCAGACCGGAGATCTGGCCGCCGTTGCTGGTGCCGTCATCCAAAAACGCGCTGCCGTTGATGGCGAGAATGCCGTCATGATCGTCGCAGATCTTACCGGCAGTCTGGCCGGTAGCGGGCAGGGTAGAGGCGGCGCAGAGGCTCAGCCGGGAGGTGTCCTTGCAAATGGCCATGACGCCCCGGGAGGAGCCCAGCTCCACCCGCACCAGCAGAATGCCGTTGACCGCATCCAGGGCCAGCACCTGATCCCCATGGACGGTCTTGATATCTGTGCCGTCATCGTCGAGGCCGGTCTCATTGATGTCGATGCCGGACCAGCCATCTTCCAGGGCCTCCGGGTGATCGTCCAGGTAGCGGCGCAGAGAGGTCTGATCCACCTCATAGAACATCTGGAAGAAGGTCTGCTCATCCTGGCTCACGGTCTCCTCCTGCTCAGTGGGCAGCGAGGCCTCCTGGGGCGTATCCTGCGTGGTATCCTGGGCCTCACGGGTCTCGCTGGTGAAGGTGGGCAGGGCCTGGACGTCCACATTGCCCCAGTTGGTGGACACACCCACCATGGAGACGTCGGCCTCGTAGTCCTCCAGCATCACCTTGTCGATGATATCGCTGGGGATGATGGAGGTGGCCAGCCACTTGTGGCTCAGGGTGGTCATAGCCGTGCGGATGTACATGTCCCGGAGGTTTGTCAGCTGGGGAATACCGGAGTAGAGTACCATGAGATAAAAGCCGCAGAGCAGGGTTACCAGGATCAGCAGCACATGGCTCAAAACACTCAGCAGCTTCCTGTGGCGGCTCCGGGGGAGCGGAGCATCGTCGTCCTCGTCGGGATCATAGTCATCGTCGGCATGCTCCTCCAGGTCACTGTCCTCCTGGCTGAAGTGATACCAGCCCTCCTCCGGGGCGTCGGGCATGGCTGCGTCGAAGCTCCGGTATTCGCTGGAGCCGTCGTAGGAGCGGTAGACACCGGAATCACTGTAGGTGTCGTAGTCCGTGAAATCCTCCAGGTGGAGGCCAGGGGAGGCGGTGCCGGAATCATCCTCGGACTGCTCACTGCCATCTCCGTCAACGGTCTGCTGATCCTCAGCGGCCTCATCTGCGGGATCCTCCAGGATGACCTGGGGGGCGGAAAAGTCGGAGCCATCGGTGCTGGCGGCCTCAGAGACGGAGCTGGCGTGGGTTCTAGTGTTATAGTATGCGTTTTCGTCATCCTCAAACTCAAACTGATCCGGCTCCAGGGAGCCAAAGAGATCGTTCAGGGCTTCGTGGGCATCAGAGGAGGACGGCACATTGTGGGCGGACTGTCCGTTTTTATCGTACAGATCACGTTTTGACATTGCATTTCCTCACTTTTTCTTTGAGCTTCCGCCTTTGGGGCGGATCTAATATACGAAACGGTAAAAATTACCGCATATCACTCGCTGGAACTTATCCATGATACCATAAATCCATAGGAAAAGCAACCGATCCCTGTCGAATCCGAGGCTCGGCGGAAAATTGGAACAATTTTCATGAAAGCGCCCGTATAGATCCCGCCGGAGCCGCATATGCTAGTGTCGGATCGGAAAGGAAAGAACCGGTGTGACCAAGGCCAGGGAACATCTGCATAACGATGTAGAATTACATTGAAAACGCGGTGCGGGATCTTGAGGACAGGATAACCTGTGTGATCTCTAAGGGTACTTTTCATGGTACGATCAAGGGTATCCGGCGTGACTAGTCTGCCAGGATGCGGCAAAGCGGGACAGCGACGGCTGTCCCGCTTTTGTAATGCTTATTCGGTCATGCCCTGCTGGATCTTCCGACGGGTCCAATCGTCCACGGCGCTGCGCAGGCTACGGAGCCAGGGAGTGAGATCCATGAGATCGCTGCCGTAGGTGAGCTGGAGCTCATATTCCAAGGGCAGCCAGGTGGAAAGCTCCGCTTCATCGTGCTGGATCAGTGCTTCCAGCTTGTCCATGGCCTTGTAGAGACGAGCCTCCTTGGTCTCCAGGGCTTCCATCTCGTGGTACAGGTCGAGAAATTCTGTTTTGGCTGGCTCCGGAAAGGTATTGACCCATCCATAGAGCTGCTGGGATTCCACGGCCTCATCGGAATCCGTTTTCTCGAAGGCGGGGATATCGCCGGTGAAGGCCTCGCCCAGGTCGTGGATCAGACACATACGGAGCACCTTGTCCATATCCAGATCCGGAAATTCGTCCTTGGCCAGCATGGCCATCAGCGCCAGCCGCCAGCTGTGCTCGGCCACGCTTTCGTGGCGGCCATTGGAGGTCCAGGAGTGGCGGGTGCTGCACTTGAGCTTTTCCGCCACGGAGAGAATGGAGAGATAGGTTTCGGGATTCATGGCTGCCTCCCTTAGGATTTTGCACTGCGGTGGAACTGCCGAATCACGCTGAGGCCCTGGGATGAGATGCTGCTGGGCACCTGGGCCGGACGGGCCAGATAGTACCCCTGGAGCAGATCCACGCCCAGGCCTAGAACGGTCTCCACCTCGGCGGCGGTCTCGAGGCCCTCGGCGATGATCTGCATGCCCCAGGGACGGGCGTAGGCCACGAGGTTCCGGACGATCTGCTGCTTATCCCGGTCGGTGTCGATGCCCCGGATGATGCAGATATCCACCTTGATGTACTGGGGCGACAGCTCCAGCAGGTTTTTCACCCCGTTGAAGCCGCTGCCGTAATCATCCAGAGCGAACTGCCGGGGGCTTCCGGGGAAGCTGCGCTTCCGCTCCAGCGCAACAAGATCCAGATCCTCCTCCTCAGTGATCTCCGTGACAAACTGGGGCAGAAGCCGGGAGAAGCGGCGGGTAAACTCGGCCTCTTCGTCGGGGGTCAGGTGCTGGCTGGCGATGGTGTTTACAAAGAGCTTCCTGCGCTTGGGCACCATACCGCGATCCTCCAGATCCATATAGGTTTGGGTTGCGTGGAACAGGGTGATCCGCTCGATGTCGTGGAGCATATCCTCCTCCCGGGCCAGCTTCAGCACGGTTTCCGGGGAGCGGAGGGTGGGCAGATTCAGCCGCATCAGGGCCTCGTAGGCAATGGCCTGACCGGTGACGGCACTGAAAATAGGCTGGAAGTGGTAGCTGACGGCTTCGTTTTTCACCAGATGATGGAACTCGTGGCGAATCTGATTGTCATAGAGCTCCTGCTGATACTGGGAGGAATTGAACTCCTCCATGCGGCCCTTCCCGGAGTGCTTCACCTGATACATGGCAAAGTCCGCGTATTTTTTCAGAGTGCCGAGATCCAAGGAGTCCTCGGGATACCAGGCGATGCCGCAGGAGACGCTGACCGGGAGCGCTCTGCCGTTGGGGAGCTCCAGAGAGGCACTTTGGAGGGCCTCCTGAAGCTGTTGGATGGCGAGGCGGAGCCGTTGCTGGCTGGGATAGCCGTAGAACAGCACATTGAATTCGTCACCGGAGATCCGGGCGCAGAGGGTGCTCACGGGGATGTTCCGGGAGATGCACTTGCCCACCAGGCGGATATATCGGTCGCCAACATCGTGGCCAAAGGAGTCATTGGTGAATTTCAGGTCGTCCAGATCCATCATCAGGAACGCTGCGTGCTTCAGCTGCTCCGGGGACTCGAACAGCTGTTGGCATTCTCGCTGGAAGGACAGACGGTTATAGAGCCCGGTCAGGGGATCATAGTCCCGCTCGTGCTCGATCCGAAGCCGCTCCAGGGTGACGAAGGTGACGTCCTCCGCCAGGCCAACCTGACGGTCCGGCTCCACGGTGGTCTCCATGCGGACATACCGAAGGTTGCCGTCGGGGAGGGTGACTTTATAGAGCACCGCACCGTCGCTGATGGGATTGTTGGGGCAGCTGCGATTTAGGGTGTCGAGAATGCTGCGGAACCGCTGCACGGTCAGATCCTTGGCGTCCACGTCGGGCATGCCGAGAATGCGGAAGAAGTTGTCGGTAACATAGATGCTCACCGGGCGGCCGGAGAAGGTCTGGAGCTCATAGCCACCAATCTCCACGCTGGCCATCTCCATGATCCGAAGAAATTTGGTGGAGCTGGTGAGCACATCCCGGCTGAGGTTCGTGATGGCAGAGGCAAATTGATCCAGCTCCTGAATGCCAGTGGCAGACAGGGTGGGGATGCTGGTTCGGGTCTCCTGGGCGGCGGCCACCTCCGAGGACAGCTGGGAGATGGGACGGCAGAACCGCTGGGAAGCCATCAGACTGCATAGAATTCCCACGATCAGTGTCAGCAATGCAGACAGCCATAGCAGCCGCATAACCTGGATGGAGAAGCTGAACAGAATCCGCTCCGATACGACGCCCACCAGCAGCCAATGATCCCCGGAGAAGGGAGCGTTGCGGTTATAGAGCGTCAGAGTGCTCATTGCGGCGTGATACCGGGTGCTGCCGGACACAAAGAAGTAGTCGCCCTTGGACGAGGGGTTCAGGGAGATGGTATCCTCGAATATGGCGGGGGAGGAGCTGGCGGTGGAAATTAGCACTGGCTCAAACTGGATGCTCTGATCCTTCGATATGGTGTCCTGGGTGGTAGCCAGCATATAGGTGGCGTAGCCGTTGGTCTGGAGCTCCTCACTGGGGAGCTTGGATTGGAGATAGCTCACCAGCAGCTCCACGCCCAATACGCCGTAGACGGTGCCGTCCGGCAGAATCAGGGGGATGGAATAGGCGATGGCTTCGTGATTGTCGCCGGTGACGGTAAAGGGGGTCTTGGTCCAATGTCCATAGTCCGAGGCATCCAAGCGGCCTCCGTCGTCCCAGGCGGCCTGGAAGGCGGGCTTCACGAGTTCTGTGACCTCGGCGCTGCCAGCGAGAATGGCGGGGGACCAGGCGGAGTCCGTAGAGATCCGCAGGTTCTCCACCAGAGCCTTGGGGGAATGCTCCAGCATCAAATCTGCGTTGCGGCTGGAGGGGGCGGTATCGGGATCCAAATCCCGAATATACAGGCAGGGCAGCACCTCAGAAGCCTCGTCAGAATCAAGACTGTGCGTGGAAAAGGCCAGGAAAACACCCGTGACGTGCTTGCTACGCAGGGTGTTGAGCAGACTGCTGCTGACGTTTTTCATCAGGGGAAGGCAGTTTTCACTGCCCTGATCCAGGGTGTCCAGCCTCAAATCGCCGCTGGAAAGCAGCGATTGGGTCTCATCGTTGATGGAGTCGGCCAGAGTGGTGAGGAGCTGAGCCTCCGTCAGCGTGGTCTCCAGATAGGTCTGGCGGTTTTCCACCTGCTTCTGTAAAATGTCCGAGGCATTTTGGTCAAGCTGCTGGGTGATGTTACTGAAATAGAGGCTGCCCATCATGAGAAGCACTTCGATTATCAGCACCACCAGCATGGTGACTAGGATACTATGGTAGACAGACTGGCTCTTTTGGCGCCTGTATTTTTTTTTCAATTCCATTTCTTGAACCACTTCTTTCCAGGAGGATTCATTAGCCCTCGCAGTCCTTCAGTGCCCCGAGAACATCTTGATACCAGGATTCAAAGCGCTGGTCGGTAAGGAATTCTGCTGTGGCCTCCTCAAGGTCCTGGCCCTGAGCCAGGCGGTCCTCAACGGTGGCCCGGTCTGCTTCTGCGGCGTCGCTCATACTGTTCTCCAGAATGGATCTGGCGTCGGTGCCCTTGTCAAAGGCGGTGGGGGTGTACATGGTGTCATGATTGACTGCATCCACGGCGAGCGTCAGCATAGATTCCATCTTAGAGCTGATCTCCAGATCGCTGGAGCGGATGGTGTCCATATTGCTGCCGCTTTTGGTCACAGGCAGATAGCCGGTGTCAACGGAGAAGGCGATGTTTCGGGCCGGATCGGTGAACCAGCGGAGGAACTCCACACTGGCCTGGATCTCACGGTCAGAGGCCTTAGTGACCACCATGCCCGCACCCTGCTGAACGGCATAGTTCTCGCCGTCCTGGAACTTGGGGCAGGGGAGCACGTCACGCTGGATGTCGTGGCTCTCGGTGTCACTGGTGATGACCTGACTGGGGAAGAAGCTGGCAGAGGAAGTGGAGCCCACATAGGCGATGATATTTCCGGTTTTCATATCATCGCTGCGGAACTTGCCGGAGGCGGCGAAGTAGCCCTTTACAAAGGGGACATAGTAGTTATCCCAGAGCTTCCGGGCCACATCCTCGGGGAAGTCCAGGGTCATCTTGCTGTCCTTCACCTGGAAGATGGTGCAGCCCAGCTGCTTGGCGCCGATGAGCATATAGTTCGCCATGGCGTCCCGGCCAAAGAGGGCTTTGCCGTCATTTGGCTCCGGAGTCAGGCTGTCAGTCCAGTTATAGTATTTCTCGGCGGTGTCCAACAGACCTTCAATGGTTTCCATATCGTCATAGGCGGCGCCGGTGGCCTGGGCGAATTCGTCCCAGTCGGTCTTATTGATGAACATAAGCTCCGTGGACTTGGCCACCGGGAGGATCTTGATGCTGCCGTTTCCGGAGAAATCCCCCTCGGTGAGGTAGCCGTCCACATAGTTCTTGATCTCGTCCGCAGTGAGGTAGTCCTTAAGATCCACCACCTGGCCCATCTGGTCCAGGGTGTAGGCGGTATCGGCATAGGCGGAGAAGAGGTTGGGCATGGGATCCGCGCCCACCTTGCCCTCGGCGGAGGCCAGCACATTGGTCTCAAGCTCGGTGATGCCGCCCTGGCTGGAGGCCACAACGGTGATGTTCTGCTCCTGGCCTACGGTCTCGTTAAACTCATCCACCATTTCGTTGAAGGCGTCCAGCTGGTCGCCGTTGTAGTAGGTCCAGATGGTGATGGTGACAGGAGTGTTATCAGCGGTATCCTTGGCGGGAGTGCTGGCGGCAGAGGTGCCAGCGCCGCAGCCGGTGAGGACCAGCAGCGCGGCGCTCAGCAGCCCGCAGATGCTTCTTTTCAAATGCTTCATAGGGAGCTACGTCCTTTCTGTGCGCCTTTCATGGCATACAGAGGTATTTTATCACGGCAGAGGTGGAACTTCAAGAAAATATCGTCTGCCGGACGCGGAATCGAAGAAATAGATAGCGTCAGATCTCAGTGTACTCCGCCTCGTTGCCGTTTTCACGGATCAGGGTCATCAGATCCTCCGTCTGCATCCAGACTGTAGCGGTGTTGTCGTTGGGATGGAGGCCAATCTGATTGCCCTGAAAATAGGAGTCCAGGTAGAAATGAATCCGGTGCTCCGGATCGTTCAGCAGTCCCAGGGGCGTTACGGAGCCGGGCGTCAGGCTCATATAGGTCATGAGATCCTCAGCGGAGGCGAAGGACAGCTTCCGAAGCCCGTGAGCCTTCTGAAACTCCTTGAGATCCACCCGCTTATGGCCGGGGACGGTGATGAGATAGTAATTTTTCTTCTTGTCATCCCGGACAAAGAGGTTCTTGGCATCCCACTCCGGATAGGGGAGGGGGACGGAATCCAGCTCATCCATATTGTAGACGGCCTGATGTTCGGTGATCTCATAGGGAATGCCCTTGGATGTTAAAAACTGATAGGTCTCTTGCTTGTTCATGGCTGCGGCCTCCTGAAATATGATATCGCCATGATTATATCCCAAGGGACGGGGATGCGCAAGCGGAAGTGTGGATTTTACGGAGAAAATAGAGAATTTGTAGATCTACTTTGCACTTGGGTACTTGTGTGTTGGGTTAAAATGCGAGTGAGAACTACAATTGCGTCATTTATCTGGAGCAATCCTACGGATCAAAGCCTAACCCGACATAGAAGGAAAGCCCCTGGAATCATTGGGATTCCAGGGGCTTTGATGGATACATAAGAAATATCAGCGCTTGCTGAACTGCGGAGCGCGACGTGCAGCCTTGAGGCCGTATTTTTTCCGCTCTTTCATTCTGGGGTCGCGGGTCAGGAAGCCAGCGGCCTTCAGAGGAGCCCGGAACTCGGGGTTCACCTGCAGCAGAGCGCGGGCGATGCCGTGACGGATCGCGCCGGCCTGGCCGGAAACGCCGCCGCCTGCAACGGTGCAGACGATGTCAACGGTGCCAAGCGTATTGGTGGCAACCAGAGGCTGACGAACGATCAGCTTCAGGGTGTCGAGGCCGAAGTACTCGTCGATGTCGCGGCCGTTGATGGTGATGGAACCAGTGCCGCCCTGGTACAGGCGAACACGGGCAACGGAGGACTTACGTCTGCCGGTGCCGTACTGATACTGTCTCTTGCTCTCGTACATTAGTCGTTACCTCCCATTAAATCGCGGTCCAAGGCTCAGGCTTCTGAGCGGCATTCTTGTGCTCGGGGCCAGCGTAAACCTTCAGACGGGTCATGGAGGATCTGCCGATGGAGTTCTTGGGAAGCATGCCCTTAACGGCCAGCTCCATAGCGAACTCGGGCTTCTGGGCCATGAGGGTAGCGTACTTCACTTCCTTCAGGTTGCCGATCCAGCCAGTGTGATGCTGATACAGCTTCTTCTCCAGCTTCTTGCCGGTGAGCTCAGCCTTTGCGGCGTTGATGACGATGACGAAATCGCCGCAGTCAACGTTGGGGGTAAAAGTGGGCTTGTGCTTGCCGCGGAGCAGGGTAGCGGCCTGAACAGCCACACGGCCCAGGGGCTTGCCGGCTGCGTCGATCACATACCACTTGCGCTCAACGGTCTCCTTTTTTGCTAAAGTAGTGGACATATTCTGTCTCCTCCAAGTATTGGTCAATCACCGTACAGCGGTAATCGCCTAGAATAATAAAAAACTTTTGACATTATCCGCGTGTATGCTAGAATATTCTCAAAAGAACGCTCCGCTATTCTAGCACCCGGTTTTCCGGATGTCAACCGAATTTTTGAGGTTTTTTATGAAATCCAAAGAGAACTCTTAAATTCTCTTGATTTCTCTCTCAAACGAACGATTTCTAATGTGCGATTTTTCTTTTTGGAGGAACGATTATGCAGAGACTTACCGGACTTCTGCGCCGCTGCGTGGAGGACTACAATATGATCGAGGACGGGGACAGGATCGCCATTGGCGTCAGCGGCGGCAAGGACTCCCTGACCCTGCTGCGGCTTATGGCGGCCCTGCGGGAGTATTATCCCAAGCACTTTGAAATCGAGGCCTTTACCATTGACCTGGGGCTTCCGGGCATGGACTTCTCACAGGTGGAGGCCTTCTGTCAGAGCCTGAATGTACCCTATACCATTGTAAAGACGGAGATCGGGCCCATTATCTTTGACTACCGCCACGAGAAGAACCCATGCTCCATGTGCGCGAAGATGCGCCGGGGCGCTCTGAACCAGATCATCCGGGAGAAGGGCATCCACAAGATCGCTTTGGGCCACCACTATGACGACGCGGTGGAGACCTTTCTTATGAGTCTACTGTTTGAGGCCCGGATCAGCTGCTTCCAGCCTGTGACCCATCTGGACCGCA
>CAKTEB010000041.1 GCA_934546685.1 uncultured Oscillospiraceae bacterium
ACGGATATCCCGGAGCTCACGCCCTGCATCCTCCATGAGTTCGTGGAGAAAATCATCGTCCATGCGGCCAGCGACCCAAAGGGCAAGAATCGGACGCAGGAGATCGACATTTACTACAAGGGTATCGGAGTCTTGGAAATGTCAAAAGTCACGGCATCAACGGAAAAATGAGAAAACGGTACAGCCGAAGCTATACCGTTCTCTCTTTCCTCACGATGTTTTCTTATCGGGAGCTGCCTTTGCCGGATCGGCCTTTTTTCGCGCTCCCGCGACATTTCTCCTTGTGCTTTTCGGGAATGCGTATTATAATGTTTTATACGTCTTCCTTGGAAGACAACGCAACGAACAAAACGGCCACAGGCCGACTATGGAGGCGGAAGCATGGAACTGTTGGAAAAACGGATTATGCAGGATGGCGAGGTCTATCCCGGAAACATTCTGAAGGTAAGCAGCTTTTTGAATCACCAGATGGACATTGATCTGCTGGATCAGATGGGTCAGGAGTGGGCCCGGCTTTTCGAGGGTGAAGGGGTCAACAAGATCCTCACCATTGAGGCCTCCGGCATCGGCATCGCCTGTATTGCCGCCCGCAGCTTCCACTGTCCGGTGGTCTTTGCCAAGAAGTCTAAATCCCTGAACCTGGGCAAGGATGTGTTCACCGCCAAGGTGGAGTCCTTCACCCACAAGACCATCAGCGACGTGGTGGTGGATCGGAGATATCTGGGCCCCAACGACCGGGTGCTGATCATCGACGACTTTCTGGCCAATGGCAAGGCTCTGGAGGGCCTCATGAACATCCTGGATCAGGCCGGGGCGCACCTGGTGGGCGTTGGCATCGCCATTGAGAAGGGCTTCCAGGGGGCCGGTGACCGGTTCCGCCAGCAGGGCATCCATCTGGAGTCTCTGGCCATTGTGGACAGCATGAATGGCGAGACCGGCGAGATCAACTTCCGCCACATCTAAAAAAGACAAACATACAGCGCAGGAAACGACGGGTTCTCGTCTCCTGCGCTGTTTTTATTTCTTGTTGCGGAACACCAGCACCTTGCTTGCCACATAATTGAGAATCACCACAATGACGTTTACCAGCAGCTTCATGACCATGCCGGGAAGCCCCAGCATTTCCACCGTCACATGCATCAGCACCAGCTCCACAATGCCGGAGCCTACCCGGCAGCCGAAGAAGCTGGCCGCCTCGGGAAACAGCACCTTAGGTGACCAGTCGTGGCTCTCAAACACAAAGGGCTTGTTGGTAAGGAACGCCGCCAGCACCGCGATCACCCAGGCGATGATGGTGCTGAGGTCGCTGCTGAGGCCCAGTGGGTGGTAGCAGACATAGTACACCGCCATATTGATGAGGGTGGTCACCACGCCGAAGAACACATAGCTGACAATGCTCCGATACTGCTTCAGCAGCGCAAGTAGCTTTTCCATTGGCTCCCCCTTACTGCTCCACCATCAGCTTTCGCTTCTTCCAAAGCCCGCTGAGATAGTAGAAGTCTCCGATGATCACGCTGACAAAGCCCGCCAGCGCGTTGCCCCAGAAGTAGCCCCAGACGCCCATGCCCATGGGGCCGGACATCAGAATGCACAGGCCGATCCGGACAATGACGCCGTCCAGCAGGGCGGTAATCAGGCTCAGGCTGCCGTTGCCGATGCCGTTGATGAGGGCGATGCCCGCGGTCATGGTGGCAAAACCCAGGAACATCACTACCATGGTGATCATATAGTGCCCCGCCTGGGCCACAACATCCCCGTCCTGGGTGAACAGCCGGAAGATCCACTCCGGTGCCGCCAGGCACAGCACCGCCACCGCCACAAAGAAGATCATGCAGTAGAGGTTGCCGTACCAGAACACCTGCTTCACCCGGTCATGCTTTCCGGCACCCAGGTTCTGGCCGAACATGGTAGCGCTGGCAGTGGAGATGGAGTTGGTAATGATAAACATAATGGAGGTGAGCTTGTTGCCAATGCCGTAGACCGAGGAGAACACCAGGCCATAGGTGTTGACGCCTGCGGACACATAGAGCATGGAGATATTGATGGCCGAGGTCTGCACAGTCAGGGGCAGCCCCAGATAGGACAGGGACTTAAAGGTCTTGCCGTCGATGCGGAAACTCCCCAGCTTAAAGTCGAAGCCGAAGCTCTCCCGGCGGATATAGAGATAGATCACAGAGATCACAAAGGATACCGCCTGAGAGATCATGGTAGCCAGCGCCGCGCCGGCGCTCTCCATGCCCATGGCGCCCACAAACACCAGATCCAGGATCACGTTCAGCACCGCCGCGATGGCAATAAACAGGAAGGGCCGGGTGGAATCGCCCATGCCCCGGAGCACCGCGGAGACCGTGTTGTAGCCATAGACGAAAAACATGCCCGCGCTGCACACCACCACATAGCTGGCCGCCTGTTCCATGGCCTCCTGGGGCGTATTCAGCAGCTCCAGCAGGGGCCGGTGCACCGCAATGCCCAGCACCGTAAAGAGGATAGAGAACAGGGCTACCACAGAGAACAGCGTCCCGATGGTCCGCCGGATGCCCTCGTGATCCCTTGTCCCCACCAGCTGGGAGATGAAGATCTGGCCGCCGGAGGCATAGCCGATGGCCAGACAACTCAAAAGCCAGGTGATCTGGCCGCCCAGGGACACTGCCGTAAGGCCCGCGCTGCCCACGAACTGCCCCACCACCACCATGTCCACCAGGTTATAGACCGTCTGGAGGGCGTTGGACAGCATAAAGGGGAACGAGAATTTCAGCAGCTCCTTCCCCACACTGCCGGTGGTCATATCGTTGATCATTGTTTTTTTCAAGGGTCAAACTCCTCGCAATCATTTAGATATTAACATAATTAAGACGCACCTTGATTATATCACAGCATAAAAATCAGCGCAAGCCAAGGTTCCCCCAGGCCTGCGCCGCTTTTTTGTGTAAAAACACAGACTTAATTTGTAATTGCTTCTCGTTTCTCCCACTTTCCAGTGAGATAGTAAATCCCCATGGCAATGGTGGTAACGAAGCCCGCCAGGCCGCTGCCCAGCCAGAAGCCAGTGAGGCCCATGATATGGCCCAGCAGCATGCTCAGGCCGATCCGGGCGGCCACGCCGTCCAGCAGCCCCACGATCAGGTTGAAGCTGGCATAGCCCACGCCCTGAACCAGAGAAAAGGGCGCGTCCATGCTGCACAGGGCCAGCAGCCAGATCACCGCGTACCGCAGATAGGTAGGCGCCAACTCCAGCACTGCCTCATCCGAGGTGAACAGACCGAAGATCTGCCGTGGAAACAGCAGGTAGCAGGCCGACAGCACCACCCACCAGGCCATGCAGATGACCATACAGGCCCGGAAAGCCTGCTTGACCCGATCCATTTTTCTTGCTCCGAAGCTCTGGGCAATCATGGTAGCCGTAGCGGTGGAGATGGCGCCGGTGATGATATTGGCCACCATATTGAGCTTGCCGCCTACGGAGTCCACCGCGGAGGCCGTCACATCGAAGGCGTTGACCTGAGCGTTTACAAAGGTGATGGAGATAGTGATCAGGAACTGCTGCACCACGGACGGAATGCCCAGGCGGCACAGTGCTCCCAGCTGCTCCCGGTCCACCCGGAAGCTCTTCAGCTGGAAGTCAAACCCCACAGCCTCCCGGTGCCGATAGAGATAAACGCCGGCACAGCAGAAGGAAACGCCCTGGGCGATCACCGTGGCGGCTGCCGCGCCGCCAGCGCCCCACTGGAAGCCGCCCACAAACAGCAGATCCAGTACCACGTTCACCACCGAGGCCACCGCAATAAATACCATGGGCAGCTTGCTCTCGCCCATGCCCCGGAGCACTGCGCACAGGGCGTTGTAGCCGTAGATAAAGAGCATGCCGAAGCTGCAAATGACCAGGTAGCCCACAGCCTCATCCCAGGCGGCGCTGGGGGTGTTCATAAGGTCCAAAATGCCCTGGTGGAACACCACACCGATGAGCCCCACGATCACCGCCAGCAGCAGCTCCGTGGTCAGCAGCGTGCCGATGGTCTTGGAGATCTTTTTACTTTTCATGCCCACCTGCTGGGAGATGACCACCTGGGCGCCGTTGGAAAAGCCCATGCCCACCGCCAGGAACAGGTTGGTAAGCTGGCCGCCGATGCCCACAGCGGAGAGTCCCGCCGGGCCGCCGAACTGGCCCACCACGATCATATCCACCATGCTGTAGACCGCCTGGAGCAGATTGGCCAGGATCATGGGTATGGCAAAGCGCACAAGGCCCTTTACCACCGGCCCCTGGGACATGTCATTGACTAATGTTTTCCCCTCACTCATGTACATTCCTCCGAGTATGTATCCAAATTATCTTGTCTATTCAACCACAACAGGGCGGCAAATGTCAAGCATTCTAAGCAAACAAATGAGAAAAACCGCCGCCGGAGATCCGGCAGCGGTATATTTCAAAATTAGAGAGCCTTCTTGGCGGTCTCCACCAGAGCGGCAAACGCGGTAGCGTCGTTGATTGCCAGCTCGGAGAGCATCTTCCGGTTCATGGTGATACCAGCCTTCTTCAGGCCGTTCATGAAGCGGGAGTAGTTGATGTCATAGGGAGCCACAGCAGCGGAGATACGAGCGATCCACAGCTTGCGGAAATCTCTCTTCTTGGCCCGGCGGTCACGGAAAGCGTAGTTGCCGGACTTCATGACGGCCTCTTTGGCCATCTTAAAATGCTTGGACTTGCTGCCCCAGTAGCCCTTCGCGATCTTCAGGGTCTTATTGCGTCTCTTGCGCGTCATCATTGCGCCTTTTACTCTAGCCATTTATGTTATCCTCCTTAGAAGTGTAGCAAGCGTTGATTATTTGTAGGGAATGAGCTCTTTGATAGCCTTGACGTTGGTCTTGTCAGCATAGCTGCCCTGACGCAGACGGCGAGTCCGCTTGGTTTCCTTCTTGGTAAGGATGTGGCTCTTGAAAGCGCAGGCCTTCTTGACCTTGCCGTTCTTGGTCATCTTGAATCTTTTCTTTGCACCGGAGTGCGTCTTAATCTTGTTCGCCATGATGGTGTACTCCTTCCGTATTATAAAAGGGATTTACTTACTTGTTTTCGGCCCCAGGAACATGGACATATGCCGTCCGTCCAGCTTGGGCGCGCGCTCGACGTTGGCGGTTTCCGCACACATCTCGCCAAACTGAGCCAGCAGCGTTTTGCCGATATCGGTATGCGCCATTTCTCTGCCGCGGAACCGTACCGTGACCTTGACCCGATTGCCATCCTTCAAGAACTTCTGAGCGCTCTTGACCTTGACATTGAAGTCGTTGGTGTCGATACCGGGGGACATGCGGACTTCCTTGATCTCGGTGACATGCTGGTTCTTCTTGGCCTCTTTTTCCTTTTTGGTCTGTTCAAAGCGGAACTTGCCATAGTCCATGATCTTGCACACCGGCGGGGTGGCATTGGGAGAGATCTTTACCAGATCCAGCCCCTGATCGTAGGCTCTGGCCAGAGCGTCCCGAGGGGACATGATGCCAAGCTGCTCGCCTGTCGTGTCGATCACGCGGATTTCCTTGTCTCTGATATCTTCGTTGAGCTGATGGTCTAGTTTGCTGATATGAAACACCTCCAACAAAAAACGCGGATGCCGCATAGCACCCGCACAAGCTCAGCCCCGGTTTCCCGTGGCCCACGCTATCTACCGCGTCGCGTTTGCTGGCGGTGAGGTGCGGTGCTGCCGCTCCTACTTCCTTTTAACTCGGTTATTTTAGCACGCATTACCGCTGCTGTCAAGGCTTTTTCTAAGATAATTTCTGCCCCGGGGGGCATTTCCCCCAGGGCAGAAACACAGCGCTTACAGCTTCAGCTCGTTATCGGCGGTGAGCCCGTCCTTTTCCAGCATACTCTCCATAACCTTTAGATCAGCGGAGATATCCAGGGCATCGTCGGCGAAGAGCTTGTCCAGCTGGGCCTCATAGCCGTCTACGATCTTGTCCATCATGTCCTCGATCTTCTGCTTGGTCTCCCGGATGTTGTCGCCCTCCACATCCTGCTCCTCCAGCTTGGCGTAGTTCTCCAAGATCTTGAGGGTCTGGGGCAGATAATAGTTCATAAAGCCCCGCAGATCTCCCGCCTTCTCCGGCTTCTCCTCCAGGAGCCGAAAGATCTTGGCTGTGAGCTCCTCGATCCGGTCGATCTTCCGGGAGAGCTCCGGGTTGTCGATGTCGTCGTTGAGCTCCCGGATGTGGCGCAGGGTACTCTGGGCCACGGATTCCGCCTGGGCGGGGGTCTCCTCGGGCTTTTCGGGCTCCGGCTGGGGCTCCTCCTCCAGGCCGTCGTCCCGAAGCACCAGGAGATTTTTGGCCGCATCGATATAGCCGCTTTCAAAGTAGTCCCGCTCCAGCATCTCCTCCAGATCCGCCGCAGTTCGCTTGTCGGTGCTTCCCATGGCCTTGGCCAGGGCGCTGATGGAGACCTGATCCTTCCGTCCGATCATGGTGAGATACTTCCGGAACTTTTTCATCTTCCGCTTCCGGCTGCCTGCCACGCCCAAGAGGGTGATGCCCACCAGGAACAGAGCCAGCAGCGGCAGAATGTTGTGCATCATATACTCGAGATCAATGAAATAGGTGATCTCCTCGATGAGCTGCATCACAAAGGCAAAGCCGAAGATACCGGACAGCACGCCGCCCAGGATCCGCAGCAGCTTGAGGTTGCCGAAGCCATGGGCCGCAGCCTCCTGCTTTTCCTGAGAGGCGCTGCGCTTTTTTGTCTGTCCGGCAGGCTCCGTCCCGCCCTGCCCCCTCTCCTGGTTCACCCTGGCCCGGGTGGCGGCCGCCTCCTGGCGCACCTGCTCCCGGCGATCCGCCGCCGAGGTCTGCCGGGCAGACTGATAGCCTCGCCTGGCCTGACCGGCGGCATTCTTTGCCGCGCTGGCCGCCCGCCGGAACTCCTGCTGTACCTGCTTGTCCCCAGGCCATTTGCCCGACAGCTCCAGGAACAGCAGCACCAGGCCCACAGGCCAGGCGATCATAAAGCCCAGCACAATCAGAATCCAGTGCCAGCCCTTATCGTTCTTGTTCTTGTGCCCATTCTTCTGAATGTTGATGTTATATTGATGATTCGATGACTGATATTGATAGCTCTTATGGTAGGCCCCGTCCACCGGCTCCTCCGTGCCGCCGTTCTGTCCCTCCGGGGACACATAGTGGACGTTGCCGTCCTGGTCAAATTCCCATCTTCCGCCCTTAGAATCACTCATGGATCGATGATCCCTCCAATTCCTTTTCCAATATATCCGCGATCCGCTCCGACGCGTGGCCGTCGCCATAGGGATTCGACGCCTCCGCCATGGCGGCGTAGGCTTTCTCATCCTCCAGCAGCAGGCAGAAGTTCCGGTAGATGGTCTCCTCATCGGTGCCCACCAGCTTCAGGGTCCCCGCCGCGATGCCCTCAGGCCGCTCGGTGGTGTCCCGCATGACCAGGACCGGCTTCCCCAGAGAGGGGGCCTCCTCCTGAACGCCGCCGGAATCTGTAAGGATCAGGCAGCACCGGGCCAAAAAGTTGTGAAAATCCAATACGTCCAGGGGCTCGATCAGATGGATCCGCTCGTCGCCTCCAAGCTCCCGCTCCGCGATCTCCCGGACTGCCGGGTTCATGTGGATGGGATAGATGACCTTTACATCCGGGTGCTCGTCGCAGACCCGGCGGATGGCCCGGAACATATGGGTCATGGGCTTCCCCAGGTTTTCCCGCCGATGGGCGGTAATGAGCACCAGCCGGCTGTCCTTGGCCCACTCCAGCTCCGGATGCGTGTAGTCCTGACGGACGGTAGTGTGCAGGGCGTCGATACCAGTGTTGCCGGTGACAAAGATCTTACCGGTGTCCCGCTTTTCGCTCAGCAGGTTCTGCTTGGCCGTCTCCGTGGGGGCAAAGTTGAAGCGGCTGATGATGCTCACCGCCTGACGGTTGAACTCCTCCGGGTAGGGGCTGTAGATATTGTAGGTTCGGAGCCCCGCCTCCACATGGCCCACAGGGATCTGGAGATAGAAGCAGGCCAGTGCCGTTACAAAGGTGGTGGAGGTGTCGCCGTGCACCAGCACCACATCGGGCTTTACCTCCTCCAGCACGGCCCGTATGGAGGACAGGATCTCCGTTGTCACATCAAACAGCGTCTGCCGCTCCTTCATAATGGCCAGATCATGGTCTGGCTTTACGTCAAAGGTGTCAAGCACCATGTCCAGCATCTGCCGGTGCTGCCCGGAAACGCAGACCACGGTGCGCAAATTCTTTCTGGTTTTCAGTTCCTTTACCAGGGGGCACATTTTAATGGCTTCGGGTCTCGTTCCGAATACCAGCATTACAGTCTTCATCCATTACCCCTCTCTTTCTCGGGTTCAGTTCGGTATACTTATCCCTTATTCTATCCTTAATTGCCGCTTTCGTCAACATAAATCCATGGAAGAGAAACAGGCGCGCCAAAGGTTCTCCCCTCGGCGCGCCTATGCTTCTTATGATCTCGGAGCGCCCAGCCGCTGGAGCTTTCGCTGCCGGAGCTTCTCCCGGACGGTGTGGATCAGCAGCTCCGTCTTCTCAAAGATCATCAGAACCGTCCGCATGATCTGGAAGGACAGGAGGATGAACACGATCAGCACCAGTCCAGTCTCCCGGGTAGGTGCGGTGAAGCCGAAAATGGGACTCAGTACGGTAAAGCACACCAGCTCCGCCAGTGCCATCACCGCGATCACCACTGTCCGCTTCCAGTCAAGGGGCTGGGACACCTGATAGAGCACTCTCAGCCCCACCACCGCCAGCACCACGGCGCTCATGGTATACAGCTGCTCCGTGGGGAAGCCGAACACTGCCACAAAGGCCTCAATCAGCAAAATCAGCAGCACATTGGTGAGCCCTCCCGGCAGCGCCTTTAGGAACACGTTGGTGATGAACTTCCCCTTTACCCGCTCATGGTTGGGCTCCAGGGCCAGGAAGAAGGCCGGAGCGCCGATGGTCAGCCCGCTGATCACCGACAGATGCAGGGGCACCAAGGGATAGGGCATATTCACAAACAGGGAGATCACCGAGATCAGGAAGGAGAAGATATTCTTCACGAAGAACAGCGAGGCCGCCCGCTGGATATTGTTGATGACCCGCCGTCCCTCGTCCACCACCTGGGGCATGGTGGAGAAGTCGGAATCCAGCAGCACCAGCTGGGCCACCTGACAGGCCGCATCCGCACCGGAGGCCATGGCGATGCCGCAGTCGGCATCCTTCAGGGCCAGCACATCGTTGACGCCGTCGCCGGTCATGGCCACGGTATGGCCCGCCTTCTGCATGGCCTTTACCAGCTTCCGCTTCTGATCCGGAGTCACCCGGCCAAATACCGCGTAGTGCTCCGCCGCCTCCTCGATGTCCTCATCGGTTTTTAGGGTGGTGGCGTCCACATACAGATCCGCGTCGGAGATCCCCGCCTGACGGGCCACCTCGGACACGGTCACCGGGTTATCGCCGGAGATCACGCGGATGGATACGCCCTGCTGGGTAAAGTACCGGAAGGTCTCCGGGGCCTCCGGGCGGATCCGGTTGGTCAGGGGGATCAGTGCCAGAGGCGTGACCGCGCTGACCGTCAGATTGCCGGGCTCCGGGTCGCCCTCATAGGCCGCCAGCAGCAGCACCCGATAGCCCCGGGCACTCCAGCTCTCCACCTCATGGCCCACCTCGTCATACCTGGCACTCATGATGAACTCCGGCGCCCCCACCAGGTAGGTGCCCTTGTTCTCAAATACCACACCGGTCCATTTGGTGGCTGAGGAGAAGGGGATCACCTTTTTGACCTGCCACTCCGCAGTCACGCAGAATTTCTCGCTCATGGCACGGCCCGTGTCATTGTCCGCCTTGGCCGCTCCATAGACCTCTGAAAGGATCTGACAGACCTTATGGTACTCCGTGTCGCCCAGCGGCACCGGATCCCCGGGCTCCATGACATTTTCCGTGATGGTGCCGGTCTTATCCACGCACAGCACGTCTACCCGGGCCAGATTTTCGATACAGTTCATGTCCTGGGTCAGCACATGCTTCTGGGCCAGTCGGATCACGCTGACCGCCAGGGCCACGCTGGTGAGCAGATACAGCCCCTCCGGGATCATGCCGATCAGCGCCGCCACCGTGGCCTTCACCGAGGCCTGAAGTCCCAGATCCAGCACCTTGAACTGCTTGATGAACAGGACGATGCCCAGGGGGATCATGGCGATGCCGATGACCCGGATCACCTTGTCCAGGGAGGCCATCATCTCGGAATTCCCCACCTTCACGTCCTTCTTGGCCTCCAGGGTCAGCTTGGAGGCGTAGGAATCCGCCCCCACCTGGGTTAGCTGGGCCTTGCAGCGGCCCGACACCACAAAGCTGCCGGACAAGAGCACATCCCCGGCACGCTTGACGATGGCGTCCTCCTCGCCGGTGATCAGGGATTCATTGACCTGCACCTGCCCCACCCGCACCACGGCGTCGGCGCAGATCTGGTCACCGGAGGCAAACTCCACGATATCATCCCGAACCAGCTGATCCGATTCCACCATGACCCGCTTTCCTTCCCGGATGGTCGGCACCTTCCGGGCTGTCATCAGGGTCAGCTGGTCGATGGTGCGCTTGGAGCGGATCTCCTGGAAAATGCCGATGGCCGTATTGGTGATGGCGATGCCCAGGAACAGCATATCTCCAAAGGCCCCCACCACCGCCAGCAGTGCCCCCAGGATCACAAAGATCAGATTGAAATAGGTAAGACAGTTGTCCCGGACGATCTGCTTTTCCGACTTGGTGGGCGACTCCACCTGGACATTGCGGAGCCCCGCCCGGATCCGCTGCTGCACCGCCGCCTCGTCCAGCCCCAGGGTGTGGGGCGGCTCGCAGGGCGGGATCGTCTGGGGCTTTCTATGTGGTTCCGGAGCTGCCGGCTTTTTCTTTCCCATAAGGATGATTCCTTTCCTTGTCCGCGCTGTGTGGGCCAAGCATGCCCATTATAGCTGTGAGCGCCGCGTTGCGGCGCTCACTGAGTTGTTTATGTACCGAAATAGCTGAAGTGCATATAGTCCTTCTTGGAGCGCCAATCGCCGCCCCAGCCGAAGCCGTACTTCCGGAAGGCATTTACCACGTCGCCCTCGGCGGGGATGGAATAGGGATCCTCCCCAGGCTTCCAATAGCTGCCCGCAGTGGCCGTTCCGTCATTGGTGCACTCATAGTTCTCGTTGCTGTTGATATCGATGGCCAAGCCCAGCATATGTTCTGAGCCCACCTCGCCCCGATAACAGCCCACGTCCTTGATGGGGAACTGCTCGCTGCCGTTGTAGATCTCGTCAAAGATGGCCTGGATGGTCTCCGCCATGTTCTCATGAACCGTAAGGGTCATGGTCTTCGTGATCTTGCTGGTATGGGTGCTGTCGGCAAAATCCCAGACCTTCACGCTGATGCTGACCATGTGAGTCCTGGCCTCGTCGGCGGTCTGATAGACGTGCTTGTAGTCCTCCACCAGCTGGCCAAAGACGCGATTGCACTTCTCCTCATAGGATTCGGTGCTGCTGGAAACCCCGGAGGCCTTGGTGCAGGTCACGGTCACCGCGCCCACCATGCCGTTCCAGGTATAGCCCCGGATCTCCGCTGTGCCCGGAGCCACCGCTGTGACCTTGCCGCTCAGATTCACCGTGGCCACTGTGGGATTCGAGGAAACCCAGGTAATGGTCTTGTTGCTGGCCTCCTCCGGCATAATTTCGCCGGATACCAGGGTGCTCTGTCCCACCGTCAGCTGGGACTGCTGGGCAGTGACCGCAATGGTCTCAGGATCGATGAGCTCCCGGCCCTCGTAGGGATACATGGCAGAGGCCATTCGGCGCAGCAGCACCGCGCACTCGGCACGGGTGGCGCTGCTCTGGGGATCGAACAGGGAGGTACCGTCCCACTGGGGTCGGCCATTGAGCAGGCCCGTCTGGCGCATGATCTCCACGGACTCTGCCGCATAGCCGTCGATGAGATCCGCGTCCTGGAAGGCGTCCACCACGTTCTCGTTGATGCTGAGAAGCTCATAGTTGAGGATGGAGGCATAGCGAACCATAAAAGTAGCCATCTGCTGCCGGGTCACCGGCACATCCGGGGAAAAGATCTGGTCGCCGGTGCCCTGGGTGATGCCGTAGCGCACCGCCCAATTCACATAGGGCGCGTAATAGGCGTCCTCCGGCACATCGGTAAACAGTCCCGCCATATCCGCGGTCTGGTAGTCCTCTTTATTGATCCCGGCCAGCCGGCCCAGGACCGTCACAAACATGCCCCGGGTCATGGTGCCGTCAGGGGTAAAGGTGGTATCGGAGGTTCCCTGGAACAGCTCCTCCTCCATGACCCAGCTGATGGAGTCCCGGGCCCAGTGGTCGCCGATATCCGTCATGGCGCCCGCATCCGCCGCCAGAGCCTGTGGAACCATCGCCATGGTCAGCGCTGCCGACATACACAGGGCCGCTATTCGTTTTCGCATGCTTCTGCCTCCGTTGTAATTCATGAATTCATGATGCCATTATACCATACCGCTCCCCCTTTGGCCAGTGATCTTTTGTTAAGATTTTAAGAACATCTGTCTAGGATTTCCCGAAGATTGCAGAAAAATGGCCCGCCGTAGGGCGGGCCATTGCGCGGTGTGTTGTTTTTTCTGTCCTCGTCAGGCTCTGGAAGCCTCATAGGCGTCATAAGCCTCCTGGTAGATATCGATGCACTCCTGGATGCCCATGTCCTTCAGATCCTGCTGGAAGGTATCCCACTGGGTCTCGATGTCCAGCTCGCCGGTGATGAACTTGCCAACGCGCTCCTCGGCCATGGTGTTGATGTCGTTGAACTTGGAGCTGTAGGCCTCGTTCTGCTCGGTGTTCAGAGTCAGAGCCGCGGGGAGGGTATAGAGATCGTCCACGCAGGAAGCCCAGGTATCAAAGGCCTCGATGACATTGTCGCCATAGGTGAAGAAGGACTTATCGAAGTCCTGGAGGGAGGGCACGCCGGACAGGGTATAGCCGGTCATCATGAACTGGAAGTTGCCGCCGTTCACAACGAAATCAGTAAACTTGGGCTCGCCGTTCTCGTCGTACTCAAAGCCCTCGCCCTCAATGCCGTAGTTGCACAGCAGCTGGCCTTCCTCCGTCCAGAAGTAGTCCAGCCACTGGCAGGCCAGCTCCACGTCCTCGCAGTTGGTCGAGATGCTCATGGCGGAGCTGCCGCCGGCGTTGCCACCGGTCATGGTCGTGAAATGGGTGGTCTTCTCGGGGTTATATTCCGGGGAGTAGGGATCGGTGATGCCGGAGATGGCGAAGCTGGGCTCAGAAACCTGGGCCTGGGTCTCGTACTGGGTGATGAAGTTGCCCTGAGAGAACCAGATGCCGGAATCGCCGGAGAGGATCAGGCCGTCGGTGTTGTTCTGGGAGCCGTCGGAGGAAGCGGTGATGAAGTCCCGGGACAGGAGCCCCTCCTCATACCATCTGTGCATCATGGTGAGGTAAGCCCGGTAGCTGTCGTCCTGGTAGCCGTTCTTGATAACGCCGTCCACCTGATACATATTGACCGCGCTGGAGCTGCCCATGGCCGCCTCCGCCGCGCCCGCGGTGCCGTAGCCCGCGATCAGGTTGGTCATCTGAGTCAGGCCGGAGAGCAGCAGGGCGTTAGTGCAGCCGTAGTTCTCCTTGAAGCTCAGAAGTACGTTTTCCCAGTCATCATAGGTCTCAGGGGTGTCCAGGTTCAGGGCGTCCAGCCAGTCCTGACGGATCTGCGCGCCGCTGGTGGGCTTGAAGTCGTCGGAAATGGAGGAGATCTCCGCCAGCTGTCCCTCTGCGTTGTAGGCCTTTTCCTTATAGGCCGCATACTTGGGGTCGTTGAGGATGGTCATGTAGTTGCCCATGTACTCCTCCGCATACTCGGCCAGATCGATGATGATCTCCTCTTCGATAGCGCCCGCGGTGGAACCGTAGTAGCTGCCCACGCCGCCCATGATATCCTTCATATCGTTGGCCGCGCACAGCAGGGAGAACTGCTCCGAAGCGTTCATCATGGAAACCTCGGTGAATTCAATGTGGACGCCGGTGGCCTCCTCCGCGGCATTGAACACCGAGCAGTCCTGATAGGAATCGATGCCCACCATGCTGAGGAAGCCAGGGAACTCACACCACATGGTCAAGGTCTTGGAGCCGGGGTCACACAGGGGATAGCTGGCCCACTGGCCGGAATAGACATAGCCCTCGGTCTCCTCCTGGGCGGACGCCTCCTCCTGATCGGACGCGGGAGCCTGGGACGGCGCTTCGGTCTGCTCCTCGGTCACAGGAGCCGCTGCGCTGGCCTCACTCTTTTCCACGGGCGCTTCGCTGGCCGCGCCGGAATTGCCGCCGCAGCCCGAGAGCATACCCAGCACCATCAGGGCCGCCAGCAGCGCAGATACAATTTTCTTTTTCATTTGGTTTGCCTCCTTCTGATTCTGGTTTCGTCTCCTACATTATAGAAAAAATACGAAACCGCCGTCAATGCGCAAACCAACGGATTCTGTCCGCACTTTTTGTGGATTGTAACCTGCAATTTGAATGGTTATGCTCCTATTTATGCCGCAAATATGTCAGTTATATTAAATCACCGCCTCGCATTCATATATTTCCGTAACGTTTCAAGCTATTTTCAGATTCAGGAGCCCGCCGGAACCAGCGTAAAGCCCTCCATCCGTACCTCTGCCACATCCTCCAGGGTAAAGAGCTGTTCCGGGAGGTAATAGCCGCTCTCCACCTCTCCCCAGGTGGCAGTATCCGGCTTCACCTGGATCTCTGTGCCGTCCTTCAGGACGATCACCGGCTTGTTGACATGGAAATCATCAAACAAAATCGATTTGTCCTTGGTGCGCAGAGCCGCTGCCTCCAGGGAGCTGTACTCCACCTCCGACGGTGTTCTCTGCACCTCCATATAGACCTTGATGGGCGACAGCAGCATGGTGCCGATCTCCTCGCCGTCCTTCCAGACGGTATAGGTCTGCTCATAGGGGGTATAGTCTGCGGTGAATTCCAGCAGGATCGACGCGTCCAAAGGCTGGAAGGCGGTCTCCAGCGGCAAGGTTTCCCCGTCATTAGGTACAGAATAGCAGCCCATCAGATCCTCATACCGGAAGCCGCACAGGGCCAGAGCGCACTTCTTTCCCGCCAGGGATTCGTCGGCGCTGAACACCGCCATCACTGTCAGAGTGCCCGTTTCCGCATCATACCGCTGATCCGCCAGCCGGGAGCTATAGCCGTCGCTGCTGCCGCTGACTCCGTCGCCCCAGGGAGTGGCCTCCGTGGGCATGGGCGCTTCCCGGAAGTTATCACCGGTCTCAATGACCGCTTCTCCGGCCTCCTCCAGGGTGCCCAGCTCCGCCTGATCGCCCAACTGAGCCACGCCTACGGCCTTGATGCCCACCGCCGTGCCGTTTTCCCGGTCGCACTCCTCCGCAAATCTCTGCAAAACGCCCTGCTCTGTTTCTTCGTCATCCCAGAGATAGCCGTTTTTCTCCGCCAGGGCCTGGAGCTGGGACAGCTCCAACACCTGGGGCCGCAGCTCTTCAGGCAGAGTAATGTCCATGGACACATACATGCTCTGGCTGTCCCCCAGGATCTGCCGCACCGTAAAGGTCACGCCGCTGCCCTCCGCAGTCACGTTCACATCCTGCATAGCGCTATCCAGTTCCTTCCGCTCCTGTTCCGTGGGGCTGAAATAGTCCGAGAATATTGTATCCCAATTTCGCGCCACATAGGCCGCCCCAGCGCTGATGGAAAGCGCCAATACCGCCACCACCGCGATCATCGCCGCCCGCATGGGCCTTCTAGCGCGGCGTTTTCCCTGAAGCTCCGCCCAGATGCGCCGCTCCAGCTCCTCCGGGGGCTGTATCTGATCCATTACCCTTTGGTATCTCTTAAAATCGCTCATTCTGATTCCTCCCAACTGAGCTTCAGCTGATCTCGGCCCCGTTTCAGGCGCATTTTCACCTTGGACACGGACCAGCCCAGCATTTGACTGATCTCCCCCACCCGATATCCTTCATAGTAATATAGATGGAAGATCAATCTGGTTTCCGGCTCCATGGCCTCCAGCATAGCCTCCGTCTGGAGCCTTAATTCCGGAGAGACCTCCGCCGCCGGAAGGCATCCGGACAGGCTGACCTCTCTGCGCCGGCCCTCTCTGCGCCAAAGGGAGTGGCACTCGTTGACCGTCACCCGGATCAGCCAGCGCTTTTCGTGCTCCTCATCCCGGAAGTCCCTGCGGCCAATGCGCCGTAAAAAGACCTCCTGGACCACATCCTCTGCCGCCTCCTTGGTCCCCACCTGATTCAGCGCCAGCCGGAACAGCATGGCGCCGTATTTGGCATAGCAGGCCTCAAACCTTCCTGTTTCATCCATTGGCAGCTCCTCCTCTCCGTCTTGCTTATCTCGAAAGCGCTCTCACCTATAAAACGTATGGGGCGGCGGAACGGTCACTGTCTGCCCCAAAATTTTGCGCAGCTCTGCGTTTTTCCTACCGTTTTGATATTTTGTGCGATTTTTTACTGAAAAGGTATTGACACATTCCGATCTGTGTGTTAAGATGGCAGCGTGGTCAGGATGTATGTAACAAGTGATACATCCCAAACAAAACATGGTATGCCAGTGCCATGGACCACGTATTCATATCTCCTTCTTTTCTTTTGGAACGGCGGATGCCAGAAACCGCCGTTCGGCACAGCGATCCGGCCCTTGCCAGGGGGCCGGTGCTGCGCGACACAACAACATGTCAATTCACTCCTAAAGTATCAATCAGGGCGGCTGCACCATATGCAGCCGCCCTGATTTGTTACTCCGCGATTTCTTCCCAATAGTAGGCCATCAAGGGACTAGCCACCGCACCGTAATTCTGGACGCCGGTGGGCTGATTGAAGCGCTTGAGATAGCTGTCGTTGGCCTTCTGCGCCGCCTTTTTTACAGGCTTGTCAAACTGGGCATAATAGGCGTTGGCAGAGACCACGTCTGCCCGGAGCTGATCGTTCATGCCGTTCCAGAGCTGGCTCTGGGTCTCCTTGTCTGTTTTCGCCACGGCGTTATAGCAGTATATAAAGGCCGAATAGTAGCCGGAGTACCGGTATCTCGGATCCTCAGAATGGATGCAGGCCAGGAACGCGGCAAAGTTGGCGTCCGCCTCCTGGGTCACTGTGGTCCGGTGGGCGCATTCATGGCTGATGGTAAAGGGCAGGGACTGATCCGGGGTATTCCGGTCCACGGTCATCTCCCCGGTATAGGCTGTGAAGATCCCCGTGAGCCCCACCAGATCCATGAGCCTTGAGAAGGCCATGCCCTTAGGCCGCACCGGGAGAATGTCAAAGCGCTCCCCATAGGTCTCCTGGAGATAGTCGTAGCCGCTGTCTACCCCCTCCGCCAGGGCGGAAAAGCTGCCGAAATCCGTGATCCCATTTTCATCTCTGGAGCTCTCCAGGGCATAGGCGTTGGCCATCTCTAAATAGTAGGAGGCCGCCTGGGCCGCCTCTTCGGCGGTGAATTCCGTGCGGGTGTAGGCCGTGGTGCTGGTGAAGGTAGGGGCGAACTGATCCGCGCCCCAGAGGGCCACGAACAGGAACAAAATTCCGGAGCCGATCACCGCCGCCGCGGATAAGAGCTTTACAAGTCCCCTTTTATGGCTGATGATCTTGATGAGCCAGCCCAGGGCCAGCCAGATGAGTCCCAAGCCGCCCCATTCCAGCAGAGAAACGGGCACCAGATCCGTCGCATGTCCCCAGGCTGCCAGCACCCGGCGGCTCACATTCTGATACCAGGGGAACATAGCCCCCGGGGCGTATTTAGTCAGGGCGTAGATCCCCGCCGTCAGGATCAATAAGATGGCCGCAGCCAAGAATCTCCGCCGATTTCCGTTTTTCCGTCTGCCCATGCCGCTTCCTCCCGCAGTGTTGTCTCCCACATTATATCATAATTCCCGCTGGTATGGGATATCCGAATTAGTGACTTCCTTTATCGCAGAAAAAGTGCACAAATCACCTCTGTTTTTCCACGTCAGAATGACAATACCGCTTAAATTTTGAAAACTCCCCGGTGCGTCCTTGACAATTCCATGCGCAAAATGTTATAGTGGCAGAGACAATAAGATAAAAGCGATGACAGGGAACAGTAGCTGTTTTGCCCGCCCCCAGAGAGAAGATGGCCGGTGAAAATCTTCGGCAGCAGCCCAGTGAAGGCCCCCTTGAGCCGCAGCCCCAACGACGAAAGGTCCAGTAGGCGCTGCCGGATGCCTCCGTTATAGGTGCCAAGTGCGGATCAATGATCCGAATTTAGGTGGTACCACGGACATTGTTCGCCCTAAGCGATTTGCTTGGGGCGTTTTTTTATGGTAACACCGTACAATACGTCTGCGGACTCTGACGGATCTTTTTTGCCAGAAATACGTTTGTAAATCCTTGAAATGCGCAAAGTATTCCTGCGGTTTTACACCTATTTCTGACGAACCCCCCTCTCATCAGATTCTCCTGCCGAATTGCGCGGTATTGCCTGATGTTCAACCGAAAGGAGCTTTTCTCATGAAAAACACTGAAAAGACCATGGACAAAATCGTCGCCCTCTGTAAGAACCGGGGCTTTGTGTTCCCCGGCAGCGAGATCTACGGCGGCCTGGCCAACACCTGGGATTACGGCCCTCTGGGCGCTGAGCTGAAGAACAACATCAAGCGCGCCTGGTGGAAGAAATTCGTCCAGCAGAATCCCTACAACGTAGGCCTGGATTCCGCCATTCTCATGAACCCCCAGACCTGGGTGGCCTCCGGCCATCTCGGCGGCTTCTCCGATCCTCTGATGGACTGCCGGGAGTGCCACGAGCGCTTCCGTGCCGACAAGCTCATCGAGGACTGGACCCAGGAAAACGGCGTCACCCTGGACAAGCCCATCGACGCCTTCTCCCAGACCGAGATGAAGGACTATATCGAGGCGCACAACATCCCCTGCCCCACCTGCGGCAAGCACAACTTCACTGATATCCGTCAGTTCAACCTGATGTTCAAGACCTTCCAGGGCGTCACCGAGGATGCTAAGAATACCGTCTACCTGCGGCCCGAGACCGCCCAGGGCATCTTCGTAAACTTCGTCAACGTCCAGCGCACCACCCGGAAGAAGCTGCCCTTCGGCATCGGCCAGATCGGCAAGTCCTTCCGGAACGAGATCACCCCCGGCAACTTCATTTTCCGCGTCCGTGAGTTCGAGCAGATGGAGCTGGAGTTCTTCTGTGAGCCCGGCACTGACCTGGAGTGGTTCAACTACTGGCGGAACTTCTGCAAGGAGTGGCTGCTTTCTCTGGGTATGACCGAGGAGAACCTCCGTCTCCGGGATCACGATCCCGAGGAGCTGTGCTTCTACTCCAAGGCGACCACCGACTTCGAGTATCTCTTCCCCTTTGGCTGGGGCGAGCTCTGGGGCGTGGCAGACCGTACCGATTACGACCTGACCCAGCATCAGAACACCTCCGGCAGAGACCTCACCTACTA
>CAKTEB010000042.1 GCA_934546685.1 uncultured Oscillospiraceae bacterium
GGGCTGCCCGGTGGACTGGAACCCAGCGGAACAGCGGTTCAACTGGGAGCTGGTATTCTGCGAGCTCTACGCGGGCGGCAAATACAGTAACGATGAAGGCGAAAACTATGAGTATTCCCTGGGCCTCAACGGCCTAGGCGCTTGCGCTACCCAGTACGCTTCCAAGTATTTTGACGCGGTGATCCGCCGAGACGGGAAAAAGTATTCCCTCCATTTTGAGGAGGGCGAGAACATCGGCGGCTTAAAGACCGAGAAGGCGGACCGGAAGCAGACCGGTTCCTGCTTCCACTGGATGCCCGACCTGGAGGTATTCACGGATATCAACATTCCCCTGGAATACTATACGGACATTCTGAAGCGTCAGGCGGTGGTCAACGCGGGCATCACCTTCCGGCTCCGGGATGAAAAGGCCGATGGCAGCTTTGAGGAGACGGATTTCTGCTATGAAAATGGTATCCTCGACTATGTGAAGGAGCTCACCGAGGACAAGGCCATGACCATGCCCCAGTTCTGGGAGGCCGAGCGCAAGGGCCGGGACCGGGCGGACATGAAGGACTACAAGGTGAAGATCACCGCCGCTCTGTGCTTCTCCAACAATGTCAATGTGCTGGAATACTACCACAACTCCTCCTGGTTGGAGCACGGCGGCGCACCGGAAAAGGCTGTGAAGAACGCCTTTGTCTACGCCATCGACGCCTATATCAAGCAGGCAGGGAAGTACAATAAGAATGAATCCAAGATCACCTTCCAGGATGTGACCGACTGCCTGGTGCTGGTGACGAACTGCTTCTCCACCCAGACCAGCTATGAGAACCAGACGAAGAAGGCCATCACCAATAAGTTCGTCCAGGACGCCATGACCGAGTTCTTCAAGTCCCGGCTCCAGGTGTACTTCATTGAGAACAAGACCGAGGCGGATCGGATCGCGGATCAGGTGCTTATCAACAAGCGGGCCAGAGAGACCGCCGAAAAGACCAAGGTGAAGATTCGCAAGGATCTGACCCGGAACGTGGATATCGCCAACCGGGTCCAGAAATTCGTGGACTGCCGCAGCAAGGACGTCTCCCGGCGAGAGCTCTACATCGTGGAGGGCGACTCTGCATTGGGTTCTGTCAAATTGAGCCGTGACGCGGAGTTCCAGGGGATCATGCCCGTTCGGGGTAAGATCCTCAACTGCCTGAAGGCGGACTATGCCCGGATCTTCAAGAGCGACATTATCACCGACCTCATCAAGGTGCTGGGCTGCGGCGTGGAGATCACCGGGGGCAAAAAGGCCAAGGATCTTTCGGTATTCGACCTGGACAATCTCCGGTGGAGCAAGATCGTCATCTGTACCGATGCGGACGTGGACGGGTTCCAGATTCGCACGCTGATCCTCACCATGCTCTATCGGCTGGTGCCCACCCTGATCCAGGACGGCTATGTGTATATCGCGGAATCCCCGCTGTTTGAGATCACCTGCAAGGAGAAAACCTGGTTCGCCTACTCCAACCGGGAGAAGGACGAGATCGTCAAATCCATCGGGGAGAACAAGAAGATCACCATTCAGCGCTCCAAGGGCCTGGGCGAGAACGACCCGGATATGATGTGGATGACCACCATGAATCCCGCCACACGTCGGCTTATTAAGGTCATGCCCCAGGAGGCTGAGGCCACGGCGGCCATGTTCGACCTTTTGGAGGGCGACAACCTCCAGGGCCGGAAGGATCACATCACTGAAAACGGCTATAAGTTCTTAGAGCTGGCCGATATTTCCTGAAAGGAGGAGGAACATGGCAAAGAAGAAAAAAGACGAAGAGAAGCAGCATAAGGACAATCCCAACGTCATGGGCCTCCATGCGGAGATCCTAGAGCAGCCCATCACTGAGACCCTGGAGATCAACTTCATGCCCTACGCCATGAGTGTCATCATGTCCCGGGCTATTCCGGAGATCGACGGCTTTAAGCCCTCCCACCGGAAGCTGCTGTACACCATGTATAAAATGGGCCTCTTAAACGGCAGCCGCACCAAGTCCGCCAACATCGTAGGCCAGACCATGCGACTGAATCCCCACGGCGATTCCGCCATCTATGAGACCATGGTGCGTCTCAGCCGAGGCTATGGGGCCCTGCTCCATCCCTTTGTGGACTCCAAGGGCAACTTCGGTAAGGCATATTCCCGGGACATGGCCTACGCGGCTTCCCGATATACCGAGGCCAAGCTGGATACCTTCTGCCAGGAGCTGTTCCGGGATATCGACAGCGACACCGTGGACTTTGTGGACAACTACGACAGCACCATGAAGGAGCCGTCGCTGCTGCCCACCACCTTTCCCAATGTGCTGGTGTCCGCCAACAACGGCATCGCCGTAGGCATGGCAAGCAATATCTGCGGCTTCAACCTCCGGGAGGTCTGCAACGCGGCCATCGCCCGGATCAAGAACCCGGACTGCGATTTGAAGGAATATCTGCTGGCCCCGGATTTCCCCACTGGCGGCGAGCTGATCTACGATGAAAACGAGATCAATAACGTCTATAACACCGGCCGGGGCAGCATCCGTGTCCGGGGCAAATGGCGGTATGTAAAGGCGGAAAACCTCATTGAGATCTATGAGATCCCCTACACCACCACCTCCGAGACCATCATCGACAAGGTGGCGGAGCTTATCAAGGCCGAGAAGATCCGGGAGATCTCCGACATGCGGGACGAGACCGACCTCAGCGGCCTGAAGCTGACCATCGACTTGAAGCGTGGCGTGGACCCAGACAAGCTCATGGCAAAGCTCATGAAGCTGACGCCCCTCCAGGACAGCTTCCCCTGCAACTTCAATATCCTCATCGGCGGATTTCCCAAGGTCATGGGCGTAGGGGAGATTTTGGAGGAGTGGACGGCATGGCGTACCGAGTGTGTCCGCCGCAGAGTCTACTACAGCCTCACCAAGAAGAAGGAAAAGCTCCATCTGCTGTTGGGCCTCCAGAAGATCCTGCTGGACATCGACAAGGCCATCCGCATTATCCGGGAGACAGAGCTGGAGGAGGACGTTATCCCCAATCTGATGATCGGCTTCGGCATCGATGAGATCCAGGCCAACTATATCGCGGAGATCAAGCTGCGGAACATCAACCGGGAGTATATCCTCAAGCGCACTCAGGAGACCGATTCTCTCCAGAAGGAGATCGCGGATCTGGAGGATACGGTGAATTCCCCTCGGCGCATCAAGGCCATCATTGTGAAGGAGCTGGAGAACGTGGCGAAGAAGTACGGCACAGACCGCCGTACTACCATCCGCTATGAGGCCGTGGAGGAATACCAGGAGGAGCAGCAGGAGACCCCGGACTACCCGGTGAACCTGTTTGTGACCCGGGACGGCTACCTCAAGAAGATCACCCCCCAGAGCCTCCGCATGAGCGGCGAACAAAAGCTCAAGGAGGGAGACCGGATGGTGCTGGAGACCCAGACCACCAACCGCGCGGAGCTCCTGGTGTTTACGGACAAGTGCCAGGTCTACAAGACCGCCCTTTCCGAGCTCAAGGACACCAAGGCCAGCGTCCTGGGTGACTATCTGCCCACCAAGCTGGGCTTTGACGAGGGGGAGACCGTGGTATCCGTGTGCCTGCCCGGAGATTATTCCGGCTTTGTGCTGTTTGCCTATGAAAACGGCAAGGTGGGCAAGGTGAGCCTTGGAGCCTATGACACCAAGTCCAACCGCCGAAAGCTCACAGGCGCTTACAGCGACAAGTCACCGCTGAAGGGCATCCTGTGCCTGGGCGAGGATACGGATGTGGTGCTCTACTCCACGGACGGACGGGCACTGGTGCTCAATACGGCGCTTCTCAGTCTCAAATCCACCCGCTCCACCATCGGCGTGGCGGCGCTCACCCTCCGGAAGAAGGCGCTCCTCGACCATATGCGGCTTCTGGATGGCAGCGGTGTTCAGAACGTCACCCGGTATCGGAGCCGCAGCGTTCCCGCCGCGGGCGCGATCCTCAAGGACGAGGATCTGGAGGATACCCAGCTGACCATGGAACTATAAGAAAAAAGGCGTGCCGTAAATCCTTGCGGCACGCCTGACCATCAGACTTCCTGCTAGGGGAGGGGATCGTTTGAAAGATAAACTGCAAAAGAATTTGAAAACTCTGTTTTGGATCACCCTGGGCAGCGCCATCTATGCGGTGGGCTTCGACCTGTTCCTGGAGCCCAACCAGATCGGAGCTGGCGGCGTGTCGGGCTTGGCTCTGGTCATCGTCTACTTTGTACCCATACTGTCCGTGGGCGTGCTGTCGGTGCTCATCAATATTCCGCTGTTTTTGGCGGGGTATCGGTTTGTGGGGCGGAAATTCTTCTGGGGCTCTTTGGCGGGCATGGCCATTTCCTCGGCCTTCATCGACCTGCTGGCACCGATCCTGCGGGCGGAGACCGAGCCCCTGGTGGGTGCGATCTTCGGCGGCGGGCTGGTGGGCGTGGGCTGCGGCCTGGTGCTGATGCAGGGAGCTTCTACAGGCGGCACGGACATCGTAGCCCGGCTCATGAAGTATAAGTTCCCCAATATGTCCATCGGCAAGCTGGTGATGGCAGCGGATCTGGTGATCGCGGTCATCACGGGTATTGCATTCAAGGACTTCACCAAGACCCTGTACTGCTGTGTTGCCCTGTACATCAGCGGCGAGGCCATGGACGCCGTGGTCTACCGCTTTGACTACTCCCTGGTGGCTGTTATCGTTACCGACCGCTCCCTGGAGATCCGGGATGCCATCGACGAAAAGCTGGATCGGGGCTGTACGTTCCTAAAAGGCGAGGGCTCTTATACCGGCATCGCCAAAAACGTCATCTACTGTGCGGTGAAGCGCCGTCAGGCCGCGGAGCTCAAGGAGCTGGTGATGGAGGCTGATCCCGCCGCGTTTCTGGTGCTCCAGGAGGCCCACCAGGTGCTGGGTGAGGGCTTCGAGCGCTACTCTAAGAATAAGCTATAAGGGAGCGGAGCCATGAAAAGAATTGTTGCCCTGCTGCTGGCGCTTGGCCTTCTGACCGGCTGCGCGGCCTTTGGCAGCGGAGATTATGCGGTGGTGGAGCCCCACGACGAGGAATATCAGCTGGAGGTGGACTCCAGCGTCATGACCGTCAGCAGCTATCTGAGCCTGAAAAACGCGATTTTAGGGCTGGTAGAGGATGCGGTGGAGGAGGGCGTGATCCGTGCGGAGGGCTATACCGGCGACCTGTCCCAGGATCTGTCCAATGCCGTCTATGAGGTGTCCCGAGGGGATCCGCTGGGGGCCTTTGCCGTGGACTATATGACCTATGACTATTCCCAGATCGTCAGCTATTACGAGATCCATGTCCATACCACCTACCGGCGGACCTTGGAAGAGATTCGGTCCGTCCAGTCCACCTCCGGGTTGGAGGGGGTAAAGTCCAGGCTTCGGGACGCCATGAATGCCTACGATAATGTGGTGCGGCTCCGGGTGGAGGACTACGGAAGCCTGGATCTAGAGAGCCTGGTCCAGGAGGTATTTCGGGACAACGCGGACTTCTCCCTGGAGCTCCCGGAGATCAGCTGCAGCGCCTATCCGGATACCGGGAGCCGCCGGGTGTTGGAGATCCAGTTCCAGTATGACCACAGCAAGGAGGTGCTGGAAGCTCACCGGCAGGAGACCGAGATCTTGGTGGAAAAGCTGGCCGGTCTATACGGCAGTGAAAACAGCAGCATCACCAGCGCCCAGCGGCTGCTGGAGCGGCTGGTGCGGGACGGAGAGCTGGTGCAGGAGGATCCTTCTGGCTTTGATGACAGCGCCTATGGGGCGCTCTGTCTGGGCCGGGCCTCCTCCCGGGGCTACTGCCAGGCCTATCTGCTGCTGCTCCGGGAGCGAAGCATTCCCTGCCGCTTGGTTCAGGGAACCTACGGTGTGGAGCAGCATATCTGGTGCCGTTTGCAGCTGGACGGGGGTGTCTTCTATGTGGATCCCACCCGGTGCCTGGTGACGAGCGACACCAGCGGCGCGATCATTCCAGAGTCATCCCTGGAGCAGCTGGGATATGTGCTGGACAAGGATGAATAACGAATACCGCCTTCCGCGACAGAGCTGCGGAGGGCGGTTTATCTTAATCCTCAAAAACGGTATTGGGACAGTGCTCCCGGACCATGGCCTGGAGAGACTTGAGATCCCGGAAGGTTTCCGGGCGTTTGTCGGGATCCCGGAGCAGGGCCGAGGGGTGGAACATGGCCATGCGCCAGGTTCCGTCGATCTCATACCAGATGCCGTGCTGACGGGTGATACGGAATTCCGGGTCGATATACTCCATGGCGGCGATGCGGCCCAGGCAGACAATGAGCTTTGGCTTCAGCAGATTGATCTGCTCCGTGAGCCAGGGACGGCAGCACTCCCGCTCCCCGGGCTTGGGATCCCGGTTCTGGGGCGGACGGCATTTTACGATGTTGGCGATATAGCAGTTCCGGCGGCTGAGGCCGATGATGGAGAGCATATCGTCTAAAAACTTGCCTGCGGCTCCTACAAAGGGCTCTCCCTGGAGATCCTCGTTTTCACCGGGGCCCTCGCCGATGAACATCACGTCCACCTGATCGGGGCCTACGCCAAATACCACGTTGTGCCGGTTTTTGGAGAGCTCACAGCGGCTGCACTGAAGGCAGTCCTGACGCAGAGCATCGAGATTCTCGTATTTCATGGGATCATCTCCGTTTTATCAGTAGGATCAGCACCACGACCAGCGCCGCCAGCAGCACCAGCGCCGCAATGGCCACGATCAGCAGCATAGTGGCAGGGGCGGAGTGAGCGAGGCTCTGGGTCTCGGCCTGCTGGGTGGGAGCCTGGGTGAGCTCTGGGACGGAGGCTTCTGTGAGCTCCGGGGCGGCCACAGCCTCCGGTGCCGGTTCGGCGTCCTGAAGGGAATCTGCCTCAGCTTCCTGAGCGGGCTCCTGGACAGACTCCTGGATGGAATCGTCCGCCGGTTCCACCGTGGGCTCCGGCGAGGGCTTTGGCTGCTGGTCCAGCCAGGCCTGATAGGGGATGGCCGCGTCATAGTTGGCAAAGCCCCAGTCAAAGAGCTTTGCGGTCTGGGTGAACGCGCCGGAGACGTTCTCGCCATTGTCGCCGGTCTCCTTGGGGGCGTCCAGTACCACGGAGATCAGTGTATGGCCGTTCTTTTCCGCGGCGGCCACCAGGCAGTAGCCCGCCGGAGTGGTAAAGCCAGTCTTGATACCCAGGGCACCCTCATAGCCGTAGCCCGGATAGTTGGAGCCGGGCAGCAGGTAGTTGGTGGTGCTGAGGGAACGGGACTCAGAGCGATTCGTGGCCGGGATCTCCGTTCGGACGGTGCCGCACAGCCGCCGGAAGGTGCTGTTTTCCATGGCGGCCTGGGCGATCAGGGAGAGATCCGAGGCGGTGGTATAGTGATCCCCGTCGTGGAGGCCGTTGGGATTCACAAAATGGGTGTTCTGGCAGCCAAGCTCCTGGGCGGTCTGATTCATCAGTGCCACAAAGTCCTGAATGGAGCCGCTGACTAGAATGGCCACGGCGTTGGCGGCCTCGTTGGCGGAGGCCACCATCAGGCACTCCAGCAGCTGATAGACCGTCAGGACCTCGCCGGATTTCAGGTTTGCGGTGGATACGCCGTCTTCAATGCCTTCGTCGATGCCATCGGGGATGGTGATTTCCTTGTCGGGATCCAGGCTCTGGAGGGCCAGATAGCAGGTCATGATCTTTGTGGTACTGGCGGGGTACATGGTCTCCTGGTCGTTCAGCCGGTAGAGCGCCTCGCCGGTGTCCGCGTCCACGAGTATGACCGCCCCGGCCTCCAGCTCAAGCTCCGGGGGAGGGGGCACGGTGTCCAGCTCGGTGAGCGTGTCGGATGAAAATGCTGGAAGAACCCAGCTCTGGAGCATAAGCGCCAGAAGAATCAAGCAGAAAAACTTACATTTTCTCATTCAAAAACGTCTCCTGATATGTTACAATACAATTTAGATACACGATACATCATAGCATATTTCCGTTGGAAAGGAAAGACAGTCTATGAAAATAACCAAGGCAGAATTGGCTGCGGTTCTTGCGGCGTGCATCGTGCTGGCCTTTACGGTGGGCTTTTACCTGGGACGCAGCTCCAGCCCCGTGACCTTAGAGCTCTCGGCGGAGCCCACGGAAGCGGTATCGGCGGTGTCAACGGCGGCACCGGCGGCATCTCCCACCCAGCGCCCGGCGGAGAAAGAAACGGACTCCGGCATCCCGGCGGAGCGTTCGGCAGAAGAACCTGCGGAAGCGAGCCCGGATTCCAGCCTGGTGGATCTCAACACCGCAACCCTGGAGCAGCTGGACGGCCTCCCCGGCATCGGGCCGGTGATCGCCCAGCGGATCCTGGATTACCGGCAGGAATACGGCCCCTTTACGGACAAGGCCCAGCTCAAGAATGTCAGCGGCATAGGCGACAAGAAGTACGCGCAGATAGTAAATTTGGTGGAAGTGGGGAATTGACAATGAAAATTCTGGTAGTAGACGATGAAAAGCTCCTGGTCAAGGGCATCAAGTTCAACCTTGAAAACGACGGCTACGAGGTCGCCGCCGCTTATGACGGGGAGGAGGCCGTGGAGCTGGCCAAGTCCGGCGACTTCGACCTGATTATCCTAGATATCATGATGCCCAAGATGACCGGCCTGGAGGCCTGCATGCAAATCCGGGAGTTCTCCAACGTGCCCATTATTATGCTCACCGCCAAGGGCGAGGATATGGACAAGCTCATCGGCTTTGAGCAGGGCACCGATGATTATCTCACAAAGCCCTTCAACATCCTGGAACTCAAGGCACGGATCCGGGCGCTGCTGCGCCGGGCCGCTCCTGCGGAGACCAAGGAGGAGTCCACACGCATCACCTGCGGCGATATCACCCTGGATACCAGCGAGCGCAACGCCTATAAAAACGGCAAGGCCGTGGAGCTCACAGCTCGCGAGTTCGATCTCATGGAGCTTCTCATGAAAAACCCCGGCCATGTGTACTCCAGAGAGAATCTGCTGGATATCATCTGGGGCTATGAGTACCAGGGCGAGATCCGTACCGTTGACGTCCATGTGCGCCGCCTCCGGGAAAAGCTGGAGCGCGTGCCCGCACAGCCGGAGTATATTATGACGAAATGGGGCGTTGGCTATTATTTCAAGGCTTAAGCGGTTTGCAGGTCAGTTTCGCAACAGCCTTCTCATGAAGGTGGTTCTGGTGATCCTGGCGGTCACGGCGGTGCTCCTGATCTTTCAGACCACCTCGCCGGTACGCATCACCGAGAATATGATCTTCTCCTACAAGCACAAAATGCTTCTGGGCGAGGCGGAAACGGTGGCCTCGTCCCTGAGCAGCAGCCAGACCCTCACCAGCCAGGGGGCGGAGGAGGTCATGGCGGTATTGGGCAGCCGGGATATGGGCCAGGTGCTCATCACCGACGAGACCGGTTTGATCCTCTACAGCACCTGCCTCTCTACCGCACCGGTGGGCAGCTTTGCCCTGTACCCGGAGATCGTGTCAGCTCTGCGGGGCAATGACGCGTTTCGGTGCAGCTTCAGCGGCGGTGCCTTTGTGAGCCGGGGGGCTATCCCGGTGATGACCGGCGGGAATATCACCGGCTGCGTCTATATGGTGGAGGTGGATCAGGAGCAGGCGGCGCTGCTCACCAGCATTCAGGACAATGCCATCCGTTTGGCGGTCATCACGGTGCTGGTGTCCCTGGCCCTGTATATTCTGTTCGGCATGGTTGTCATCAAGAAAAATGAGCGCCTGCTTCAGTCCATCCGGCGGGTGCAGGAGGGCGATTATGAGCACCGGGTAGAGGTCAAGGGCCACGACGAATTTGCGGTGCTGGCCCAGGAGTTCAACGCGCTGACGGATCGGCTCCAGCAGACGGAGCAGCTCCGGCGGCAGTTTGTATCCGATGCCTCCCACGAGCTGCGGACGCCCCTGGCGGCCATGCGGCTGCTGTCGGATTCTATCTTGCAGAACGATATGGATCAGGAGACTATCCGGGAGTTCGTCCAGGATATCTCCGGTGAGGCAGACCGGCTGACCCGGATGACCTCCAAGCTCCTGAGCCTCACGGCTCTGGACAGTCGCCAGTTCACTGCCACCGAAAAGGAGCCGGTGAACCTGGGGGAGTGTTGCAAAAAGGCCGTTCGGATGCTGGGGCCCTATGCGGCGGAGCTGGGGGCCACCATCGAGCAGAGCTCCGAGGACGACTGCTTTGTGCTGGCCCGGGAGGATGATATCTTCCAGCTGGTGCTGAATCTTGCGGAAAACGGCGTTAAATACTCCCAGCAGGGGGGACAGGTGCGCCTGATCGCCTATTCCCAGGGCACGACAGCCTTCCTGATCGTAGAGGACAACGGCGTGGGCATCCCGGAGACGGAGCTGGAGCGGATCTTCCAGCGGTTCTACCGGGTGGACAAGGCCCGGAGCCGAGAGGCCGGCGGAACGGGCCTGGGCCTTGCCATTGTCCGGGAGACGGCGGAAAAATTCGGCGGTACGGTAACGGCGGCCAATCGGCCCCAGGGAGGCGCACGGTTTACGGCGCAGTTTCCCCGGTATCAGTGGGAGGGTGAGCCATGAAGCGAGTATTAGCGGTGTTCCTGACCCTCTGTATGGTGCTGTCCGGCTGCGGCGGCACGAAAAACGACGGCGGCAGTCAGGTGGAATTCTACTACGCCGTTCGAAGTGCCGAAACCCTCGGCAGCGCCCAGACCATCGGCGTAGAGCGGCGGATGACCCATGCCACCTCTCTCATGTCGGTGTTGGAGCTCTACTTCCGAGGCCCCAGCGAAGAACGGCTGATCTCGCCTTTCCCGGCGGGGACAGAGGTGGTCTCGCTGCTGGAACAGAATGGGACGCCTGAGCTGGTGCTGTCCAGCCAGTTCTTCTCCCTGCGGGCTGTGGAGCTGTCCATCGCCACCGGGTGCCTAGCCAAGACCATCTGCGGCTATACCGGCGCCCAGTCGGTCATTATCTCTGACGAGACCGGCGGCGTGCATATGGAGCTGACCCCGGACAGCTACTACGTGGAGGACGCTTATCAGACGGACTCCGGCCAGAACTTTACGGTGTATTTCCCCTCGGAGGATCGGCGCTATGTGATCCCGGAGTTCCGGGAGGCCACCCTCAGTGAAAATGAGAGCACCGAAACCTATCTGATCCGGGAGCTTATGGCTGGGCCCCAGACCTCTGGGCTGCAAAACGCCATGCCTGAGGGCACGGAGCTTTTGAATGTGACCACCAGCGGCGGCATATGCTCCGTGGACTTTTCACCGGAATTCTACCAGAGCACGGATCCGGACGGCTACGATATCTATACCTCGGTGTATGCCATTGTGAATACCCTTACGGGGCTCGACTCCGTGGACTGCGTGCAGTTTCTAAAGGATGGCGCTGCGGTCAAAAGCTGCGGCGTGATGCTGCTGGGAGAGCCCATCGCCCGAGATACCGGCGTCATCGGCCCGGCCCAGACCCGCAGCGGAGAGCTGGATGTGGACTTTTTCATGTGCCAGCGGATCACCGACGACAGCTTTCAGGTGCCGGTACGGGTGAAGCAGAGCATTTCCGCTCCGGCGGCAGAGGCGGTGGTGGAGGCGCTGATCGCCTTTGTGCCGCCCCAGGGCTTCTACAATCCCATTCCCTTCGGCACGGAGCTCCTGAGCGTCAGCGTATCCGGCAATGTCTGCTATGTGGATTTGTCTCGGGAGTTTGTGCCCAGCAACGATACGGAGGAAAAGGAGCTGTCGGCGGTGTGGACATTGGTGTACACTCTGACGGATCTGGACAGCATCAACTCCGTGGTGCTGTCCATCGAGGGCGATGCTTCCGGACTCGAATATGTGGATCTTTCGGAGCCTCTTTCCAGAAAAAACGTGCAGCTTCATTGACAGAAGCTGTTCAGCATGCTAAAGTATAGCCGATGAGAATGTTATTCTCATCGGCTATCTTTGTATAATGGCTCCGGCGCGGCAAAAAACTGGCGGTCCGCCGGACAATTGAAAGGAAGGAGCGGCTATTTATGCCACAGAAGATCGAAACCAAGTGCGTACAGGGGGGCTATACCCCGGGCAACGGCGAGCCCCGGCAGATCCCCATTATTCAAAGCACCACCTTCAAATACGCCACCTCCGAGGACATGGGAAAGCTCTTTGACCTGGAGGCCAGCGGCTATTTCTATTCCCGGCTCCAGAACCCCACCTGCGACCATGTGGCGGCGAAGATCGCGGAGCTGGAGGGCGGTACCGCAGCCATGCTGACCTCCTCCGGTCAGGCGGCCAATTTTTATTCGCTGTTCAATATTGTAAATTGCGGCGACCACATCGTGGCCTCCTCCTCCATCTATGGCGGCACCTTTAACCTCATCAGCGTCACCATGGCAAAGATGGGCATTGAGACCACCTTTGTGAGCCCTGACGCCACCGAGGAGGAGCTGAACGCCGCCTTCCGGCCCAACACAAAAGCCATGTTCGGCGAGACCATCGCTAACCCGGCGCTGACGGTGCTGGACATCGAGCTCTTTGCCAAGGTGGCCCATGCCCATGGGGTGCCCCTGATCGTGGACAATACCTTTGCAACCCCCATCAACTGCCGCCCCTTCGAGTGGGGCGCGGATATCGTCACGCACTCCACCACCAAATATATGGACGGCCACGGGGCTTGTGTGGGCGGCGCCATCGTGGACAGCGGCAATTTTGACTGGATGGCCCACAAGGACAAGTTCCCCGGCCTCACTACCCCCGACGAGAGCTACCACGGCATCACCTATGCGGAGAAGTTCGGCCAGGGCGGCGCGTTTATCACCAAATGCACCGCTCAGCTCATGCGGGACTTCGGCTCCGCTCAGTCGCCCCAGAGCGCGTTTATGCTGAACCTGGGCCTGGAGAGCCTCCATGTGCGGATGCCCCGGCACTGCGAGAACGGTCAGGCCGTGGCGGAGTTCCTGGAACAGCATCCTAAGATCGCCTATGTGAACTACTGCGGTCTGCCGGGAGATAAGTACCACAAGCTGGCGGAGAAATACCTGCCCAACGGCTCCTGCGGCGTGGTATCCTTCGGTCTCAAGGGCGGTCGGGCCGCGGCGGAGATCTTTATGAAGCACCTGAAGCTGGCCGCCATCGAGACCCATGTGGCCGACGCCCGAACCTGCTGCCTGAACCCTGCCACCAGCACCCATCGGCAGATGACCGATGAGCAGCTGAAGGCTGCCGGTGTGCCTGCGGAGCTGGTGCGCATGAGCTGCGGACTGGAGAGCAAGGAGGATCTGATCGCCGATATCGCCCAGGCTTTGGACGCGATTTGACGAAAATCACAAAAACCTGCATCAAAATTGCACGAATCCGGCAGCTGGATTTGTGTAGAATGCTTGACTTCCGGATGTTCGTATGCTATACTTTTGGATGTGAAATGAATGGGGGCAGGTGAAAAATATGATCGTACTGTTCATGCTTGGTCTGGCTTGCCTGGCGATCGCCGGTATGAAGTGCTTTGAGACAATGGCCGCATCTACCGTTATCTATGCGATTGTCGGCGTTGTCTGTGTGGTCGCTTATGTGGTAAGCGTTGTCAAAAAGAAATTGGAAAAGTAAATTCGTACTTAATAAATACCGCGGCGTCTGTAGCTCAGGCGCCGCGGTATTTTGCCGCGTTCAAAGTGTACAAAAAGAATTCCAGCTGCTGGAGATTTCGGTGCGGAAGGCAAAGCGGATTTCGGAAATGGCTGAAACAGTAATGGAAACGGTCACCTAGCAAAATTTACATCACAGATTATATTACAAGATATATAATTCGTGATACACATTGACAGGCCTCCGGCATGGTGTTATCATAAAGATAGGGATCATCCCAATGTTTGTGGAGGCGACTGATATGCTCAGCATCGTGGTTGCGGTTTGTTATTTGGCGCTGACCCTGCTCATTGGCTTTATTGCTTCGAGGAAAACCAACAGCGCCGATTCATTTCATGGTCAAAACTTAGGCATTGCCGCCATCGTATTTGCCTCAGCCGGTGAATGGCTGGGAGGCACCGCCACCTCCGGCGTGGCGGAATACGGCTTTACCTACGGCGTATCCGGAGCCTGGTACACGGTGGCCAATGGCCTGGGCGTGCTGTTTTTGGCGATTTTCTTCGCAAAGCTGTTCCGGAGCATCAATGTGGGCACCATTCCCGGCATTATCGACCATTTCTTCGGGGAGCAGGCCAGAAAGGTCTCCTGCTGTCTCCTGGTGCTGGTGATGCTGGTGGTGGGACTTTCCCAGATGATCGCGGCGGGCAAGCTGGGCCAGGCGCTGATGGGCCTGGACTTCCGGGTCTCCGTGGTGATCTTTGCGGTGGTGTTTATCGCCTTTACCCTCACCGGCGGCATGCGCTCAGTGGCGGCGGCCAACGGGCTCCATCTTTCAGTGATGTATTTGGGTACCATTTTGGCGCTGGTCATCTGCGTTATCAAGCTGGGGGGCCCCAGCACCTTTGTGTCTGACGCGAGAGCCCTGGAGGGAAATTATCTCAGCCCCTTTGCCATCGGCGGTACAAAGATCTCCTCTTGGGTGCTGGCATCCCTGCTGGGGGCCTGCACAGCCCAGGCCGGGATCCAGCCGGTGCTGGCAGCGAAAGACGTGAAGACCGCCCGGAAGGCCTGCTTCCTGACGGCTCTTGTGGTGGCCCCCTTTGGCGTGGTCACAGCCCTTTTGGGCATTTGCAGTAAGCTCATGAGCGTAAACGGTACGCTTTTGGGCAGCGATGGTCAGGTGGTCACCGAGGCCAAGCTGGCCCTGCCCACGCTGATGCTGAATCTGCCGCCGATGGTGGGCGGCCTGGTGTTCGCGGCGATATTGGCGGCAGTGCTGTCCACCGTATCGCCCATTATTCTGTCTGCCGGAACCATGCTCACCACGGATCTCTATGAGGTACACCATCCTGAGGCCTCCGAGAAGCAGCGGCTCCTGGTGACCCGGCTTCTGACGGCCCTGTCCGGTGTGATCTGCGCGGTGGGAGCCATCGGCTTGGTAAATCAGACCATGGTTCTGGATGTGGTCTATGCGGCCTACTCCCTCCGGGGCGCGCTGTTCGTGGTACTGCTGGTGGGTATCATGGGCCGGAAGCGCAATGGACGGGCCGCCTGCGTGAGCATGATCCTTACGGCCGTCGTAGCGGTGGGCTGGACGGTATATGATGTGGTCATCGGTACCTATCCCATTGCGCCCTGGCTCACGGAGACCTACGCGGCCATCCTGACGGCGGCGGTGGCCATGGGCATCCTCAGCAAGACTATGAAGGTAAAAACCACGGTATAAATAGCATAAAAACGGGGCGCTGCAAATTGCTTGCAGCGCCTTTCGTGCAGATTCAGATAAAGCCCAGCGTGCGCATGAGAAAGACCCACAGGGTCAAGGTCACGCTGGAAAACAGCGTTGCGGTCATGACCACGCTGGCGGACAGGGTGGCATCGCCGCCCATGTTTTTTGCCATGATGTAGCAGGTAACGGTAGTGGGGGAGGCCAGCATGATCATAATGGCCACCAACTCGCTGTTCCGGAAACCCATGGCGATGGCTACCGGGAAGATCAGCGCTGGAATGGCCACCAGCTTGAGGAAGGCCGCCGCCGCTGTGGGGCCGATCTTCTGCAGGGCCTCCCGGCCCTTGAAGGTGGCTCCCAGCACCAATAGGGCAATGGGCGTGGCAGTGGAGGCGATATACCCCACGGATTTGCTGAGAATGGTGGGCCAGGGGAGCCCAGCAAGGCTCCAGACCATGCCCGCCGCAATGCCAAGAATAATAGGATTGGTGACAACGCCCTTTAGGAGCTTTTTCATGAGGCTCCTATCCAGCTTCCCCTGCTGAGAGGTGACCGTGAGGATGATGACCGAGTAGATGTTGAACAGCGGCACCGCCGCCACGATCATCATAGGGGTCATGCCCGAGGAGCCGTAGATGTTCTCTACAAAGGCAATGCCCAGGATAGCAGCGGAGCCCCGGGCCGAGGCCTGGGCGAAAGCGCCCACCATGGACTTGTCCTTCAGAAATAGCTGCCCCAGGATCCAGCAGGCGGCGAACATGAACGTGGTGGCCGCCATGCAGAACAGCACAAAGGGCCAGGAGAAATCCGCCCGGATGTCCATGGTGGCGATGTCCCGGAACAGCTGCACCGGCAGCGCCACCTTGAAGACGTATTTGTCAGCTACGGAGGTAAAGCCCTCGTTCAGAAGCCCGATTTTTTGCAGGAATCCGCCCACCAGAATTATGATGAAGATGGGCAGGGTCACATTGAGGCTGAACAGAAAATTTTCCACGCGGAAGCCCTCAGCTCAGGTCGATGCTGTCTACCACAGCCTCGTGGAGCCACTTCATGCTCTGGATCTCCAGCAGGTTCAGGGTGCTGTACTTCTCCAGGATCATGTTGTGATCCCGGTCAAACAGGGGGCCCTCATAGGGGTGGATCTTGCCGGAGGAGACTAAGTCCTTGAAGATATTCAGCAGGCGGATGGCGTTGTGGCCCATAAAGGAATCCACGCCCAGCACGTCGAGAATGCCGGTGTTGAGGCCCCAGCCAAAGTGGACGGAGCTGTCCATGCCGCTGCGGGTGATGTCGAGGATGGAATTTTTTGATTTGAAGCTGTCGCCTACCATCTCATTATAGAAGATGGACCAGTCCACCGCTGCCGCGCCGATGCACTCGGTGGGATGGCCGGAATTGGACTGCAATAGATATAGCTGGGCATAGACCCCGGGGAAGCCCTTCCGCACCAGAGGCGTATGGGGCTGGTGGATGCACATGGCGATGTCCACGCCCTTCCGGGCCAGGGCCTGCCGGGCCTCCATATGGTAGGGATCCGAGGCGTCCACCCGGTAGAGGTTGATGTTCACCACATGGGCCGTGGGGTTCACCAGCTGGGCCCCCAGGGCAAAGGCGTTGAGGTTGAAGGTGGAGCCGGGGTGGGTAGCCATAGTGGTGGTGTAGCCCAGAAGCCCGGTTCGGGTCATGGAGCCGGCCATGACGCCGCAGAGGAACGCGGCCTCGTAGAATTTCGCATAATAGGTCATGATGTTCTTCTTGGGCTGGGCGAAATCACAGTTGAGAATGGCCTTATCCGGGTTCTCCAGGGACAGCCGCAGGGCCCCGGAGGACATATTGGGGCTGGTGGCGAAGAGGATATCCGGCTCCTGCTCCATCAGCTCCTTCAGGGGCTGGTAGGAGCTCTCGCCGCTGGGCACGCCATAGCGGGTGATGACGGAGATCTTGTCGCCCATGGTGCGCTCCAGGCGCTTCCGGGCCACATCGTGGTCATAGGTCCACAGGCACTTGTCCGGGGTGGACTCAAAGGCAAAGGCCACCTTGAGCTTCCGGGGCTTCCGGGAGAAGAAGGACAGGGGGCTCTTCTCCGAGGCGAACCGCTGCTCCACAGTATTGACGGTGTCGGGATCCTTTACGGATACCAGCTTGAACTGAGCCTCGCAGCTCTTGACCTGATCGCGGATGGTGTCCAGGTTCCGATCCGGCTTGAAGCCATAGACCTTCAAATACTCCAGGAACGCATCGCCGGAGGTAATGGGAATAGAGGCAAAGCCCGCCTCCCGATAGCACAGCCGGAAGGACTTGAAGGCGCTGTTGATGAGGTCGGCGGTGGAGGTGCTGTTCTCCGGATGCTCCTGCTGCCAGGACTCCACCAGATTGACGAGACCTGTGAAGCCACCTCGGTGGGAGAACCACAGATTATCGAAGATGGCCCGGCGGTCAAAGTCCAGAAATTCGTAGTAAATGGAGATCTGCTTGTTGTTTTCGTCCCGCTTGGGAATCAGCCGGGTGACCCGGGCCTCGATGCCCACGGCTCCCAGATAGCGCAGAACGCTGACCCGCTTGTTGCCCTCCTGGACAAAGTAGCGGTTCAGATACTCGTAGACCTTGATGGGCTCCCGGATGCCCTCCCGAATGTGGGATTCATAGAGCTTGCACCACTTTGCGCCAAACTCCGTGTTCTCTGGCAGCAGGGGCATAAAGTTCCCCGCGAAGGCGTTGCTGCGGGCGGAGGTACGGGTGCCCAGGATCTTGTTGATGGGGATCTCAGAGGTGCCCAGGTTGATCTCGCCGCAGATCTCTACATTGTCCAGCAGATCGTCGAGAATATATAGGTAGCCCTTGGTGGCCGATTCGCTGTGCTCGGATACATAGTGGCGGCCCATTGCACGGGCTTGTTTGTAATTGGCGCTGCTATCATAGTCAGCCATAGGTGCTCATCCCTTTCTATCTATTAAAATGTTACAGAGTTGTTTATTGGAACAACCATAGTATAGCACAGCGGGGGGCGGAATGAAACCGGTAAACCGTGAAAAAAATCTGCCCCATCCTTCTTGACATTTGGTCAAATACTCATTATATTCGTTACGGTGCAGTGTATCAAATGAGACAGAAGGTGAAACTATGCCCACAAACCTGACCCGCCAGCAGCTGACCGTGGCGGAATCCTGCTTCCTGTTTGCGGGGGTGGACGAGATCATGGTGGAGCAACTGGTGGAGGATGACCGGTGCTTCCGACAGCGCTACGAGCGGGGAGAGGTGGTCTTTGACGAGACCCATTTTCGGCGGTGTCTGGGGATCGTCCTGTCCGGGGACATTTTAGTGGAAAAGACTACCGTGGAC
>CAKTEB010000043.1 GCA_934546685.1 uncultured Oscillospiraceae bacterium
GATCCTCAGAGTAGTCGTTCCGGGCCTTCTGCTCGTCAATGATGAAGGGAACAGGGGTCTGGCGGTCACAGGTGAAGATATTCAGGGCCAGATTATAGCTGTAGTCGGGATTGTTGGTGACCAGCTCGGTGAGCATAGGCTTGCCGTCTACATAGTTGAAGGTCTCACCCTCTACGCCGTAGTTGGCCAGCAGAATGCCAGCATCGGAGTAGAGATAGTCCACATACTGAGCGATGGCGGCGGGATCGCTGCACTCGGTGGTGATGGACCACATGATGGAGTCGAGGATCTGACTCTCGGTGCCAACGTGGGCGGTCTCGCCGTCCTTGGTCACGTTGGTCATGCCGGTGATGCGCATATCCGGCTGGGCTTCCTCCGCCATGCTGAGGATCTGGGTAATGGACTGGGTGCCACTGCCGCACCATACGCCGGTGTCGCCGCTCAAGATGGTAGAGAAGTCCATGAGGACATCTGCCTGAGAAGTCAGGAAGCTGTCGGACAGCAGTCCTTCATTATACCACTGGTTCATCATGGTCAGGTATTCCTTAAACTCCGGCTGCAAGGGACCAAAGCGCACCTCGCCGTCCACCTGATAGTAATTATCAATGTTATAGCCATAGAGCAGGTTGCCCTGAACGCCGGTGTTTACCGGGATCACTAGAGGTGCGGAGGCGTTTTTCTGCTCCTTGAACTGGGTCAAAACATTGTGGAGATCATCATAGGTCTTGGGAGATTCCAGCCCCAGCTCCTCCAGCCAGTCCTGGCGGATGAGCGCGCCCTCGTTGACGTCACTGGGCTCCTGATAGAACTTGGGGAAGCCGCCGATGTTGCCCTCGACCGTAGTCATCTGCTTCCGCAGCTCGGGATACTGGTCAAACCAGCCCAGGAGATTGGGCATATTCTCGTCAATGAGCTCGCTGACATCAATGAGGAATTCCTCCTCAATGGCCTGATCGGTGCCGCCGGTATAGCTGTCGATGGCACGGCAGACTACATCCGTATAGTCCTGGGAAGCCACCATCAGCTGGAACTGCTCGTCAGAGGAGAAGAAGGATACCAGGGTCGCATCCCAGCGGATGTTGGTTTCTTTCTCCAGCTGGGAGAATACCAGATATTCGTTGAGGTCGGAGATGATCTCGGACAGATCGGGGGAATTGGACGTCCACAGGGTAAAAGTGGTCACATCGTCAAACAGCGGATAACTGACCACCGGGCGCTGTACCTCCGGCTCTGCCGCGGATTCCTGAGCGGATGCGGGCGCTGCTTCCGACGCTGCTGCGGGGGTATCCTTGGGAGCTTCGGGGGTGGTCTCTGCCGCGCTGGAAGCGGGCTCCGCCGGAGCCGAGGATGCCGCGTTTTCGCCACATGCCGTCAGCCCCAACGCCAGGGCCGCTGTCAGCAGAAGCGATGCCAAACGTTTTCCATATTTCATTTTGGTTTCCTCCTCGTTAAGATAATATTAAGATATCACAGGAAGTTTCGAGAAACCAATGCCAATGCGGTATGTGTTCATACCGTCCGTGTAATGCCCGGCATTCGCAGCTCACTGATTCAAAAACTCCACCGCCGCATGACCTGCGGTATAGCCGCTGGACACCGCCCAGCCCAGATCGTTGATGACCTGCTCCTTGACGTTTCCGCTGTTGATGAACCGTCCGGAGGCGAAATCGCCGGGGACAAACAGGTTGTCGATGACGGTCTTATCCGGGCGGTAGGCGCGGGTCTCCGGGTCGATCAGCACGCCGCCAAAAGCTCCGTCGTGGTTCAGGTGGCCCTGCACCGCATAGTAGGGGCCGCCGGTGAAGGGCACCAGCTGATCTGCGGACTTAAACAGCTCCGTATCCGCGCCGTTTTCGCACATGGTATTGTATGCGGTGATCGTGGCTTTTAGATTTTCAGCATTGATTCCGGCGTTTTTCGCCAGCTCCTCGATGGTCTCGCCCCGAACGAATACGCCGCCGTTGGGCCGGGAAGCGGCATCGTCCATCTCCTGGAGGTAGTTCTCCGGCACCTTCATGGGTCCAAAGAAGCTGGCGGGAGCATCGCCGGAATCCATTTTCGCTTTGATTTTCTCTGCCATACCCTTGTCGAAAATCGTGTAGTTGAGGCCCCCGGGCTGGAGACTCAGCTGGGTACCCATGGCGAAGCTGACACTGCCGCTCATGCCCGCCCGGGCCATATTGCCCTCGTTCATCCAGCGCTTGCCGTCGGTATTGACCCAAATGCACAGGGGACTGGAGCTGATGGCCGAGGCCGACATACTCGGCACCATGCCCAGCGGGCCCATGCAGCGAAGTACAAAGCTGTCATAATCAATGTACGCCCCGGTCTGCTCCGCCAGATGGATGCCGTCGCCGGTATAGGCCACGTTGGCGTGCTGGCTGGGCTCCATTTTCGAAAGCAGCTTGTAGAACTCCGGGAACTTCTCCTCCATGATCTTCTTATTGCGGATCCAGCTGCCGCTGGCCAGGACACAGGCCCTGCAGGTGACTCTGGTGATGCCGCCGGGATCCTTTGCCACCACGGCGCTGACCCGGCCATCGGTCATCTCGATATCCGTCACCTGATGGCGGTAGAGCAGAGGAATGTTCCGCTTCTGACATTCCTTTTCCAACGTTTCCACGCAGAAGGTGCCGTTGGGGCTTCTGCCGTTGACGGGCTTTACAAAGGGTACCTTCTGGGCCTGTGGGTCTCCCCGATCCATGGCGTAAATGCCCTCCACAAACTCGTAATCCGGAACCAGGGTCTGGAACCAGTCGAAGAAATGGCCGGTATTCCGCAGGGCGTTGTAGACCAGCTTGGGATCGAGAGACCATTGGGTCTCGTCCATCCCCTTGAGCAGCATGCGGTTGAGCTCATCGGGCACGCCGCGCTCCTTCTGCCACTTGCTCTCGAAAATACGCCAGTCCGCGGCAAATTTCGCGCCGCCGCCTGCAAAGGATGCCTTCTCCAGAATGACCACCTTTTTGCCCTGCATAGCCGCATACACGCCCGCGATCAGACCGGTGCAGCCGCCGCCGATGACGCAGAGGTCCGCGTCCAGTTCGATGGGCTCGTGGGCCTCCCATTTTAATGTATCCTCCTGGCGGATGATCGCGCCCACCGGGCAGGTTGCCACACAGGCCGCGCATCCCTCGCACTTGTCCGGCTCGATCCGGTACTTCCTCCCGTCCTTCTGGATGGGCTTGTCCTCGGGCCGGGCCGCTCTGGGTGCTACCGGGCCGCCGGGTGGAATGGAGCCCACCCGGCACGCCTGCTGACAGGTGCCGCAGCCGATACAGTTCTCCGCAATCTTGAATGTCATAGGATCTCCTTCTTTCTTACGTTTTAAAATGGACAGCGTCCGTGACGGAATTTCTCCCGCCACGGCACTGTGATCTTATTTCAAATATTCCGCCGCCTGCTCTCCGGCGATGAAGCCGCTGGAGAAGGCCCAGGCCAGATCGTTGATGATCTGCCGTTTCAGGCCGCCGTCGTTGATGAAGCGGCTGGAGGAAAAGTCGCCAGGAACCCAAAGGCCCTCTACCAGACCGCCTTCCCGGCCCATGTTCTGTTTCTTTGCCTGCTGGGCCGTGCATTGGGCGGTGTTCAGGTCGAAGACCACATAGGGGGTGGTGGAACCGTGGAGCAGTACCAGATGGGCGCTATCCTCCGCCGGGAACCGGGCGCCCGAGGGTTCGCAGGTATACCGCCGTCCCTGCTCGTCAATCTGAATGGCATAGGGGCTCCGGGCCATGGCATCGGCCATCTGTCCCCGGGGGAAGATGGGGCTTCCGTCCTTTCCCACCAGCCCCGGGCCCATGGCGCGGATGCAGAAGCTCTGGTAATCCACCAGCGCCCCGGCCTTTTCTGCAATGGGGATGCCGTCGCCGGTATAGTTGCAGTTCCGGTGGCCCGAGGGCACGGGCTTGCCGGGATCCATCTTTGCAAACAAAGGGGAAGCCATCTCCAGATATTTCGGATTACTGATCCAGCTGCCGGTGGCCAATACCACAGCGCGGCAGGTGATCTCGATAGTTCCCTCCGGTCCTTCCGCCACGGCGCCGGTGATTTTTCCGTTTTCCACAGTCACATCGGTGATCCTGGTTTTCGTCAGGATCTCCACGCCGTCTTTTTTACAGGTCTCCCGCATGAGCTTCATGAGGTAGGTACCGGTGCGCATCCCTGGCATGGGCATTCCCGCCGGCATACCGCCCTTCTCATCATCGCTGTCCGGAGGCGGCATCATGGGCATTTCCGGCTGATTCTTCCGCTCCTCGGGAAGACCCGCATACACCGGAATCTCTGGGCCCTTATCCGGCCGGTCAAACACATACCGCCCCGGAATGAACCGATCCGCACAGTCCGGGCTCAGGGTGCAGCACCAGTCGAAGAACCGTCCTGTTCCCAGAAATGCATTGAGTGCCAGCTTCCGGTCAATGCGCCAGAATGTTTCGTCCATGCGCTTCCGCAGGTCGGCGGCCAGATTGTCGTTCAATCCCCGCTCCTTCTGCCACTGACTGCCGTATACTCGGAAATCACCGGCCTGACAAGCCCCGCCGCCGGTGGCATTTCCCTTTTCCACTACGATAATACGGAGATCGCGGTTTAACTCTGCGGCTCGGGCTGCGGCTACCAAACCTGCGCCGCCTCCGCCCATGACCAAGAGGTCACAATGCTTTGTTTCCATGACATTGTCCTTTCTTATGCTTCGCCGCGGCTGAGATACCGCTCAAAGGCGTTCTGGGTGGCGTCGATGCAGTCCTGAAGGCCAAGGCTCCAAACCTTTTCCACATATTCGTCCCAGGTTGCGTCCATATCCGCGTCGCCGGTGATGCAGGTGAGGATGTACTCGTTGGCGTAGGTCTCCACATCGGTAACCTTCGTGGCATAGACAGAGGACTCCTCAGAGGTGAAGAACATCGCCGAGGGAAGATCATAGGCCTTATCCGTGGGGGTATCGCTCCAGAGCTCCACGGCATACAGGGAATCCTCGTCGAAGGTCTCGCTCCAATATTTCTTTACGTCCACATAGGTGGGAAGTCCGTTCAAAACATAGGTGAGGATCGTAGCCCGGAAGGTCTGGCCCTCCACATTGGTCATGGCCTCGGTCCACTGGGGCTTGCCCTCAGCATTCATTTCATAGCTGATGCCCTCGATGCCGTAGTTGCTCAGAAGCGCGCCCTGATCGGTGAAGGAGAAGTCCATGGTCTTGACCAGCAGCTCCGGATCTTCGCAAGCGGTGGAAACGCACAGTCCGGCCTGCACCGCACCATCCATATTGAGGGAATAGTGCAGGGTCTGTCCCTCCTCCCGGGTGGGGATCGGAAGCGCGGTGCAGTAGAAGCCCTTGGCCGCCAGCTCCGCATTGGTATTGTCCTCGGTGATGAAGTCCGCGTTATCCCAGCATACGCCACAGCCGTCACCGGCAAATACGTTCTTCACATCCATGCTCTGCTGGGTGAAGAAATCCCTGCTGATGAGGCCCAGGGCATACCACTCATGGAGCAGGCTCAGGAAATCCTTAAAGTTGTCGGACACCAGGGCGCTTTCTACTTGGCCGTCCTTCTGATAGAAATGGGTACCGGAAGAAGTCATGTCCAGCTTCGGCAGATCAAAACCCGCGGACAGCGTGATGCTGGGGTTGATCACATTGCTGAAATAGAAGGCATAGGGCAGATCATAGCCGTTCATCAGCGCCTTGCCCATCTCCGTCCAGCCGTCGTAATCCGTGGGTTCCTCCAGATTCAGCGCGTTCATCCAATCCTTCCGCACCACAGGGCCCCGGTCTACGACGGTCTCGCTGTTCAGGGAGTAAATCGCCAGCATCTGTCCCTCGTCGTTCATCACGTCCTTCCAGGCATCGGCCTCGTCCAGGCGCTGACGGTAGGCGGGCATATCATTCTCCACATAGTCGGTGAGGTCGATAATCACGCCGTCATCCATGGCCTTGGTATAGCCGCCTGCATAACCGTCCACCCCGGAGATCAGGTCGGGATAGTCTCCGGAGGCGATCATCAGGTTGAAATTCTGGGAGAAGGACATCATGTCGATCTCAATGTACTGAAGCGTCACGCCGGTGAGCTCCGCAAAGTTTTTTGTGCTCTCCGCCGAGTTATAGCTGCCGTCCGGCCCGAGATAAGGGGACATAAAGCCCGGTGCGGCGGTGGTGTAGACCGTAAAGGTGGTGGGCGTATCCGTCAGCGGGAGTTCGTAAACAACTGGCTCCGGGGCTTCCTGCACATCGGATGCGGGTTCGGCTGCTGAGGCCTCCTGTTCCTCGGTGTGGGCCGACGCTTCTACATTTGGGGCCGCGGACAGCTGTTCCTCCGCATTGCTTTCCGATGTGGCTGCACTGGTGGATGCCGTTGTTTCGCCTCCGCAGCCTGACATCAGACCAACCAGCATACTGATGCTGAGCAGCGCCGTAACAATTCTTTTCCGCTTCATGGGTTTTCCTCCTTGCTCATAGTTCGTTTTCAGCATATTGCCGCAAGGCCATCTTACCAGTTTCTTCCCATTTTGTACAAATGCCAATTCGGTATGCCTTCATATCTTTCGTGTAATGACGAACTATAACATAGAGGTAATAGCTCCATACTGGTTTGGCATTTGTTTTTTGCGTCATACGCTGTTATGATGTAACCATAAGCTGTATTTCTCCGCCATTTGATAACGGACACAGCTTTTCATTCTGATGAAGCTTTCATTCGTATCCTTCTATTTTACCTCGTATCCTTCTTTCCCATTTGCTTCATCAGCGTGATCTTCCCTTGGTCAGTGCATAGGCGGCAATCGGTCAGGCCGCCTATGCACCCATTTCAAACTGATAAAGGAGTGTCTTCCATGAATCCCTACTATCCCAATCTGCTCTCTCCCATTAAAATTGGCAATGTGACCCTGAAAAACCGCATCTGCGTGGCCCCCATGAACCTCCGGGAGGTGGACCACAACGGCGGCTATACCGCACGCACCATTGCCTTTAACGAGAAATTTGCCAAGGGCGGCGTGGCGCTGATCACCATGGGCGAGGCCTGCGTCTCCCCGAAAACCGGCTCCTCCGAGTCCTTTATGCTCCGCATCACCAATCCCGGGGCCTACTTCTCCCTGTGCGATCTGGCGGAGACCGTACACCGCTGGGGCGCAAAGATCTCCATGGAGATGAGCCATGCGGGCGCCCTATGTATTCCGGAAAACAACTTTGGCAACCAGCCCATGGGCCCCATTGACTATGTAAAGCCCAGCGGTGTTGCCGTTCGTGCTATGACCATTGAGGATATGGAGGAGGTAGCCGAGGACTTTGGCAATGCCGCTTTGACCCTCAAGAATGCTGGCTTTGACATGGTGCAATTCCATGCCGGTCACGGCTGGCTGATCCATCAGTTTCTCTCCCCCCGCACCAACAAGCGCACCGACGAATTCGGTGGCTCTTTGGAGAACCGCTGCCGCTTCCCGATCATGTGCCTGAAAAAGATCCGTGAGAAGGTGGGTAAGAACTTTCCCGTGGATATGCGTATGACCGGTGATGAGATCATCGAGGGCGGCTATCACATCGACGAGGGCAAGAAGATCGCCCAGATGCTGGCACCTTATGTAGACATGATCCAGGTCTCCACCGGCGGTATTTTCCATCCCGATGCCACCGCGAGAATGTCCCCCGGCGTGTTTATGGAGAAGGGCTGCAACGTAGACTTCGCCACCGAGATCAAGTCCGTGGTGGACATCCCTGTTTCCACCGTTGCCGGTATCAACGAGCCGGACATGATGGAAGAGGTCATCCGCGACAAGCGCGCCGACCTGATCCTCATGGGCCGCGGCCTGATCTGCGAGCCGGAGATGCCCAACAAGCTGGCTGCCGGACGCTATGCCGACTGCAACCGCTGCCTCCGCTGCAACGAGTGCCACAATCGCCTCTTCGCAAAGAACTGGTTCCTGTGCACCCTGAATCCGGAGGTTGGCTTTGAGGGCCGTCTGCCCCTGCCCGCCGCCCCGGAAAAGAAAAAGAAGGTGCTGATCGTAGGCGCTGGCCCCGGCGGCATGATGGCGGCCTGGACTGCCGCAAAGCGCGGGCATCAGGTGATCCTCTGCGACAAGGGCGCAGAGCTGGGCGGCGCCATCCGCTTTGCCGATCATGTGTACTTCAAGCGGGATATGGCCTATTGGCGGCACCAGATGGAGAACCGTCTGGCAGATTCCAATGTAGATGTCCGCCTGAACACCGCTGTGGATGCGGATTATGTAAATCAGCTCCGTCCCGACGTGCTGATCATCGCCGTGGGCGCCGATCCTGCCCGTCCGCCCATTCCCGGCCTGGACAATCCCAAAGTCATTGTGGGCGCTACCATGCACTATGCCCCCCAGAACTACGGCGATAAGGTGGTGGTCATCGGCGGCGGTCTCATCGGCTGTGAATCCGCCGCAGAGCTCCACGCCGACGGTCGTGACGTGACCGTGGTAGAGATGCTGCCCGGCATCGCTCCCGGCTGCGGTCAGGCCCAGTCCAACGCCCTGCGCGTTGGTATGATCGGTGTCAAGGTCATGACCTCCACCGCCTGCAAGCGCATCACCGACGAGGGCGTTTGGGTGCAGACCGAGGGCAAGGAGGAGGAGCTGCTCCCCGCCGACAGCGTGATCCTCTCCGCCGGTATGCGGCCCAGGACCTCTATCGTAGAGGAGCTCCAGAAGGCCGTTGTCCCCGAGACCTACACCATCGGCGACTGCGCCGCCGCTCGGAAGATGGGCGACGCCATCCGCGAGGGCTACTACACCGCTATGAATCTGTAATAATAGCACTTTGGGGATGCTGCGCTGGCAGCATCCCCTTTTCATTACGTTCATGTTATGCCCCCATACCGCTTTGGCATTGGTATTTCCCAAATCCCGGTGGTACCATATTAAAAGTTGCTGCAATGGTATCAGAAATTGCAGTACAAGGAGCATCTGCGTTGGTTCTGGTCATCTCCCGCATTCCCGACGCAGATCACACAAAGAATCAGGAGGTAAAACACGCATGAAGGAAAGAATTCTCGCATCCGCGCTGGCGGCAGTGATGGCACTGTCCCTCTGCGCCTGCGGCGGAAATGCAGCGTCCAGCGCGGCTGCATCCACTGCATCCGCCGGTTCCGCCGCTCCGGAGGAAACCAAGGCCGCTCAGGAGGGTACCGCTCCCGCTGAGGCCACTTCCGCCGTGGAGGCAAGCACCACCGAGCCCACCACCGAATACGATCCCATTGAATACCCCATTGAGGGCGACCACAGCTTCACCATGACTTCCGTCAAGCGCATGAACGTGGCCGAGGCCCTGGGCGACAAGGACTACAGCGCCACTATTTCCTACGAAGCCCTGGAAGAAGCCACCGGCGTTCACATCGACTTTGAGATGCTGGCCGAAACCAGCTATGAGGAGACTCTGAATCTGCGCATGGCTTCTCAGGACTATCCCGACATCTTCTCCCAGTCCGTTGCCTCCTATCAGCAGAAGCTGGAGAAGGCCATTGACGAGGACATTCTCATTGACTTCAACGACTATCTGGAATATGCTCCCGACTGGGCAAACCTGCTGGATCGCAACGAAACCTACCGGGAGAACATCACCAACTCCGACGGCTCCATTGCACAGATCGTCAACTGTACCCTGGGCAGAACCACCCAGATGGGTCTGATCCGCGGCGACTGGCTGAAAGAGCTGGGTATGGACACTCCCACCACCATCGACGAGATGACCGACGTGCTCCGCGCCTTTAAGGACAAGTTCGGCACCACCAACGCTCTGCTCATCAACTCTGATCTGGACAGCGCCGCAGAGTATGGCTTTAACTTCTCTGCCCAGGGCTTCAAGATGCTGTCCTTCCAGCTCACCGAGCCCGGCTCCACCGAGGTGGTTGCAGGCGTTGCCACCGAAGAATATGCGGAATATCTGGAGTACCTCCACAGCCTCTATGAGGAAGGTCTCATCACCGACGACTTTGTTTCCACCAGCAAGGAAAATGGCAACTGGGAGTCCTCCTTCTATTCCGGCGCCTGCGGCGTATGGAATGACGACTGCAAGTACGCCGATTCCTCCTATGCCGCCATGGCAGACGATCCCAGCTGGGACGCGGTTCCCTTTGCCTTCACCGGCGAGGATTACCACATGATTTCTGTAAACCCCGTTGGCCTCACCACCACCTATGTGAGCACCACCTGCGACGAGCCTGAGGTTGCCGTGGAGTTTCTGAACTATGGCTTCACCGAGGAAGGCCGTAAGCTGGTCAACTATGGCGTAGAGGGCGAAACCTACACCATTGATGACAATGACGATGTAGCTTTCACCGATATGATCCTCAAGAATCCCGATGGCTACACCTTCGATCAGGCTCAGGTACTGTACCTTTGCAGCAACTGGATGCCCACCGAGCAGGATGACAGCTATCTGAAGGTCAACTACACCGACGATGCCATTGAGGCCATCGATCTCTGGTCCACTGCCGGTGACAGCACCATGACCATTCCCCAGGCAGCTCAGCCCGGCGGCGACGACATGATGGAGATTTTCACCATGGCCTCCGACTCTCTGACCTACCTGAGCACCGTTGCTCCCAAGGTGATTCTGGGCACCGCTACTGCGGATGACTACCGCGCAGCCGTGCAGGAGTGCATGGACGGCATGAACCTGGACGTCATCACCCAGAAGTATCAGGATGCTTACGACGCATTCATGGGCAACTGATCTCAGCTGACCGGGAAGCCCGAACAGAATATGTAGTGCCTCCAATACTGAGCAAGTATTGGAGGCACTTATTATGTCATGCAAAAAGGGGGCTGCCGCATTCCGCAGCAGCCCCCTTGGGCACATATCAAAGGGTTTCGCTGTTATCTTGCCTGATAACGGTCATAGGCGGCCTGCTTGAGCTCGATGCACTGGTCAATGCCCATACTCTCCAGCTCCGCGATAAAGGCATCCCATTCCTCCATAGGCTTATCGCCGTTGATGAACTTGCTGACTGTCTCGGCGGCCTTGGTGGCAAGGTCGCTGGCGATGGTGCCGTACTGCTCGCTTTCGGGAACGCTGAGGCTGCCGTAGTACTGCATCTCGTTAGAGGTGTTGGCTCGCCAGACCTCCTGGGCCTTAGCTTCGGCCTCGTTGGAGAAGGTTGCAGCCTTCCGCTCCATGGCGCAGTCAAAGGGCAAGTCAAAGAATGCGATCTCGCTGCAGGTGTTGAACATGGCGTTGAAGCCGTTGGGGTTGTTGGTAATCAGGTCGGTGTACTGCACCTTGCCGTCCACCATATTATAGGTCTCGCCCTCGATGCCGAAGTTCATAGCCTTGTAGCCGTCCTCGGTCCACATCCAGTTGATGACCTTTGCAGCCTCCTCAGGATATTCGCAGGCGGTGGTAATGGCCCAGCCGCCGTTACCGGTCTGGCCCTTGTTGGCATAGAGCTTGAAGGTGTCGCCCTTTTCCCGGACGATGGCCTGGATGGGCTCCATATCATAGGTGCCGCCCGCCTGCTGCTTGGAGGATTCGGACAGGGTGTCGGACTGACCAAAGGCAAAGCCGCACTGATTGCTGAGGATGTACTCGTTAATGGGGAACATATTCTGCATGTTCATGCTGGGCTCGCCCAAGATGCCCTCGGCAAACCAATCCCGTAGCATCTGCACATAGTCCTTATAATTGTCGCTGAGAATACCCGCCTGCACCTTGCCGTCCTGCACGAAGTACGCAAGGTCAGAGCTGGTGCCGTAGCCGGAGGTATCAAATCCGCCCACGAAGCCGTTGTTGGAGTAATCCCAGTTCTGAGTCAGCAGCATGGGATAGTCGCAGCCGGGGATCTGATTCTTGAAGGCTACCAGTACATCGTGGAGCTCGTCAAAGGTCTCAGGAGTCTCCAGGCCCAGCTGATCCAGCCAGTCCTGGCGGATGTACAGGCCCATGGTGGACTGGTTCTCATAGGACTTAATGGTAGTCATGTGGCCGTTATCGGAGATCAGGCCCTTCCGGTAGTCCTCGTTGGTGGAGAAAATGCCGTTCTTAAAGTCCGACAGGCAGTCATCCAGCATGGGCATCAGGTCGATGCAGATATCCTGCTCTACCAGTGCGTCAATGCCGCCGGAAACCTGGGTGTCCGGTACGCCAAAGTAGTCGGGATAGTCGCCCGCCGCCAGGGTGATGGAGAATTTCTCTGCATAGGCGTCCTGGTCAATGAGCGTCCAGTTGAGGTGTACGCCGGTGGCCTCCTCCATCAGCTGCACGCCGCGGTTGCCGTTGAGGCCCTCGGTGGCCACATCGGGAATCACCATGGGCAGGAAGCCGGACATGGCCATATACACGTCCAGACTGATCTCGCCGGGCTCACAGAGCGGATAGGATACCGGGGTATACTCCGGCTCCTGGGCCGATGCGGGTTCCGCCTCGGACGCAGAGGTCTCGGGGGCCGGCGCCGTATCCTGCTGGGCCGGTGCTTCTTCCGCAGGGGCTGAGCTGGTCAGGCTCTCCTTTGCGGAAGTCGATGCCTGGACAGCTGGCAGGCGTTCCAGGAGAAACTGGAGTCCCTGGGCATCGGTGAAATGCGGGATATCGTACAGACCGCCTTTGACCGCACCAATAACGCTTAAGACATAAATTTCCCCCTGTATCGGAATTCTGAACCGATACAGGGGGAATATTTTCACGCTTATTTCAGAGCCGCGATCATGGAATCCGACGCGATCATGCCGCTGCACAGTGCCCAGCTATATTCGTTGGTGATCCAGGTTTTCTGGTCGTTGCCGAGATTCACAATATTGCCGGAGGAGTTGTCGCCGGAGGCATAGAGGCCCTTGACCGGCCCGGTTTTGCCCTTCACCTGACAATTTGCGTCAATGGGAATACCGCCCTCGGCGCCGTCGCTCATCAGGAAGGTGCGAATGGCATAGAAGGGGCCGTTCTCGATGGGGATCAGATAATCGGGATCCTTGCCGAAGTCCGTGTCCTGCTTTTTCGCGCAGAGCGCATTATAATGTGCTACGGTGGCCTCTAGATTATCCACGGGCATTCCGGTCTTTTCTGCGATTTCCTCGATGGTATCGGCGATCACCAGATGGGCGCCCTTCCGGCTGGCCCACCAGTCCATATCCGCCTGATTCCACTGGGGATTTCCCATCATGGGTACCATCTGGCGCACCCGGTTGCCGTTTTCGTCATAAAGCGGCTTCGTTTTCATGGGCTGCGCCTTGATGACCGCTTCCGGCATAATGGTGTAGGAAACACATTTGGGCTGCTTCTTCTGGAACTTCACCGTTGCATTGGCATACTGCTCGTTTTCATAGCGCTCTCCGTTCAGGTTCACCATCAAGCCTTCGGGGCGGTTGCCGTGGGGACGAAGTGCGGTGTTGATGAGGGGTGTTTTTCCGGTTGCTTCGGCGTATTCTACGGTCAGCGCGTCACAGGGCATCACCAGAGAGCCGGTGATATTCAGCCAAATGTCATCGTAGCGCACCGGAACCCCGGCTTCCTTGCACAGCTCAAAGCCGTCGCCGGTGTAGGTGTTGATGGCATGGGCAAACCGGGGCAGATAAGCGTCCGCGTAGTCCGGCTGGGCCTGCTTCAGTGCCTGGCTCATGAGCAGACTGCCCGCCGCCACCAGGCAAACCTTGCAGGAGATATCCACATCGCCGCCAGGATCCTGAGCGTGAACACCGATGATGTCGCCGTTTTCGTTCTGAATCAGTTTCTTGGCAGGGGTTTCGGTGAGCACCGTAACCCCCAGCTTTTCCGCATACTCGAACAGGTGATCCATAATAAACTCACCGGCATTGTGGAAGGCGGGAGATGGCGGACACAGGCTCTTGGTGTCCACCACCAGCCCGGTATTGCCGCCCATGCCGCTGCCGGGCATACCGGTACCGGCCTGTAGGAACTCCGGCTCATCACCGGGTGAAGGCATTTCCCCGGGCATGAGCATTTCCTCGTCTCCATCGGGCATGGGCGGAGGGCCTCCGGGGCCGCCGCGGGCTTCCGTCAGCTCAAACTTTTCCTCAACCGGGGCGAAGGTGGAGAGCCAGTCAAAGAACTTGGGCATGGCATGGAGGGTTTTCTTCACCAGCTCATGGTCGAGGTGGTCGCCGTTCTGCTCCAGCGTCTGGGCAATTTTCTCCTCCACCACCGGCTCGGCGCCGGCGTCCAAGGCCCACTTGGTGTCAAAGAACTGTAATGGGCCAGCTACATGAATGGCACCGCAGCCGGTGCGCTTGGCCTTTTCCAGCACCACGATCTTTTTGCCGGTCTCTGCGATCCGACAGGCCGCGATCATGCCGGAGCCGCCAGCGCCGATGATGACCGCGTCGGCCTCCAGCTTCTTCGGTGCGTGAGGCTCCATGGGCTTTGGGGGATTTTCAGAATCATAAATGGCCCCCATGGGACATTTTTTCACACATTTTCCGCAGCTAATGCACTTCTCCTGGTCGATGCGGGTCTGCTCGCCGTCATAATAGGGCGCGCCCACAGGACAGGCACGATAGCAGTAGGAACAGCTGCAGCAGTCCTGATTTACAACTAATTTCATACGGGTTCAACTCCTTCTAAACTTCTGGATCAAACTGTTACTATCCTAACATAATTTTTGCAGGGGAACCAATGCCTTTTTCATGTGTGCGCCATTACATAAAGGTAATGAAAAGATGAAAAAAACAGAGGCACTGCCTAAAACAGTGCCTCTGACTCGTGCAGTCCGGCAAATGGGCAAGCCGAACCGACGCGCTATGCTGAACATGGTTTCTGAACATCAGGCGTTTAGAATCGTATAGGAGAATACACAAATGACCCATCCAGCATATATCCCTCCGTACATGAGGAATTAATATTTATGCTATCACGATGTGCATGATCTGTCCAATGCCGAAGCGGTATGGTGATATAGCACCGGAGTAATGCCATGCCATTTATGTAATGGATTTTGACGTAAATCGGAATGACGCTTTTGAAAGCGGCTATGATATAATGAATTCACAATGTTTTTATGCTAACAATCGAAACGAATCATAGAACGGAGGAACTTATTATGAATAAAACCTGTGACGTACTGGTATTGGGCGGCGGCGGCGGGCTGGTAGAGGGCTTCTATGTGGTGGGCGATTTCGCCTCCGGCCGGTTCATCAACGATCTGGGCTTTAAGCGGCAAATCATCAACGATCTTTCCTGGGCCTTTGCCAGCGGCCTCATTGCGGGCGAGAGCGCAGTAAAATACCTGAAGTAAATGCGCATGAGATAAGCATCCCATACCCCGGTATGCTCCGAGCTCTCACAGCATAGCTCAGATGCTTGCAGTCATTCTTTGCATTTCCCTCCTACAGATCCAAACTGGGCGTGCTGCAAAATACAATGCAGCACGCCCAAAATCGTTCCATCCATCTTCCCCACAGGGTTTCCCTTTTACAGCCGCCCCATATCGGTCATCGGGAATGGCCGCTTAAGCAACCACAGCTTTGGTGAGCCATTTCTTTCCCCGGAATCGGAAGATGGAGAGCCCCAGGGAATAGCCCCAGCTGATGGGCACACTGACCCATAGTCCCGCATAGCCCACCGGCGTAAGAAACGCCAGGGCATAGGCAAAGATGCAGCGGATGGCCAGACCGGACAGGGAGTTGAAGGTGGTGTAGTTCACGTCCCCAGCGCTCTGCATGACGGCGTTGATAATCATGTACCCGCAGAAGATCAGATAACAGGGAGCGCAGAACCGGAGATAGCTGGTGCCCACGGTGAGTCCAAAGCCGCTCACACCGAACAGCGTTACCAGCTGCGGGGCAAATAGAAATGCGATGGCCCCCAGGATGAGGCAGCAGGCAATTCCCATGACCAGTGTGGATTTCAGGCCGTCATGAACCCGATCCTCCCGCTTTGCGCCGATATTCTGACCAGAGAAGGTGGACATGCCGGTGTTGAAGCCTTTACTCAGGATCATTGGAAGATCCTCGCGCCCTATTTTTCGGAGCAGGGAAAGCGGGAATATGCTGCGCTCATGAAGGATGCGGCCCAAGGAACAATTATGTCCTGTTAAGGCGCATGATTCCTGCCCCAGCATCGCAGCGCCCTATTGCTGTTCCAGCCAGGCGTTGTACCGCTGCTCAATGGTGCACGCCGGGTTCGGGTAGATCTTACACAGCAGCGCCCGGAGCTGATAGGAGCCCAGATAGTGGTCATAGGGCGGTGCCGCAGTGGTCAGGATATTGGCGTTGGACTCCCGCCAGCCGTAGTCCGGCGCCCCCGCCTCCGGATACCACCAGCCAAAATCACAGCTGACTACCCCAGGATCCATACCCGGGGCAAAGCGGGCCTTCTGGGTGATCCGCCCCCGCTGATTTTCGATCCAGACCCATTCTCCCTCCCGGATGCCGTACTTCTCTCCCGTTACCGGGCTCATGGTGACCTGAGGAAAGGGCTCCTGCCGCCGTAGAGAGCGGATCTGGCGGTTGTTGGACACAAAATAAGGCTGCTGCCGTCCTCCGGTGGTAAGGATCAGGGGATATTCCGCCGAAAGGGCGGGATTAGAGGCCGGGGTCTCCGGCGGCTCCTGCCAGGAGGGCAGCGGATCCGCCCCAGCCCGTTCCATGGCTACGGACCAGAACTCGTACTTTCCAGTGGGCGTGTGGAAGCCCCGGCTCTCGTAGTTCCGGTAGGTCCGCTCCGGAGCCAGGAAGCCCTTCTCTCGGATCTCCTCCAGCGTGATCCCCACCAGCTCCGGCCGCCGCCGGACCATCTCCGCGATCTGCTCCTCCAGCATCTCCCGCTGACTGGCAAAGCCATAGTTCCACCCGGCTCTGCGGCAGAGCTCCAGAATGAACTCCTCGTCGGATTTGCACTCCCCCACCTGCACCAGCTTCTGCTGGCACAGCAACACCCGATCCGCAAATTCCGGCATACAGAACAGGCAGTCCACCTCCGGCCACAGAGCGGCGGGCAGCAGAATGTCCGCCAGCTCCGCCGTGGGATTCTTGAACACGTCCATATATACCAGAAAGTCCAGCTCCCGCAGACATTCATAGGTGTGCTGGGCATCCGCCATGGACAAAAGGGTGTTGTTGGCCTGAATGAACATGCCCCGGATCTTATAGGGCTTCCCGGTGCGGATGGCCTCCAGCACCAGATAGGGGTGGGCCATGCCGTCGCCCCTTAGGAACGGATAGTCCCCGGTCAGTCCCTTTCTCCGAGTCTCCTCCGGGATCTCGTTGACCGGCGGCAGTCCCGCCGGAGCGATCTCCATGCTCTCCACGAAGCCCCCGGGTACATCATAGTTTCCGGTGATGGCCGGGATCATATAGATGGCCCGGCAGGTATCCATGGCGTTGACGCTCTGCTCAAAGGCACAGCCCTGCTCCAAAGCCAGCGGCTTCGTGGCGCCGATCCATCTGGCCGCCGCCAAAATGGTCTCTGCGGGGATAGTGGTGATCTCCGCCACCCGCTGGAGGCCGTACTCTCGGCAGCGCTCCCGCAGGGCCTCAAAGCCATAGGTGTACCGCTCCACAAAACCGTGGTCGTAGAGATCCTCGGAGATCAGAATATTCAGGATGCCCAGGGCCAACGCTCCATCGGTGCCTGGGCGGATCCGCAGCCAGTATTTCGCCTTTCTGGCCAGCTTCGTGGGCTTGGGATCCACCACCACCAGAGGGATCCCCTCCTTCACGGCATCCAGAATCAGCCACTGCAGCTCTCCATCCGCGCCGCTGATGGCGGGATTGGCGCCCCAGACCAGGATGCCCCCGGGTCGAGTCTCGCCGAAGTAATCCACCCCCGCAAACAGCCCGGAGGTCATGACCGCTCCGGTGCGCCGGGGCCCCAGGCAGATCAGGCCGCCAGCGGAGGAAAAGTTTGGCGTGCCGATGGCATTGCCCATGCGGAAAAAATAGGGCAGATGGTGCCGTCCTGTTCCGGTGAGGGCGGAGATGCACTCCGGGCCGTGCTCCCGGATCAGGCCGTTCATCCGATCCGCTATGGTATCGTAGGCCTCTTCCCAGGAGATGCGCTGCCATTTGCCGCTGCCCCTGGGCCCCAGGCGCTTTTGTGGATACAGCAGTCGATCCGGATGGTACATCTGCTCAATGACGCTCATGCCTTTGACACAGCCCCGGCCATGATTCAGCGGTCCCTCCTTCGCCGGACGTACCCGGGTCACCTTTCCATCCTCCACCGTCACATCGTAGAGGCAGCCGCCATGGCAGCCCCGGCACGCAGTTTTGAAAATCGGCATACGATCCCCTCCCGCAGTTTTTCTTTTGCTTTCTGGGACAAATGTAATACCATTATAGATGGTTTTCGCGAAAAAGCAAGCAAAAGCTCACCGGCAGAGAGCCCATATTCCTTTGCCAGTTCTGCCATGCTGCCTTTCCCTGATAGATACGCTTCTACTACCGCTATTTTCAATTCTGGGCTGTATCGTTTGTTCTTGTGTCTCTTTCTTGGCATAATAATAGTCCCCTTATTGTAGTCTCGAAATTTTTGCTTTTTCGAGTGTCTACTCTAAGGGGACTATATCAGTCTGCCCAGCAGCGGTTTTTTTCTTTTCTGCCGCTGGGCAGATGTTTTTTCTTTAGATACATGATAAGAGGAATT
>CAKTEB010000044.1 GCA_934546685.1 uncultured Oscillospiraceae bacterium
CTGTGGCCGAGACCCTGTTCGGCGGCTGCCATGTGGACGGCTTCTTCCTGGAGTACGATTCCGAGCGGGCAGGCGGCAAGGTGCTGACCATGCAGCTGAACTCCATCACCATCATGGATCTCATTGCCTACGGGGGCGCTGCCCTGGGCGTTATCATGGCGGCCACACAGTTCCGGGCCGGGCATATCGATCTGGGCGGATGTCTGGTGATCGTCCTGCTGGCGGCGGATTTCTTCATCCCCATGCGGCAGCTGGGCTCCTTCTTCCATATCGCCATGAACGGCATGGCGGCCAGCGATAAGATCTTCCATCTGCTGGATCTGGAGGAGCCTGGTTTAGGCGGCGAGCCCTGCCCAGAGGGAGATATCCGGTGCCGGGATCTGCGGTTTTCCTATGACCAGGATCGGGAGATCCTCCACGGCATCGACCTTGATATCCCGGCGGGAAAATTCGTTTCCCTGGTGGTCGAGTCCGGCTGCGGCAAATCCACGGTGTCGGCGATCCTTATGGGCCGGAACCGGGGCTATACTGGCTCCGTGACCATCGGCGGCGCGGAGCTCCGGCACATCTCTGAAAAGAGCCTCATGGAGCACATCACTTATGTAAGTCACCAGAGCTACCTGTTCAAGGGTACTGTCCGGGACAACCTGCTGATGGGCGTGCCCCATGCGGAGGACGAGCAGCTCTGGCAGGTGCTCCGACGGGTGAAGCTGGAGGAATTCCTGAGATCTGAGCAGGGGCTGGACACCCAACTCTCCGAGCGGGGCGAGAACCTGTCCGGGGGCCAGCGGCAGCGACTGGCCCTGGCCCGGGCGCTGCTCCATGACAGCCCGGTGTACATCTTCGACGAGGCCACCTCCAACATCGACGTGGAGAGCGAAAACGACATTATGGCAGAGATCCACGCGCTGGCCGGACGGAAGACGGTGCTGCTGATCTCCCATCGGCTGGCCAATGTCACGGGCTCCGATGAAATCTATGTATTCGAGCACGGAAATCTGGTGCAGCACGGAACCCATGAGGCCCTGCTCCGGCAGGGCGGCGTATACGGCCAGCTGTGGGATTCCCAGCAGGCCCTGGAGCACTATGGAGAGGAGGCGGCAAGATGAAACGAAGAAGCGGATTTACGGTCATGGCCCGGCTTATTGGGCTGGTGCGGCCTCTGACCGGCTATATGCTCCTGGCCATTCTCATGGGCCTCATCGGCCACCTCTGCGCCGCGTTCATTACCGTCTTTGGGGGCTTTGAGGGCGTGCTCATCGCCACATTGGCGCTGTTCTCCTCCTTTGGACCCACGGTGGCCCTGGCCAACCTGGGCAGCACGCTGCAAAATACCTTTGCCGCGGGAAACCGTGTGCTGGACATTCTGGACGAGGAGCCAGTGGTAGAGGAGATCAACGGACAGCCGGAGGTGTCCTTTACCGGCGCGGCGGCGGAGCATGTGACCTTCTCCTACAGCGGCGAGACGATCCTGGAGGATGTGTCCGCCCAGTTCCCGGAGGGGGAAGTGGTGGGCATCGTTGGCCGCAGCGGCAGCGGAAAGTCCACGCTCCTAAAGCTCCTGATGCGGTTCTGGAAGGTGGGCGGCGGCAGCGTGAAGCTGTCGGATACGGATATCTCCCGCATCAACACCGCCGATCTTCGGAATATGGAGAGCTTTGTGACCCAGGACACCCATCTATTCCACGACAGCATCCGGAATAACCTGCGGATCGCCAAGCTGGACGCCACAGACGAGGAGCTGGAGGCGGCCTGCAAAAAAGCGGCGGTGCATGACTTTATCATGACCCTGCCCCAGGGCTATGACACCCCGGTTGGCGAGTTGGGCGACACCCTTTCCGGCGGCGAGCGCCAGCGGCTGGGGCTGGCTCGGGCCTTCCTTCACGACGCGCCGCTCATGCTTTTGGACGAGCCCACCAGCAACTTAGACAGCCTCAATGAGGCGGTGATCCTCCGATCCCTGCAGGAGGGTCGCCAGGGGAAGACCGTGGTGCTGGTGTCCCATCGGGCCTCCACCATGCGTATGGCGGAGCGGGTCTACTCCGTGGAGCACGGGAGGATGAGCTGATGAAGTCCATAGAGTCAAAGCGCCAGCGGGAAAAGCAAATGGTCTCTCAGATGATCGCTCTGTACTGCCGCCGGAATCACCACACAAAGGAGAAGCTGTGCCCGGACTGCGCGGCGCTCAGCGCCTATGCCCAGGCTCGGTCGGACCGCTGCCCCTTTATGGAGACCAAGACCTTCTGCTCGGGCTGCCGGGTGCACTGCTATAAGCCGGAAATGCGGGAGAAGATCCGAGCGGTCATGCGGTTTTCCGGCCCAAGGATGATCTTCAGCCACCCGGTGGCGGCCATCCGCCATGTGGTGGAGACAAAACGGGAGAAAAAACGGCTGGAAGCGGCAAAGTGATCCTCCATTTGGTATGAGAAGAAGCTGGATTTCGGCGAATATATGACGAAACCCAGAGGGGGCCCGGCAGTGCCGGGCCCCTTTTCCCGCAGCGAAAAAGGGCGTAACCACAAAAATTATAGCGATTTAGGGGGAGAAAGGCCTGCAGAACGGGAGAAAGTTTTACATAAACTTGACGAAATATGGCGCGATCTCATACTTTGGGATGATTTACATTCCGAGCGGAATTGATATAATTAAATCACATAGCAAGCACATAGCGCATTCCCTGCGGGATGTGCAAGGAGGATGAACCATGGCGAACACCATTATCAAGCCCGCCATCGGGCAGAAATTCGCAGAATTCCTGGACAAGGGGCGGATCTTTTTCTTCAGCGCCCCCTGCGGCTTCGGCAAGACCAGCGTGGCGGAGGCCCTGCTGGAAAGGAGCCAGAGGAAGGTCGTCCGGCTCGCTGCCGGTACTGCTGATTATCAGCTTCCCAAGCCAAGGGCGGATTGGGACGTGCTGCTGATCGACGATCTCCAGCAGCTCCAGGATGAAAATGAGTGGCAGGCCCTGTGCCAGCTGATCCGCAGCAGTTCGGAGAAGCGCTTCGTCCTTTTGTCCAGAGGCGTGGCCCCCGGAGCGCTGCTGGCATTTCAGTATGCAGGGCTTATGACGGTGGTGAACGCTGACGAGATGCTTTTGGATCGGGACGATGTCAAGGAAATGTTTGCCCAGAACGGCACCACGGTCACCGACAGCGAGCTCACCGGCATCTGCAAGGAATCCATCGGTTATCCCCTGGGGGTCGCGATTACGGTGCGGCTCATGGCTGGCGGCATGGCCTTCGGGCCCGAAGAGGTGACCCAGGCCTACCGGGAGGTATTTTTGTACTTTGAATCCGCCATCTATCGGCGGTTTGACCTGACCATCCGGCATTTTCTGCTGGAGCTGGCCCCCTTTGAACGCTTTAACCTGGACATGGCCCGAATGGTTAGCGGCGACGCCCGGGCCGGGGAGCTGCTGGACTGGCTCCAACGGCACACCACCATGCTCCGGTATGACGGCATCCAGGAATTCCACTTCTGGCCTCAGTTCCAGGCATTCCTGCTGTGGGAGATGGAGCGCACCTACAGCCAGGAAAAGCAGCAGGCCCTGTTCTGCCGGGGCGGCCTCTACTATGAGCTCAAGGGCGACTATACCCATGCGCTGGAGTGCTACACCAAGGGCGGCGACCACTCCAAGGTCTCGGATCTGCTGGTGCGCAGCAGTGAGCTGCGCCCGGGCATGAGCAGCTACAGCGAGCTGGAGCAGTATTACCGGAGCCTGCCGGAGGCGGAGATCCTGGAATCTCCGGCGCTGATGCAGGGCATGAGCATGCTCTGCGCCCTGGCTCTGGATTATGAGGGCTCCGAGCGCTGGTATTGGGAGCTGGCGGATTTTGCACGGTGTTGCGATAAGCAGGACGCGGCGGGGAAGCAGGCCCGGAGCCGCCTGGCCTGGCTGGATATCTCCCTGCCTCAGCGGGGCGTGGAGGGCCTCACTGAGACCATTCCGGCGGTGTACCGGCTCATTCAGAATAAGGAGATCCAGCTGCCGCCCATTTCCGTGACGGCTACCCTGCCCAGCGTCATGAACGGGGCCAAGGATTTCTCCCAGTGGAGTCTGCGGGACGACCAGCTCTATAAGTCCCTGAAAGTCCCGGTGGAGGGAATCCTGGGGGCTGACGGTGTGGGCCTGGCGGACTGCGCCCTGGCGGAAAGCAAGTTTGAGAAGGGTGAGGACATCTCCGCACGGATGCTGGCCCTGATCTCTCAGCTCAGCCAGGTGCAGAACGACGGCACCCCGGACACGGAGCTGGCCACGGTGGGACTGCTGGCCAGGAGCCAGCTGGCGACGGGCCAGCGGCAGGACGCCAGGCGGTCTGTGGAATCCCTCCGGAAGCGTTTTCAGGATCGGGGCCTGACCCAGTTCCTGCCCAACCTGGACGCCATGCTTTGCCGCATTGACCTCCATCTTGGAAATCTGGACAGCGCGGACAACTGGTATCGGGAGAAGGCTCCCAGGGATCCTCTGCATCCCAATGTGCTGCTCCGGTATCAGTACCTGACCCAGGCCATGGTAGAGCTGGCGAACGGAAAGCCGGATGCGGCCCTGATGACCCTGTCGCCCCTGGAGCCCTACAGCGAGTGCTGCCGCAGATATATCGGCGGCATCCATCTGGACGTGGTCAGCGCTATCGCCCTGTACCGGAAAAAGGACAGCGAGTGGAAGGTGCGGCTGACCCAGGCTCTGAAGACCGCCGAGGAATTCCAGTTCGTTCGCACTGTCAGCGTCTACGGCGGCGCGGTGCTGCCCCTGCTGACGGAGCTCCAGTGGAGCGGCGAGAAGAAGTGGCAGAAGCGGCTCATGGGGGCGGTGCGGATGCAGGCGGCTTACTACCCGGATTTCCTGGAGCCCCGGCTGGCCCCCAACAACAGCCTGACCGCTATGGAGCTTCAGATCCTCCATCTCATCTGCGCCGACCGAAGCAACGCGGAGATCGCCGAGATGATGGATGTGAAGCTGGCCACTGTGAAGACCCATGTGAGCCACATCTTTGAAAAGCTGGACGTGAGCCGCCGCAGCGAGGCTAAGACCGCTGCCAAGAAGCTCTGGCTCATTTGAGCACATACAGAAGCGGCGCTCGACAGCACCAGTTCTGCCCCCCCTGGGGTATTTCAATATGCCAACCCTTTCCCATAACCAGCCCGCGCCCTCTGCCTCGTTCTTGCGAGACAGGGGGCGCGGGTCGTAAAATAAGAGCACCGATCTGAATCCGTATGGACCCAGATCGGTGCTCTTATGGAATGGAAAAAGAACACAGGTTCCATCAGGCGATGGAATGAATGTAGGAATATTATAGCCGGAATCTCGGAAAAATGCAAGGGGGAAAACAAAATTCAATGATTTCCCTATACGTTTTTTCGGCATTACAGGGCCAGCGAAGGCGGCGATCCCCCAACTGGTCGAAAACCGCCGTCAGGGAACACTTTGTGCGCCAACCGTTGCTTTTCGGGCGCCGGGGTGTTATCATCAAGGTGGCCCTCGGGCCAAATCTGATGCAGAAAGAAGGAGAGATTTCCATGAAAGAAAACAAATATACTGGCACTCAAACCGAAAAGAATCTCCAGGCGGCCTTTGCCGGAGAGTCTGAGGCACGAAACAAGTACACGTTTTTCGCCTCCGTGGCCAAGAAGCAGGGCTTTGAGCAGATCGCGGCGCTGTTCCTGAAGACAGCAGAGAACGAGAAGGAGCACGCCAAGCTCTGGTTCAAGGAGCTGGCGGGCATCGGCGATACTGCGGAGAACCTGCTGTCTGCCGCCGAGGGCGAGAACTACGAGTGGACCGACATGTACGAGGGCTTTGCCAAGACCGCTGAGGAGGAGGGCTTCCCGGAGCTGGCCCATCGGTTCCGGCTGGTGGCTGCCATTGAGAAGCATCACGAGGAGCGCTATCGGGCGCTGCTCCGCAACGTGGAGATGGCCCAGGTCTTTGAGAAGAGCGAGGTCAAGGTCTGGGAGTGCCGGAACTGCGGTCATATCGTGGTGGGAACCAGCGCCCCAGAGGTATGTCCCACCTGTAACCATCCTCAGAGCTATTTTGAGGTCAACGCCGAGAACTATTAAGGTGCGGCGCTCCCTGGCGCTCCATCGCCAGGGAGATTCGGGTTGGAAAATTCACTCTTTTGTGGTATAATACCGGAAAGCGTACAAAGAGGTTCTGTGTGCATCCGCGGATAGAGCTGGACGGAGGAATACATATGGATAGAATTGCGGTATTGATCCCCTGCTATAACGAGGCGCAGACGGTGGAAAAGGTCGTATCAGATTGGAAGAAGGAGCTGCCGGAGGCGACCGTCTACGTCTACGACAACAATTCCACCGACGGCACGGCGGAGCTGGCCCGGAAGGCCGGTGCCGTGGTGCGCCACGAGTATATGCAGGGCAAGGGCAACGTGATCCGCCGGATGTTCCGGGAGATCGACGCGGAGGCCTATGTGATGGTGGACGGCGACGACACCTACCCGGCGGAGTATGGCCGGGAGATGGTGGATCTGGTACTAAGCCGCAACGCAGATATGGTGGTGGGAGACCGGCTCTCATCCACCTACTTCCAGGAGAACAAGCGGCCCTTCCATAACTTCGGCAATTCCATTGTCCGGACGCTCATCAACTTCCTGTTCCGGACGGATATCCGGGATATCATGACTGGCTATCGGGCGTTCAGCTTCCAGTTTGCCAAGTCCTTCCCGGTGCTCTCCAAGGGCTTCGAGATCGAGACGGAAATGAGCATCCACGCGGTGGACAAGAACATGCAGGTGGAAAATGTGGTCATTGAGTATCGGGATCGGCCCCAGGGCAGTGAGTCCAAGCTCAATACTTATTCCGACGGCATGAAGGTTTTAGGAACTATTGGGCGGCTGTACCGGGATTATAAGCCGCTGCCGTTCTTTGGCTTTATCGCGCTGATATTGGCGGCACTGGCCGTCGGATTCGTGATTCCGGTATTGTCTACTTACATCCATACGGGACTGGTGCCCAACTTCCCCACGCTGATTGTCTGCGGCTTTACCATGATGGCGGCCATCTGCTCGCTGTTTGCGGGTCTTCAGCTGCAAACCATGGTGCAGAAGGGACGGCAGGACTTTGAAATGCGCCTGCTGATGCTGGAGCATCGGAAAAAGCAGCTCCTGGGAGACGATGAACAGCAGAGCGAATAAACAGAATGAAGGCCCGGAAACCGCACGGTTGGTCGGTTTCTGGGCCTTCCTTTATGCTCCTGAGGCCGCCGATGGATCCCGGAACAGACAGATCCCAGCCAGCATGGGGGTATAGTAGATGACCGGCAGCGCATATCGGACGCCGTTGACGGTATAGGTGGGGGAGGCAATGCAGACCGCAATGCCAATCAGCGCCGGCAGCAGCAAAAGCAGCGGCTTTTTCTCCCTCCGAAACAGCACGGTCAGCAGCAGAAACAGGACGATCCAGGTCTGGAATCCGGCGCTGCTGGTGACCCGCAGAACTGGGATGGTCTCAAACAGCGCCACATAGTCGGACAGCCCCTTTTTGGCCCCCGCCAGGGCCTGGCACTCGTCGAATTGCAGCACATCCTCGGAGCGGGTGGTGGAGTAGAAGATCTGGTTCTGGGCAAAGGGGTAATAGTAGCCGCAGCTGTTGTTGAGGGTTGCCGCAAAGTAGACGCTGGGATGGCGGAAGAACTGCTTTACCCAGACGCCCAAATAGGCGGTCAGGGCCTGATTATCGCCGTGATAGGTGGCTTTGACCGGGTCGCTGAGGTTGGGATCATAGAGCTGGGGGAGGCTGTCATAGTCCAGCACGCCCCGGATGATCTCGGCCTCCTCCTCTGTCACATCCTCCGGATAGGTGCTTACATACCGGGCCGTCTGCTGGAAGGGGACGGACAGTGCCTCGGCTATGGAACCGGCAGAGATGCCCAGGGCTGTAAGCGCATGGGAATAGCACACATTGAGGCCGCAGCTGAGGATCATGGCAAGGAGCAACGGCAGATAGAGCTTATTCCGCTTTACCAGCACATAGGCCCCCAGGGCAATGATGCAGATCAAAAGAACATAGACGCCGTTGTTCCGCAGCATGCACATGAGCAGCCCAGAGACGGCAAGTCCGGCGATCCGGAGCTTTTTCCGGGGCAGGAACAGGCACTCTGCCAGCAGAGCGGTGAACAGCACCACCATGGAGGCATACAGGGCGTCCTTGATAACGGCGGTGAGATAGTTGGGGAAAATAGTGGCCAGCGCATAGATCAGCGCGCAGATCACCCGCCAGATGGGCCGAATCCCCAGACGCTTCATGGCCAGAACCGTATAGGCGAAGATGGCGGAGCAGACCAGGGACTGGAACAGCACGAACAGAAATACGCCGATATTATAGGAGTGGAACAGCGCGTTCCCCAGCCAGACCCAGGCTCCCATCAGCGCGGAGGAAAAGGGCGGCCAGTGGGCGGTCATGGGGAGAATGCCCAGGAATTCTTCGATTTGATAGTAGGCGTCGTATTCGATACCTGCCGGATAACGGAGGATGATATAGGGCAGCCAGCAGAGAAACGCCAGCCCCCAGGCGGAGAGAAAGCAGTGCTTTGCAAGAAAGGCTGGCAGGGAAAGCTCCCGGGCCCGGAGGGCGTGATAGAACCGCTTCATCCACTGGAGAAGAGACAGAAGGAAGCACACCGCCCCCAGCCACACCAGCACCGTAAAGATCATGGAGATCTTCCGGCAGTAAAGAATGCTGCAGGAGTTGTTGGTGTAATAGCCGTAGCCCAGGAGCCACAAGGTGGCGCAGACCAAGGAGAACACCAGATCCCTGGGGCCTGCGGTGTTCGGCGTCCGGACGGTCAGGATCCCCGCAAAGGCCAGCAGGGCAAAGGCTGAGAAGTTGTAGGGAAACAGCGCGGAGGTCAGGTTGCGGATGCCCCATTCTCCGGCGAGATCCAGCGTCGGCAGCAGGGCAAACAGGTTCACAGACACAGCCTGGATCGCCACATAGATCAAAATGGCCTTGAGACCGGTGAGCAGATATTTGGATAGCTTGTGCATAGGTACGTCCTTTCGGGGAAGATGACTGCATGTTTCATCCATTATAGCCTGTGGACAGGGGTTATGCAAGTGGATTCTGCCCAGCGGCCCGGGCGGAGAGGGACATGGGTGCCGAATGCGAAAATATGTGCTATAATACCCGTAACAAAGCAAGGGAGAAGTGACCATGAAGGAACATCCAAACCGTGCCCCTGAGGCGATCGAGGTTCGGGGCGCACGGGTACATAATCTTAAAAATATAGACGTGGACATCCCGCTGCATCAGATCGTTGGCATTGCGGGGGTGTCCGGCTCCGGCAAATCATCCCTGGCTCTGGGGGTGCTATATGCCGAGGGCTCCCGGCGGTATTTGGAGGCTCTGTCCACCTACACCCGGCGGCGGATGACCCAGGCGGAAAAGGCACAGGTGGATGACCTGCGCTATGTGCCCGCTGCCCTGGCGCTCCATCAGCGGCCGGGCGTGCCCGGGATGCGCAGCACCTTCGGCACAGCCACGGAGCTCCTCAACGTGCTGCGGCTGATGTTTTCCCGGCTGGCCAGCCATCGGTGTCCCAACGGCCACTATGTGCCGCCCTCCGTCGGCGTGGCGGCGGGGCTGGGGCTGACCTGCCCGGTGTGCGGGGCGCATTTTGATCCGCCCGCGGCGGAGGACTTGTCCTTTAACAGCACCGGAGCCTGCCCCACCTGCGAGGGCACCGGCATCGTCCGGATCGTGGATGAGGAGAGCCTGGTGCCGGACGATTCGCTGACCATCGATGAGGGAGCTGTGCTGCCCTGGCAGACTCTCATGTGGTCGCTGATGAAGGAGATCGCGCAGAAAATGGGCGTCCGCACGGACGTGCCCTTCCGGGAGCTTACGGAGCGGGAGAAGGACATCGTATTCCACGGTCCGGCGGAAAAGGTGCATATGCTCTACCAGAACTCCAAGACCGGCGCGGCGGGGGAGATGGACTTCACTTATTTCAACGCCGTCTACACGGTGGAAAACGCCCTGGCCAAGGTCACCGATGAGAAGGGCATGAAACGGGTGGAGCGGTTCCTGCGGCAGGAGGCCTGCCCGGACTGCGGCGGCTCCCGGCTGTCTGCCGCGGCCAGAGCGCCCCAAATCGGGGACGTGACCCTGCCGGAGGCCTGCAGGATGACCCTGAGCCAGCTGGCAACCTGGGTGGACGGCATCCCGGCTGTGCTGCCCAAGGAGATGCGGCCCATGGCCGAGAGCATCTGCGACTCCTTCCGGGGCATGGCGGCGCGGCTGTTGGAGCTGGGCCTAGGGTATCTGACATTGGATCGGGCGGCCTCCACCCTGTCTACCGGAGAGCGCCAGCGGGTGCAGCTGGCCCGGTCTGTGCGGAACCGCACCACCGGCGTGTTATATGTGCTGGACGAGCCCTCCATTGGCCTGCATCCCTCCAATATCCAGGGACTCCGGGGCGTTATGCGGGATCTGATCGCCGACGGCAACTCCATTGTGCTGGTGGATCACGACACCGAGATCCTCAAGGATGCGGACTGGCTCATTGAAATGGGCCCCGGGGCGGGGGAGCAGGGCGGTACGGTGATCGCCCAGGGGACGCTCCAGGAGGTGGCGGAGAACCCAGATTCTAAGATCGGCGGCTTTCTCTCCGGAACGTCCTCTATGCTGGTGCGGAAAAAGACACCGGCGGCGGAGCTCTTTGACCTGGGGGCCATCGAGATGACCACCGGGCAGATCCACACGGTGAAGCCTCTGACCCTGAGAATTCCCAAGGGCAGATTGACGGCGGTGACCGGAGTATCCGGCTCGGGCAAGACCACCATGATTTTGGAGAGCCTGATCCCCAGTCTGCAGGCGATGATTCAGGGGCAAAGCCTGCCGGAGCATGTGAAGACCATCGATGCCCCGGGCATCCGCCAGGTGAAGCTCATCGACGCCACCCCCATCGGCATCAACGTCCGTTCCACGGTGGCTACCTATGCAGGTATCCACGATGAGCTCCGGAAGATCTACGCCAAGACCGAGGACGCCAGGCGCCAGGGCTATAAGGCCGGGGATTTCTCCTACAACACCGGTAAGCTCCGGTGCCCCACCTGCGACGGCACCGGCTCCATCAGCCTGGATATTCAGTTCCTGCCGGATGTGGAGATCCAGTGCCCGGACTGCGGCGGTTCCCGATATGCCAAGGAGGCAAATAAGATCCGGCGACTCCGAAAGGACGGTGTCGGCGAGACCCTGCCCCAGCTTATGGGCATGAGCGTGGATCGGGCGCTGCCAGTGTGCCAGGATCTCCGGCAGGTCTACCGGCGGCTGAATACCCTATCCGATCTGGGACTGGGCTACCTGACCCTGGGGGAGGCCACCCCAAGCCTCTCCGGCGGCGAGGCCCAGCGGCTGAAGCTGGCCAGCGAAATGGGAAGGGGCCAGGAGGATACGGTGTTTGTCTTCGACGAGCCCACCATCGGCCTCCATCCCCTGGACGTGCAGACCCTGCTGGGGGTATTCCAGCGGCTCATCGACAGCGGGGCCACGGTGGTGGTCATCGAGCACGACCTGGATCTGATCCGCAACGCGGATTTTGTGGTGGATATGGGCCCCGGCGGCGGAGACCAGGGCGGCACCATTGTAGTGAGCGGTACCCCGGAGCAGGTGAGGGACTGCCCGGAAAGCATCACCGGAACCTATATTTAAGAGGGGAAAGAACCATGATCCTGCTGATCACCGGAGCCTCCCACACCGGAAAAACGCTGCTGGCCCAAGGGTTAATGGTGCGGCTGCATGTGCCCTATCTGTCCATGGATCACCTGAAAATGGGCCTGATCCGCAGCGGGCAGACAGCGCTGACGCCCTGTGACGACGAGGCGCTGACGGAATACCTCTGGCCCATTCTGCGGGAGATCGTCAAGACTGCCGTTGAAAACCGTCAAAGCCTGATCCTGGAGGGCTGCTACCTTCCGCCGGATTGGGCGAAGGACTTTTCGGAGGCGTATCTGCGTGAGATCCGCTGTCTGTGTCTGGTCATGTCCCCGGCGTATATCCGGGGGCATTTAGCAGACATTCGGGTGTACGCATCGGCCATCGAGGCGCGGCTGGAGGATTCCGACTGCACCCTGGAGAACGTTCTCCGGGACAATGTCGCCTATCAGAGCGCCTGGGTGCAGGCGGACTGCGAAATGATTGAGATCACGGAGCGCTATGATCCGGGCACGATTCTAGAGACCGCACTGAAGCTGATCCGTGACCAAAGCTGAATACACCAATGACGGACGACGGAGCGCCTTGCCCCGCCGTCCGATTTTCATATCAGTTTTTCTTATAGAAAAGACGGGAAACGGAAATTGACCGCCGGAGGCACACAGGGTACAATGGGACTATCGAAAGAATATGGAGGTGCGACCTATGAAGGTACTTGCTATCAGCTCCAGCCCTCCGAAAGGGCGGAAATTCCGACGTGCTCTGTGACGAATTCCTCCGGGGAGCCGGGCACGAGACCCGGAAGATCCGGCTGGCGGAACAGAAGATCACCCCGTGCCGGGCCTGCTACGGCTGTGCGAAGACCCATCGGTGCGTATTAAAGGACGACATGGAGCCTGTGCTGGAGGCCTTGAAAACGGCGGATGTGATCGTGCTGGCGGCTCCGGTGTATTTCTACTCTGTCTGCGCCCAGATGAAGACCATGATCGACCGGCGCATGCCCGACTATATGTCCATCCGCGACAAGGACTTTTATCTGGTGGTCACGGCGGCGGATCCCCAGCACACCGCGGCGGACGAGACCCTGTCGGACTTCCGGGGCTATCTCAGATGTCTGCCCGGGGCCAGAGAAAAGGGCGTGATCCTGGGTACCGGCACCTGGGACAAGGGCGACATTTATCAGCATCCTGCGCTCAAGCAGGCCTATGAGATGGGAAGGCGTGTTTAACATGGCGGAGATCAAAAAGAATTTTGGCTTTGGCTGCATGCGGCTGCCCATGAAGGACGGCCAAGTGGATATTCCGGAGACCTGCCGGATGGTGGACGCCTTCTTCGCGGCGGGCTTCAACTATTTTGATACTGCCCACGGCTATCTCCAGGGCAAGAGCGAAACAGCCCTCCGGGAATGTCTCACCAGCCGCTACCCCAGAGACAAGTACATCCTCACCGACAAGCTCACGGGGAATTTCTTCAATTCTGAGGCGGATATCCGGCCCCTGCTTCAGCAGCAGCTGGAGGCCTGCGGCGTAGACTACTTTGACTACTACCTGCTCCACGCCCAGGGGGCTGGGAACTATCCACACTTCAAGGCGTGTCGGGCCTATGAGACTGCCTTTGCATTGAAGGCCGAGGGCAAGGTGCGCCATGTGGGCATTTCCTTCCATGACCGGGCGGAGGTCCTGGAGCAGATCCTGACAGATTACCCGGACATCGAGGTGGTGCAGATCCAGTTCAACTATCTCGACTATGAGGATCCGGCGGTCCAGAGCCGGAAGTGCTATGAGGTCTGCCGGAAATACGGAAAGCCCGTGATCGTCATGGAGCCGGTGAAGGGCGGCAGCCTGGTGAATCTTCCGGAGGAGGCCAAAGCGGTATTGGAGGAGCTCCACGGAGGCAGCCCCGCCAGCTATGCTCTGCGGTTTGCCGCCGGGTTCCCGGGGATGCTGATGGTGCCGCCTACCGGGGTGAACTTGATGGCGTTGCTGACGATGTTCAGCAGCACTTGGTTCAGCCGCAGCTTATCGGTGATGATGTCCTCGTGGAGCACGTCCTGAGTGTCGATATACAGATCCTGCTGCTTGGCTACGATGCTGCCCTGAATGATGGTTCTGAGATCGTGGAGCACGTCGGGAATGTGGACGGATTTCTCCTCGATCTTTACCCGTCCGCTCTCAATGCGGCTCATGTCCAGCACATCGTTGATCAGGCTCAGAAGATGGGTGCTGGAGGTGGTGATCTTCCGGAGATAGTCCTGCACCTGCTCTTTGTTGTCGATATGGGTGGCAGCCAGGGCAGTGAAGCCGATGATGGCGTTCATGGGCGTGCGGATATCGTGGGAGATACTATTGAGGAAGGTGGTCTTGGCTTTGTTGGCGTATTCCGCCGCGGCCAGTGCGTCCTTCAGGGCCTCCGCCTGCTGGCCATTATTCACCAGCCCCTGAAGGAATCCTGGCCGTTTTGCTGGGCCAGAGGGCAGAAGGCACAGGGGGAATCGAGGCCCATGAGATATTCATAGCAGCACCGGCCCTCATAGGGGCCGCGATCCTGCCCGCCGAAGTGCTGCGCGGCAGCGTTGGCGTATAGCATGGCATAGCTGTCCCGATGGCTGACTTGGATCATCTGGTCGGAGCCGTTCAGCAGCTCCAGCATGGCGGCGTTCTTGTGCATCAAATCTCCCATTCTCTGTACGCCGCGGACTGCGGCTTTGTGTGTTGGCGAATTGGCGATGGTGCAAGTTTTATATTCTATGGCTTCACTATGAATGCTATTATGCCGGATTTTACAGGATCCTGCAATAAATTTTTCTAAAAAATTCCCGGATCCTTGCGGGTGTTTTCTTAGAAAGAGAACACATTTAGCCCGATGGACGGGTCAAAGCGCCGATCCACAGTGCCGCCGATGACCGTGATGACCATTTCACAGGTGGCGCTGATGACGGCGCGGTTCAGATGGCCGCCAAAGACGCGTCCCTGATCGTCCCCGGCGCTCATGTGGAGATGGGTGTAGAATTCCCCGTTCATGGTGTTGATGGTGCCGGTTAGGGAAACGATCTCATAGTTCCCGGTGAAGGTGTTGGCGTAGTACTGCTGCTCTTCCACATGGAACACGCCCACGGTGAAGTCTCCCACTGCGCCCAGGGCACTGACGGAGGCCAGCTGAATGTGCTCCTGGAGTGCCAAAGCCTTGACCTGCTCCAAAATCTCCTCCCCCCGGTCCATCCGGGCGATGATGGTATTTTCAAATCTGCGATATTCCATAATGCTTTGCTCCTTGCTACGATATAAAAATAGTATAGAGGAAATGGCGGTTGGATGCAATGATTTTTTCCCTCACAGCCCAAAACACCATGGGCCTTTGTATGCTCTGCACGAAAAATATGCCCTTCCTTCGTCCAAACCGCAGATTTTTTAGGAAACCCCTTGAAGCGTTTCGGTTTCTACATTACAATGGAAACTAATATGACGAACCTAGTTTCCAAGAGGTGAGACCATGGAAGGAACAAAGGTGCTGCGGGCACGGATCCGGCAGGCGGCCCTGGTGCTCTATCAGAGGGAGGGGCTGAGATTTACCATGCAGCAGCTGGCAGAGGGCCTGCATATCAGCAAAAAGACTATTTACGGCCTCTATGCCTCCAAGGAGGCGCTGCTGATCGACCTGGTAGACGACGCGTTTTTGCAGATCCACGCCAGAAAACGGACGCTGCTGGAGGGGCCCGGAACCATTCAAGAGAAGCTCCGGGCGGTGATCGTGGCCCTGCCGGAGGCCTACGGGGCTATGGATCTGCAAAAAATGGGGGAGCTGGAGGAGAAATATCCGGCGGTGGCCCAGCGGGTCAGATGGCAGCTGGAGACCGGCTGGGAGCCCACCCTGGAGCTGATGGAGCAGGCTATGGCGGAAGGGGTCATGCGGCGGGTATCGCTGCCGGTGCTCAGACAGATGATCTCCAGCTCCATTGAGGGCTTTTTGGGGAATCAGACCCGGGAGCAGCTGGGCCTTTCCTACCGGGAGACCCTGGACGAGATGATCTCGATTCTTATGGAGGGGGTGCTGGCGCGATGAAAGCATACAGCCTGTGTGACGGCTGGGAATTTACTGCCCAGTGGAGCGAGGAATTCCTGCGGGGGGAGGGCACGGCGGAGCCGGTGCGGCTGCCCCATACCTGTCGGGAGCTGCCCCTCCACTATGGGGATCCCAAGGACTACGAGATGGTCTGCGGTTACCGGCGAGGGCTGACCGTGCCGGAGAAGGCGGAGGCCCCGCGGCTGTTCCTGCGGTTTGACGGCGCGGCCCATCAGGCGAAGGTCTATGTGAATGGACAGCTGGCGGGAGCTCACCGGGGCGGCTACACGGCCTTCGCCCTGGAGATCACGGAGCTGGTGGATCGGAGCCGGGAGAATCAAATCACTGTGCGGCTGGACACCCGGGAGGATCCGGCGGTGCCGCCCTTTGGCTACGTCATCGACTACCTGACCTATGGAGGACTGTACCGGGAGGTGTGGCTGGAGACGGCGGAGCAATGCCGGATAACGGATCTCTTTGTCCATACCCCCAGCCTCACCCAGGCGGCGGTGGAGGTGACGCTGGAGCAGCCGGAGCGGGTGAAATATCTCAGGCTCCGCATTCTGGATGGCCAGGAGCAGGTACAGAAGGAGCTGCTCCTGGAGCCGCAGCTCCAGGTAAAGACCGTTATGGAGCTGCCCCACGCGGAGCCATGGACTGCGGAAACGCCCAACCTCTATGGTCTCCAGGCGGAGCTGCTGGACGGGGCGGGGCAGGTGCTGGACGGTCGGGAAACGAAATTCGGCTTCCGGACGGCGGAGTTCCGGGCAGAGGGCTTCTTCCTGAATGGGAAAAAGACCTTTCTGCGGGGGCTGAACCGGCACCAGAGTTTCCCCTATATCGGCTATGCTGCCCCGGAAAGCCTCCAGCGGGAGGACGCACGGATCCTCAAGGAGGAGCTGGGCTGCAACGCCGTCCGCACCAGCCACTATCCCCAGAGCCAGCACTTCCTGGATGCCTGCGATGAGCTGGGGCTGCTGGTATTTACGGAGCTGCCCGGATGGCAGCACATTGGAGATGAGGCGTGGAAGGAGCTGGCATGTGACATGCTCCGGGAGCTGATCCTTCAATACCGGAATCATCCAAGTATTATCCTCTGGGGCGTGCGAATCAATGAAAGCGTGGACGATGATGCTTTTTACACACGAACCAATGAGGTCGCCCACAGCCTGGATCCCAGCCGGGCCACCTCAGGGGTGCGTTACCTGGAAAAGAGCCGCCTGCTGGAGGACGTCTACGCCTACAATGACTTCTCTCACAACGGCACAAATCCCGGCGCAAAGAAAAAGAAGGATGTGAGCCCGGATCAAAATAAGGCGCTGCTGATCTCTGAGTGCAACGGCCATATGTATCCCACCAAATCCTTTGATGACGGCCCGCACCGGCAGGAGCACGCGCTGCGCCATGCCCGGGTGCTGGATGCGGCCTATGGCAGCGGGGAACATGCGGGCTGCTTCGGCTGGTGCATGTTCGACTATGCCACCCACAAGGATTTCGGCTCCGGGGATCGGATCTGCTACCACGGCGTAATGGACAGCTTCCGGAACCCCAAGCTGGCGGCGGGGGTCTACGCCTCCCAGGGGGAGCAGGCTCCGGTGCTGGAGGTGGGCTCCGGCATGGACATCGGCGACTATCCGGCGGGGCAGATCGGCACGGTCTATGTGTTTACCAATGCGGATACCGTGGAGCTCTATAAAAACAACGCTTATGTGACGGCACTGAAAAAGAGCCCCTGGGATCACCTGCCTCATCCGCCCCTGACGGTGGAGGACACCATCGGACAGCTGCTGGAGAGCCAGGAGGGCTATGACAAGCGAAAGGCTGAAAATCTTCGGGACTGCCTGCTGGCAGCGGGGAAATACGGCATGGCCGGGCTGCCGCTCCGCTATAAGCTGAAATTCGCCTGGTGCATGGTTCGGTATAAAATGAGCTTTGACGACGGCGTGAAGCTCTACGGCAAGTATGTGGGCAACTGGGGCGGCGAGGCCACCCGCTGGCGCTTTGACGCAAAGAAGGATGGAGCGGTCGTTGCCTCCCGGACTCTGTGCCCCAGCCGGGGGCTTCACCTGGAGCTGCGGCCATCGGCGCTGGAGCTCCGGGAGGGGGACACCTACGATATGGCGGCGGTGCGGATCCGGGTACTGGACGAAAACGGAAACGTGGCTCCCTATGCCCAGATGCCCCTGACCCTTCAGCTGGAGGGGCCGGCGGAACTGGCAGGCCCCAAAACGACGGTGGCCGAGGGCGGCATGACCGGCACTTATGTCAGAACGGCGGGGGAATCGGGCACGGCCCGTCTCACTGTCAGCGGCCCCCGGTGCGGGGCGGAGACCATCACATTCACCGTGATCGGGAAGGAGTAAGAGAACATGGAATTGACTGCAAGGCAAAAGGCGGCCTACGGCATCGGCGCCGTAGGCAAGGACATGGTGTACGCCCTGTCTGCCTCCTATGTGATGTTTTACTATCAGGACGTATTGGGGCTGTCCGCCACCTTTGTGGGGCTGATCCTGATGATCGCCCGGATCTTTGACGCCTTCAACGACCCCTTTATGGGGGTGCTGGTGGCAAAGACCCGTACCCGCTGGGGAAAATTCCGGCCCTGGATCTTCTCCGGTACCGTGCTTAACGCCGTGGTGCTCTATGCGCTGTTTGCGGCTCCGGTGCTGGAGGGCGCGGGGCTGATGG
>CAKTEB010000045.1 GCA_934546685.1 uncultured Oscillospiraceae bacterium
ATATGCGGGAGCGCTACGCGGGCTGCGGCAAAATGATCATCGGCTCCGACTCTCACACCCGCTACGGCGCTTACGGCACCATGGCCATCGGCGAGGGCGGCCCGGAGCTGGTGAAGCAGCTTCTGAATCGCACCTATGACATCGACATGCCTCCGGTGGTGGGCGTGTACCTCACCGGCGCGCCCCGGCCCGGCGTGGGCCCCCAGGACGTTGCCCTTTCCATCATCGAGAAGACCTTTGCTGCGGGCACTGTGAAAAATGCCGTCATGGAGTTCTTCGGCCCCGGCATCGCCAGTCTCGCCATGGACTACCGCAGCGGCATCGACGTGATGACCACCGAGACCTCCTGCTTAAGCTCCATCTGGGAAACCGATGAGGTAGTGAAGGAATCCCTGACTATCCATGGACGTGGGGCGGATTACAAGCCTATGCACCCGGAGAACGGCGCGTACTACGACCGGATCCTGGAGGTAGACCTTTCCACCGTGGAGTGTATGATCGCCCTGCCCTTCCACCCCTCCTGCGCGGTTCCCATCCACACCTTCAACGAGAATCTGGAGGATCTGCTCCATGAGGTAGAGGTCCGGCAGGAGCAGCAGCTGACCCTGAAAACCAGGCCAGAAAGCCTGCTGAAAAAGATCAGAAACGGCAAGTTCTATGCGGATCAGGGCGTCATTGCGGGCTGCTCCGGCGGCACCTATCAGAACCTTCAGAAAGCAGCGGAGATCTTAAACGGCAAGCCCCTGGGCTCTGGGGAGTTTTGGCTGTCCGCCTATCCCGCCTCCATGCCTGTGATGATGGAGCTCAGCCGTACCGGGGCCCTCACCAAGCTCATGACCAGCGGCGTTTCCATCCGCTCGGCCTTCTGCGGCCCTTGCTTTGGCGCAGGGGATGTACCTGCCAACGGCGCATTCTCCATCCGCCATTCCACCCGGAACTTCCCCAACCGTGAGGGCAGCAAGCCCGGCGACAATCAGCTGTCCTATGTGGCCCTGATGGACGCCCGCTCCATCGCCGCCTCCGCCCTGAATGGCGGTGCCATCACTGCCGCCTCGGACTACCCGGAGATCCAGCCGGATCCCCAGCGGGTGGACTACCACTACGACGATTCCGCCTACAAAGCCCGGATCTACTACGGCGTGGGCAAGCCTCAGCCCCAGGAGGAGCTGGTCTTCGGCCCCAACATCGCCGACTGGCCCAAACAGATTCCCCTGCCGGAGAACCTGCTATTAACGGTCTGCTCCGCCATCTACGATCCCCTCACCACCACCGATGAGCTGATCCCCTCCGGCGAGACCTCTTCCTACCGCTCCAACCCCATCCGTCTCAGTGAATTTGCCCTGAGCCGGAAGGACCCCCAGTATGTGCCCAGGGCCAAGGCCGTCAAGGCCCTGGAGCTCCAGCGCCAGGCGGATCCCGCCTCGGTAGCCGGCGAAATGGCCGGATATGATCCTACCACCACAGGCCTCGGCAGCTTGGTCATGTCCATCCGTCCCGGCGACGGCTCCGCTCGGGAGCAGGCAGCCTCCTGCCAGCGGGTATTGGGCGGCTGCGCCAACCTGTGTCTGGAATACGCCACCAAGCGCTACCGCTCCAACGTCATCAACTGGGGCATGGTGCCCTTCACCGTGGCGGATATCGAGCAGCTGAACATCCAGCCCGGAGACCGGCTCTATGTTCCCGGCATCCGCAAGGCCCTGGAGGGCATGGACGAGACCGTCACCGGCACCCTGCTTCAGGGAGACAAGTCCAAGAACATCACCCTTCAGCTGAAAAACCTCTCCCGTGAGGAACGGGACGTGATCCTCTCCGGCTGCCTCATCAACTACTACGCGGGCAAATAACAATCGCCGTGGCGCTGCAAAGTCCTTGCAGCGCCACGTTTTTTGTGCAATTTGTGCATGGATGCCGGGTCTGCTATAGGGCATTCCTCCAAAAAATCCTTTGAAGTCACAAATCCCCTTTCCAACTCCCCAAAATTACGGTATAATACTATTGTTATGGTAAACCGCATCACAGCATCAGGAATATGGGCTATTGGACACGGAAGCAATGGAGGAACACGAGCATGAGTGAATTGACCCTACATATCGGAGATCGCATCCACTACGGCGGCCACGGAGTCTGCCTGGTCTGCGGCAGAGAGACAAAAGATCTGGGCGCAAGCCGTCGGGACTATTTCCTGCTGCGGCCTATGGGCAATGACCGCATTACCCTGTATCTGCCGGTGGACGCCCAGCCGGAGCGCGTCCATCTGCGCCGGATGCTCTCCGCCCAGGAGATCTATAGTCTGGTGAACCGGGAGCAGGACAATCCGCCCCACTGGATCAGCGACAGCCGTACCCGCCGCCAGGTCTGCGGCCAGACCCTGCGCAGCGGCGACCCAGTCGCCCTGATCCGCCTGGTGAAGAATCTCTATCTTCACGCCCAGCAGATGCCCGCGGGGCGGCTGATGCCCATGAGCGATCAGGAGCTTTTATCCTCGGCGGAGCGGCAGCTGTACGACGAATTCCAGTTCGTGCTGAATATCGGCCAGGATCAGCTTCTGCCGTTTCTGCTGGGCCAGTGCCAGGTCACGGCAAAATAATTTCCGGCCCCCAGAATTCGATGGAATCCCCTAGGGAAGCCATGGTATACTGGGCTCGCAGCTTACAGATCGAGTATCCATAATCCGAAAAATGCGTGTCTGCATCGTCGCAGACACGCATTTTGTTTGCTATTCAAATACCACCGGCATATCCTTGACCAGCAGGGGATTGATCTCAATGCGCACCGGATCCCCCACCTGGCACGGAATATCCGTCACGTCGAAGATGGTCTGTACCATGCCGATGTGGCCCAGCACCCGGGCGGGCTTTCCATTGACCGATACATAGAAGGCCTTTTTCTTGAGAAATGCCTTCACATAACAGAGGCCGCCCCGCACGCAGTCCCGGAACCGGAAGATATCGTTGCCCTTCTCGGCCCCGAAGCCATTAAAATAGCCCACGCTGCACACAGCGATCTTCGTTGGCCGCTTGGCCCTCCAGGCGGCTCCATAGCCAACGGTGCTGCCCTTGGGGATCTCCCGGATCAGCTCCACCTGGCTCCGGCACCAGCCCAGCTTTATAAGGCCCATATCTCCCAGGAAGGACAGCCGCCCCAGCAGCGCTGAGCCCAGCCGCACCGCATCCAAATGCATCTCCGGATACTTGAGGAACGCCGAGGAATTGCAGCAGTGCCGGGTGCCCAGCTGGTATCCCTCCCCCTCCAGGGCCCGGATCACGCCCATAAAGGCCTCGAACTGGCCACGGGTGTCCTTCTCACTGGAAAAGGCACTGTGGAAATGAGTGTAGATGCCGCTGGGCTCCAGGTGCTCCATGGCATAGACCTGACGGATGCCGTCAAGATCCCCGGGCAGAAAGCCATAGCGGCCCATGCCCGTGTCGATCTTCACATGGCAGCGGAGCTTTTTGCCTTTCTCCGCCGCGGCCTTGTCCATGGCCAGGGCGCAGTCCAGAGAGCCCACGGTGCAGACCGCGTCCAGCCCCAAAAGCTCCGATAATTCCTCCGAGACGCAGGTGGCCCGCAGCATCAGGATCTCCTGCTGGAAGCCCGCCTCCCGCAGGGCCCGGATGTCCTTGGGCTCCGTGACGGCGAAGCGATCCACTCCGCCATCAGAAAGTGCCTGGGCCATGGGAATCAGCCCCAGGCCGTAGCCGTTCCCCTTGATGACGCCGTAAATGGCCGCATTCCCGGCCTTTTCCCGCAGAACGCGGATATTTCCCTCTAGGCCTTCCTTATCCACTACATAGCAGTTCATACGTCCGCCCCCGGATCACTTTTTGTTTTTCAGCAGATAGAGCTTCTTCCGCACGTCCATGAAAATGGGCTTGCCCTTGGTGATCATCCAGTTCACGGGCTTATTGAGGACCATGTCCATCTCGCCCACGAACTCCACATAGTCGCCGCCGAAGCCCAGCTTGAACTTATAGAGGCCGTACAGAGGATGATCCTCCCCCACCCTTCCGGGCACGCCCCGGAAGTCGTAGAGCCGGCAGCCCTTTTCCACGGCCCACTCGATCATACTCCACTGGAGCATATAATTGGGCATCAGGTTCCGGTGCTCGTTGGAGGACGCGCCGTAGAGATACCAGACCTTATCGCCGTACCAGATGGCCAGAGTGCCCGCAATGGCCTGGCCCTCGTAGTAGGCCATGTACAGCCGGGCGTGCTCCCCCAGGTTGTCCAGCATATTCTCAAAATAAGAGGCCTCACGGGTCACAAAGCCGTCCCGGACGCCGGTCTCCAGCATCAGCCGCGCAAAGTCCGGCACGGCCTCCTTGCCCTTGATCTCCACGGTGACGCCCTTTTTTGCGCCAGCGCGCACCTTCCGGCGGGTGGATTGGGGCAGGCTCATGAGCAGCTCCTCCGAGGTTTTCCCCTGGGTATTCAGCCGGAAAACATACTGGGGCTGGATCGCGTCAAAGGTGGCGCCGCCGCCGGTGAGATGGAAGCCCAGGGCCTCCAGACTCTCTGTATAGGCCGTCTCCTCCGAGGGCACGTCCGGATCGATCTTGATGACATAGGAGTGGTATTTCTTCGCCAGCCTTTTCGCGCCGTCGACGAGATCCGCCAGGGTCTCCTTGTCGTCCAGATCCGTCACCGGGCCGCGGCAGCCGTACATCATGGTAAAGGGCATGCCGGGGATGATCTTGCGGATCAGCACCGCCAGAGAGCCCTTGATCCTACCGTCCTTGTCCCGGGACACGATGGCCTCCCACTTCCACATGGGCTTCTGCTTTGCCCAAAGGATGCTCTGAGCAAAGTGGCCCTTGGGGTGGGACTGCAAAAATGCTTCATATTCGGGGATCTGTTCTTTTGTGATAATTTCAGACATAAGTATAACTCCATTTTATATTTTAGCGGCATGCCGCCACAAAGGCGTTCCAGACCTGCCGCGCGGATTCGTATTTCTGCCACATATGCTCTGGGTGCCACTGGAGGCCCAGCATAAAGCGCTTGGCGGGATCCTCAATGGCCTCGATCATGCCGTCAGCGGCACGGGCGGAGACCGTAAAGCCCGGGGCCGGGGTCTTCACCGCCTGGTGGTGCATACTGTTGACGGACAAGTGTTCCACCCCCAGGATGCCGTATAGCACGGTGTCCTTCTGAATGGTCACCTGATGATGGGGCAGGTCATAGGGCTTGTCCTGCCGGTGGGTCACCGGACTGGGACATTGGGTGAAGATATCCTGATACAAGGTGCCGCCCAGGGCAGCGTTCATCATTTGGATGCCCCGGCAGATGCCCAGGGCGGGCTTGTCCATTTCATAGGCTCGGCGGAGCATATAGGTCTCCTGCCGGTCCCGCATGGGGGCCTGATAGCCGCATTCCGGCAGCTTCTCCTCCCCGTAGATGGCAGGGTCGATGTCCTGGCCGCCGGTGAAGACAAAGCCGTCAAAGCTATTTAGGTATTCCTCCCAGAGCGCTTCGTCCTGCGACAGGGGCAGAAGCACCGGCAGGCCCCCGGCGGTCTCGATGCCGCCGAAGTACAGGGGATTGATCCAAAGGGTCTGTTTTTCGCTGTCGTAAAGCGGCAGCACACCAATTTTAGGACGCATAACAATCATCCTTTGCAATAGAATCAAGCGTATCAGGAAGCACCACATGAATTGGCGACAGGGATTCAGCCAGAGATTCTGCGTCGGAAAGAGGCAGTTCCTCGCAGGAATATTTTGTGTATTTCAAGAAATAATAACGAATTTCCGGCAGAAAAGATCGGCTGTAGCCCGGCGGTACATTCGTGCGGTGCCGCCCAATTTAAGCATGGGGCACCGTGTCCCGGCTGCGGATCACATGCTCCGTGACCTGCACCGCCACCTCCCGCTTCCAGGGGGTGTCCTTATCCCGGAAGCAGCTGCGCTCCACGGCGCAGGCGTCATAGTCCGGGCCATGGGCGATCTTCAGGTAGCCCTCCTCCACGGGGACCCCGGCGCTGGGATCCATTGGCCGCCACACACCGCCGCAGTAGACCTCCGCCCAAGCGTGGGCCTGAGGGATGCCCTCCGCCAGGCCGCTGACGAACCGGGCGGCAATGCCGGAAAGGCGGCACAGGCTCAGGAACAGATGGGCGTAGTCCCTTGCGTCGCCGGTGCCCGTCTCCAGGGCCTGAGCGGCCGTAAAGTTCTGGGATAATGCCGTCCAGCTGAGTCTCTGACTCACGGCGCGGCAGAGCACCTTTGCCCGCTCCCAGGGCTCCTCCGGCAGCTCTAATTCCCCCAGCCAATGCTCCATAGCCTCCGTTGGCTGGGTGAGCCGGGTGGGATAGAGATAGAGCCGATCCAGAGGCTCATGGATCACATATTTGGAGCACAGCACAAAGCCGGAGGCCGTAAAGGAAAACGCGGTGTGAGCCTTGTCAATGGTGCCCGTATACATCTCGTTGCCGTAGGCATCGGAGATCAGTCCCAGGGCCGCGTGGGGCGTCACCGTGAGCTTATGGGCATAGGATCGCTGGAAGGGATACGTTCCCGGCATGCAGCGGATCAAAAAGCCGTGCTTGGAGATGGGCGACTGGAAGCTCTGAGACACGGTGAAGGTAAACGCGTATTTTTTCATTCTGCTCCCCTCCTACTTGCTCATGACCCAGGTGTCCTTGAAGCCGTTGATGGGGGCCGCCGCCCCCTGCTGCTGGACCGTAAACCTGGACAGGCCGCCCATCCAGACCCGCAGGGAATCAGAATGCACGGTGTAGGCCCGGAAATCACACCGGGCGGGATAGGTGGACACCCCATCCTCCCCCAGCACCGGCTGGGTCTCCACCTGGATTTGCTCCTGGGCGATATACCGCCGGGGCTCCCGGCAGAGGGCCTCCATGAGCTTCTGCCTTTGCTGCTCGGTGAGGTTTTGGCCCCGGAGCGCGCCCATCCGGCGGTTGCTGGAGACGTCCTTCAGGATCAGCGTATCCATGTGGGACAGGATATATTCCCGCTGCTCCGGATACCAGGGCAGATAGGTGGGCACATTGGGCAGCAGCGGCTCCTCGTCCAGATAATACCGGATCATGGCCGGAATGAAGTAGTGAAGCCCCCGATCCTCCGCCAGGGAGCACCCTGGGGCGTTGAGGATGGCCAGGTGCCCGGAGGCGTAGGCCTCCATGAGATGGGGCACGCCGCAGGGGGTATCCGGATCGAAGCACAGAGGATCCAGCATGCAGTCCAGGGCCAGCCGATGGAGGATGGACACCCGCTGGAAGCCCCCCTCCGGTGCCCGGTAATAAACCTTGTTGTCCATGACGATCAGCTGCTCCGCCTGGGCCGCCACGGCCCCGGTGAGCTCTGCCATGTACTTCAGCTCAAAGTAGCTAAGCGCGTCCTTCCCCTCGCTGAGCAGTACCACGATGCCGCCCTCCAGCTCCGGATCTCCGTCCATAATATCCCGATACAGCTGCCGAAGCAGGATGTCCAGGCCGCAGTTGTCGCAGAGCTCCGGCACCTGGTAGTTCTCCGGGGCGATCTCCCGGCAGAGCTTCCGGGCAAAATGCGGATAGGTGCAGCCGTCCGGCACGGACAGGCTGTCCTCCATGGCGTACCAGGCCCCGTCGGTGCCGCAGACTAAGTCCGTGGCGGTGATGTGAGTATAGATGCTCTTGGGGGGCGTGATGCCCATGCACTGGGGCTTAAAGTCCATGGAGGACAGCACAAATTCCTCCGGAATGACCCCATCCCGCAGGATCATCCGGTCATGATACACGTCGCTGAGAAAGATATTCAGGGCGTTGATCCGCTGAATGAGCCCCTGCTCCAGCTTCGTAAAGGTCTCGGCGGAGAGCACCCTGGGAATGGGATCGAAGGGCCGCCCAGTAATCTGCCGCTGGCCCTGGCGGACCACGGCGAATTTCGCGCCCTGCTCCTTCATCCATTCATTGACCCGCTGCCGCTGCAATGCAAGCTTTTCCATGGAAAACCTCCTTGCCCACTGTTGATCTTATCCTATCCATGTTAGCACAACTTGCCGGAATATGCAACGATGAAAGCAGATTTCCGGCTCCGAGGAGCTCCGGCGGCACCTCCCTGTTTCCCCATTTTCTATCAGCATTCCCGGGCCTATACAACATTTCACAAACAGTTCATTAAAAGTTCATGCAAATGGTTCCCGGATTCCGTATACTGTAGGCAGGTATCATAGCCGGGAAAGCATCTCCCCGGCTAAATTCCCAAACGGAGGGATACGATGGAACCTTTTGAGCACGATTCCGACTATCTGGATGACGCTTCGCCATATCAGGGCTACTACAGCACCGGCGGCCAGTGCCGCCCCCCCAGGAAGCCCAAAAATCACGGCTGGATCGCCGCCGTCACCGGCGTGCTGCTGCTGTGCATCACCGCAGGGGCCACCCTGTCCCGGAACAGCGAGCCCCCAGTACCCCAGGACACCCAGGATCCCCAGCCCTCGCCGATCTCTACCTCCACCTCCGGCGGCGCGGAGACGGCGGCAGAATCCTCCCCCGCGGCCACCCCGGATCAGTCCTCTCTTTTGGGCAGCGGTGCGGTATTGACCATTTCCCCCAGCACGGATGAGACCCTGGAGCTGCCGGACATCTACAAAAAGGTAATCCCCAGCGTGGTGTCCATCACTGCCGTGGGCGCCTCCTCCACCTCTACGGGCACCGGCGTTATCATGTCCTCTGACGGCTATATCATCACCAACTACCATGTGGTGTCCTCCGCCAAGGAGATCACCGTACTGCTCACCGACGGCCAGGAGTATTCTGCCGCGGAGGTGGGCGGCGACGAGACCTCGGATCTGATGGTGCTGAAGATCGCCGCCACAGGCCTGACCCCCGCGGAGTTCGGCGATTCCGACGCGGCAGAGGTGGGCGACGCGGTGGTAGCCATCGGCGACCCCCTCGGCATTGAGCTTCGGGGCACTATGACCGATGGCATCATCTGCGGCATCAAGCGGGATGTCAGCGTGGGAGACCGCACCATGACCCTGATGCAGACCAACGCCGCCCTGAACAACGGCAACTCCGGCGGCCCCCTGGTCAACATGGAGGGCCAGGTCATCGGCATCAACACCATCAAGCTCTCCTCCTCGGGCTATACCACTGTGGAGGGTCTGGGCTTCGCAATCCCCATTTCCTCCGCTAAGCCCATTGTGGATGAGCTGGTGGAAAAGGGCTACGTCACGGGCCGCCCCGCCTTTGGCTTCTCAGTGGAGCAGCTGGAGAGCCGGATCAGCCTGTACTATAATCTGCCCGGGCGGCTGTATATCCGCTCGGTGGAGCCTCATTCCGACGCCTACGCCCAGGGCGTCCGCGCCGGTGATATCATCACCGCCATCGACGGTCAGTCTGTCATCACCACCGACGAATTCAACCGGATCAAGAATCAGTACGAGGCCGGAGATCAGATCTCTCTGAAGCTCTACCGGAACGGCGAGAGCTATGAGGTCACGGTGACCCTGATGGATCGGGCAAACCTCGATTAACGCCCATAAAAAATGGATGCTGCATGCCGCAGCATCCATTTTTGTCTATATTTTCAGCGATACAGGGGCAGCATGGCCGCGCCGATGATCCCCGCGTCGTTGCCCAGGGTTGCCCGGACGATCCGGGTGCGCCGAGCGGAGGCTCTGGCGTAGTCCTCCCGATCAAAGACCGCACGCACCGGCTGGAGCAGCCGCTCCCCTTGGTTGCAGATGCCGCCGCCTACGCAGAGCACCTCCGGCTGGAAGATGTTCACGATAGAGGTAAGGCCGCAGGCCAGATAGGAGATGTATTGTTCCACCACCCGCCGCGCCGTCTCGTCCCCCCGATCCATGGCGTCAAAGCAGGTGCGGCCATTGACCTGCTCCAGCTCCGTGGCCAGCTTCCACATGAGGCTCTCAGGATGCTCCTCCATGGCCCGCTTGGTCTGGCGGATCAGGGCAGTGGCAGAGCAGTAGGCCTCGAAGCAGCCCTTTCGCCCGCAGGTGCAGGGCTCGCCGTCCTGTACCATGACGAAATGGCCGATCTCCGCCCCGGCGAAGTTAAAGCCCGTCAGCAGCCGTCCGCCAAGGACCACACCGCCGCCCACACCTGTTCCCAGGGTGATAGCCACCAGGGAGTGGCTGCCCCGTCCGGAGCCCGCCACAAATTCACCTAGGGCCGCGGCATTAGCATCATTTTCCAGGAAAACAGGCTTCCCCAGCCGATCCGATACCAGCCTGGAAAGGGGCGTATTCCGGAACCCCAGGTTGCAGCTGTACTCCACCTCGCCCTTTTCGGAGTTGGCAATGCCCGGGGTGCCGATGCCCACAGCCTCCACCTCGTCTAAGGTGATCCCCGCATCTGCCACGGCCTTCCGCGCCGCCTCGGCAATGCGGTCCGCAATAGTATCCGCCGGTGCGGGCAGGCCGGTCTTTACGGTGCCCCGGCCCAGAATCCTGCCCTGCCGATCCACCACGCCGCAGGCCACGTTGGTGCCCCCCAGATCTACGCCCAGATAATACACAGTCATTTCCCCTTTGCAGTGTTTCTTCGTGGGTCTATTGTATAATGACCGCCCCGGTTCGTCAAGGGATCCATTTCCCATCTTGACAGTCATTTTAGAACTTGCTATAGTCGGAGTAAATGAACCTAAGGAGGCAACCGAAATGGATACCGAATCGATCCTTTCCAAATTAGACGAGATCACCGCTCTGCTGGAGCTGTCCTGCCGGCAGCAGCAGGAGATCTTAGCAAGGCTGGACAAGCTGGAGATGCCCGCTCCGGCGGAACCCCAGGAAGCATTCCAGGAGCCCATGGACATTCCGGAGATTCCCTCCATCGAATTTCCCTTCCGGCCCGAGGATCTGCTCACCTGCCCCAAATGCCATATGATGCAGTCCTCCAGTCATAACGCGTGCAGTCACTGCGGCGTGCCCTTTATCTTTTTATCCGAGAACCCGGAAGAGGCTTGATTTGGCGCAATACCGCAGAATCTGACCATTCCTCCGGCTTGTATTTTCATACCGAACTATTGTATAATAACGTTGGCTTCGGATTGCTTCTCCGTGCCTTATCAACGACGAAAGAAGGATGATAATTATGTCCAAGATCCAAGGAATTACATATGAGCCCCCCGTACGGGAGGAATTTAAGATGCCCACCCTGGAAGAGATGATGGCCATGATGGGCGGCCCCGGCGGCGGCCCTGGTGGCCCCGGCGGCCCTGGTGGTCCTGGCGGCCCTGGCGGCCCTGGTGGCCCTGGTGGCCCCGGCGGCGGCCCTGGAGGCCCTCCTGGCGGCCCCAACACCCCAAAAACGCCCGTGGCCCTGCGCGAGGGCGGCAAGCTGGTGATGGGCAGCTTTGACAAGGCTCCCACCGTTGCCGGCACCATCGGCGACACAGAGGCCAAGGCCGTATATATCGAATCCGACGATCCCGACGCTGGCGGCATCACTGTCTCCGGTGAGGGCGAGACGTACACTGTGGAGGACTCCACCATCTTCCTGCACTCCAACTCCAACGGTCTGGGCGGCAAGGGCTCCGGATTATTCGCCGGGGATCACTCGGAGATGACCATTAAGAACTGCAAGGTGCTCACCGTGGGCAAGTCCCGCTGCTGCACCGCCACCGAGCAGTATTCCAAGATGTACATCTACAACAGCTATCTCCACGGCCATGGCGCGCCCTTCGGTGCTGCCGCCGCCAATCTGGAGGACGCTGGCAGCCCACCGGCGGCCCTGGAGATCCAGGGCAACTGCCGCACCCACTGCACCCAGTCCAACTCCGAGACCTATCTTTATGATTCCACCATCATCGGCGACGGCTGGGCGGCTCTGTCCACCGACGGCTCCGAGGGCTATGTAAAGCTGGAGGCTAACAACTGCAAGGTGCAGACCATTCTCTCCGGCTACGGCGCTTATGCCGATGGCTGCTGCCATGATTTCTTCAACTCCTGTGACTTCGACGTGGCGGATCAGGCGGGCATCATGGCCGGTGAGTGCGATATGACCTTTGACGACTGCACCGCCGTCTGCGGCAGCTACTTTGCCCATATCCACTGCGTCATGGGCATGCCCTCTGAGGTGGGCACCCTGACCGTGCGGAACAGCGCCGTAAACTCCGTGAAGGACGCGGTGTCCATCCGCAGCCAGAACGCCATTGTGAACATCGAGAGCAGCGACATCACCGCCGACAACGGTGTGCTGGTGCACTCCATTGTGAACACCGACCCCAACGCCACCAAGACCGGCGGCAAGCGGGTCTACGGCATCCACGTTCACATCAAGGACTCCGAACTGGAGGGCGCCATCCTCCACGAGGATCCTGACCGTGAGATGAACGTCTACTTCGAGGGCTCCTCCCTGGTGGGCGCCATCCAGGGAGCCATCCTCCACTTCGATGGGGAGAGCAGCTGGACTGCCACCAATCAGTCCTCTGTGACCATCGTCGGCGAGGTAGACACCGATCAGATCGACGCCCCCGCGGGAGTTACCATCCAGGCCGTGGCCGCCAAGGCCGGCACCTATACCCTGGCCTCCGGCGGTATGCTGGTGATCAAGGAAGCATAAGCAGATTTCGTTCAGGGGCTGCCGCATTTGCGGCGGCCCCTGTTGCGCGTCTCTCCGGGATATGCTATACTCACTCTGCGGTGCTCCCGCTCCAATTTTTTAGAAATGAGGTTTCCTTCCGATGGTAGAGAATTTTGAACAAAAGCTCCAGGAATACGCCCATCTGCTGGTAGAGGTAGGCATGAACGTCCAGCCCGGCCAGACGCCCCGAATTGCGGGCACCGTGGACTGTGTGCCCCTGGTGCGGCTGTGCGTCCAGGCGGCCCTGGAGGCCGGGGCCAGAGATGTGATGGTGGACTGGGCCGACGACTTTGTGACCCGGCAGCGGTATCTCCAGGCTGACGGAGCAGTATTTACAGAGTTCCCCTCCTATCTCCAGGCCAAATTCGACTATTTCGTGGCCAATAACAATCCCGTGCTCAGTATCGACAGCAGCGACCCGGAGCTCCTAAAGGGCGTGGATTCCCAGCGGATTCAGAATTGGCGGCGTACCTTCGGCGTGGCCGCCCAGCCCTATTACGACGCCATGACCGCCGGGAAGTTCCAGTGGTCCATCGGCGCGTATCCCACCGCCGACTGGGCTCAGAAGGTCTTCCCTGAGAAGGCTCCCGAGCAGGCCATGGACGCCCTGTGGGAGGCCATCTTCGCCACCTGCCGAATTTCCGGAGACGGCACCGCTGTAGACGCCTGGAAAAAGCATGTGGACACCTGCACCCGCCGATGCAGAATCCTAAACGACTATAATTTCAAGTCCCTCCGCTATCGCAATGCCCTGGGCACCGATCTCACCGTGGCCCTGCCGGAGAACCATGTGTGGCAGGGCGGCAGCGAATACAGCGCGGACGGCGTGGAGTTCGTGCCTAATATGCCCACGGAGGAGGTCTTTACGGCTCCTCAGCGGGACGCAGTAAACGGCCGAGTCTACGCAGCCCTGCCCCTGGCCATGGACGGCAATCTGATTGAGAATTTCTATCTGGATTTCAAGGACGGAAAGATTGTAGACGTCCATGCAGAAACGGGCGAGGAATATCTCCGCTCCGCCATCTCCGTGGACGAGGGCGCTTCCTTCCTGGGCGAGGTGGCTCTGGTGCCCTACGATTCCCCCATCCGCAATACGGGCATCCTGTTCTACAACACCCTCTTTGACGAGAACGCCTCCTGCCACCTGGCCTTCGGCTCCGCCTACCCCAACTGCGTCAAGGGCGGTGAGGAGAAGACGCCCGAGGAGCAGAAGGCCCTGGGTCTGAACCAGTCCATCACCCATGTGGACTTTATGGTGGGCACCCAGGATCTCTCCATCACCGGCCTGACCCACGACGGAAAGGAGATCCCCGTGTTCGTGAACGGCAACTTTGCCTTCTAAATCAGCCTAAAAGAATCGCCGCACGAAAAGCCGTGCGGCGATTTTTGCTGGATATCAGGTGGTTTCCGTTTTCTGCGCGGCCAAGGCTCTGGCCCGCTGGTACTTGCTTCGCTCCTCCTCATGGAGGCCGTATTCTGAGATCAACTGGCTGCACAGAGGCGGCAGGCTTCCGGCATCGCCGTAGAGAAGCTCCAGCTCCAGCTCGCAGATGGGCGTCCGGTTCTCCCCGGAAAAGAGATAGCCCAGATCTCCCGCGATCTCTACCCGAACCCCGTCGTCCAGATACAGGCAGGCGGATTGCCGGTCAAAATCCGCGCCGCAGGTCTCCACCAGAGGCTTGCCCTTCAGAATATTCTTGAGCTCCCGGGGCGCGCCCTGGTCGATGAGCAGGGGAATGGCGTCCTCGATATTGTCCACCATGCACTGCCACTCGTTCCGGGTGAAAAAGCCCGCATCGTCGCTCATATTTGCGGTCTTAAAGGCCGCCACATGCTGCCCCCCCTCATTCCGGAGCCGCAGCGTCCATCTGCGGCGGCTCAGCTGGCCATCGGAGGTGTCGTAGTAGGTGCTGTGCATATGCCGGGTCTCATAGTCGTCCTTCATATATTGGGTGAGCTCCGGATCCTCCAGCACCCGCCGCAGGGTATCTTCGCTGGGGACACTCAGCTTCATTTCAATTTCTGTTGCCATGAAAATCGCCGTCCTTTCTCTTTCCCCATTGTACCCGCTTTCCCGCCATTGCGCAAGAGGTATCTTCACTTCTCCCGCCGTTTCCGCCGGATCCTCATATCCAGGCATTTCCCCCGCCATTTCCCGACGGCTTCCAGGCGGGAAAGCAGATATAATGCCCCTATAGCGTCCCGCATCCCCGGCGCAGATCAGAGTCCAAAAAGGAGACGGTTCCCATGAAAGAAAAGCTGAAAAAACGTCCGCTGCTGGAAAACTGGTTTTACACCCAGTCGCCCCTGGTCATCACCCGCCCGGCCCTCCGGGAGACGGCCAGCTGCTGCCTCTATCTGCTCTCAGGCTTTATCCTCTCCTGCGGGCAGCTGGCGGGACAGCCCGCGCCCTTTGCCCTGGGGCTTCTGTCCGCCGCTGGCGGGGGGCTCCGGGGCCTCTGCGCCCTGATCGGCACCGTCTGCGGAGCCCTGACCATGCAGAGCTTTTCCCAGGGGCTGGAGCTCACCAGCGCGGCGCTTTTGACCTTTGTGACCATGTACATATTCGGCTCTCTGTGGGTGACCAAGCAGCGGTGGTTCCACTGCCTGGTACCGGGGCTCATGCGGGCCGCCGTGGGCTCCATTTTTCTGTTCAGCCAGAAGCTCACGCCGCTATTGCTGGCGGGCTGCGTGCAGAATGTCTTTCTGTCGGCCATGAGCCCCTTGGCCTTTGACGATCTGCTGGGGAACAAGCAGCGGCGGGTGGGCACCATGGCCGCCCTGGGGTTCTTTGTGATTGGTCTTGCCCGGCTGCCCCTGCCCATTGAACTAAATCTGGGGATCGTGGCGGCGGTGAGCCTCACCGCCCTGGCCGCCCGGCGCACGGATCCCGGCACTGCCGCCGCCATGGGAGCCTGCACGGGCCTGTGCCTGGATGCCAGCCTCATGACCGCCGGATTCTGGACGCTGACCCTGACTGCTGGAGCCCTGGCCGGAAGCTGCGCCCCACGGCGGTATCGGGTATTGCGGGTACTGCTGACCGCGGCGGCCCTGGGGGCGGCGGTGATCTACACCGGCACCCCGGAGCTCTCCATCCTCCTGAGTCTGGGGGCGGGGCTGGTGGTATCGCTGCTGCTGCCCGGGGCCATGATCGTGGGCCGGGAGGAAAGCGCCATCGAGCAGTCCTCGGCCCTGGTGGAGCAGCAGCTCACCGCCGGTGAGACCGCCCTGCGTCAGCTCTACACCGCCATCGGCATCGACCCGGAGGAAAGGGCCCAGCAGGAGCGCGAGCACATCTTCGACAAAGCCGCCGGAAAGGTCTGCCGCCAGTGCACCCGCTATTCAAACTGTTGGGAGAAGGGAGCCCAAAGCACCTATCAGACCCTGCGCAGCGCCCTGGGCACCATTTTAGACCGGGGCGAGGCCCGGCGGGAGGACTTTCCGGAGGAATTCGCCGGGGAATGCCGCCATATGGAGGGGCTGCTGGTGGCCCTGAATCAGGAGCTGGACCGGATCGCATGCCGCCGCAGCAGCCGAAGCCGCAGCGAAGAAAACCGCCTGGTGGCCAGCCGATGCCTCATCCACATGTCGGAGCTCCTAGAGCAAAACGCCCGGCAGCTCCGAGGCGTCAGCTGCACGCCCCAGGAGGCCTTTGACGTGAAGGTGGGAGTCAGTGCCCACGGCCGCCGGGGCGCGCGGATCAGCGGAGACCGGGGTCTCTGCTTCCGCACCGACGACGGGCGGCTCTATGCCCTGCTCTGCGACGGCATGGGCACGGGCCGGGAAGCCGCCGCTGAGAGCTCCATGGCCGTGAGCACCCTGTCCTCTCTGATTCAGGCGGGGCTTCAGCCGGATCACGCCATGGAGCTGCTGGACGGCATGTACCTGCTCCGGGACAACGGCTGCTTCTCCACCATGGACGTGCTGGAGCTGAGCCTCATCACCGGTCAGGGCACCCTCTACAAATGGGGGGCGGCTCCCAGCTATGTGCGCTCCGGCAGCGTGGTGAAAAAACTAGGGACAGCCGCGCCTCCACCGGGTCTGGGCGTGGAAGGCACCCAGGGTGCGGAGATCATTCGACTGTCCCTATGGGGAGGCGATATGCTGATCCTGGTCAGCGACGGCGTGGTGCAGGACAGCACCGAGGAGCTGATCCGCAGCTACGCCGGGGACAGTCCCAAGGAGCTGGCCAGTCTGCTGCTCCAGCGGGCCCAGGCGGCCGGTGGGGAGGATGATATGACCGCCGCGGTATTCCGACTGGACCCACTGGCCTCGTGACCTCAGCTTATCAGGATCATTGTACTCTATCATCCGGAAAAAGTCTGTCGAAACAGGAAAAGGGCGCGCTGCAAGGTGTTTTTGCAGTGCGCCCAAGGTCTGTTTTCTTACATGGGAGGTGGCCCGCCCGGGCCGCCCTGATTGGCTGCCGCCTTGACCACCACGGTCACGGTGCAGTCAGTCTCCATGGAGATACTGTAGTCGTACTCCCCATAGTAGCCGTCGGGATCGTCGGGGGTAATCTCCTGAATCTCCGCCTGCCCCTCAGTCACATTCATGGACACCATCTCATAGCCGTTAAAGGCCAGGGTGAAATAGCTGGCGGCAAAGGCCTTGTAGGCCCCGAAAGAGGCCGCGCCCACGGCGGGATCGCCGTTTTCATCCACGAAGACAAAGGTGGCCGTGTGCCGGGGATCCGCCATGTCCACCGCCGTCAGGGTATTGGTGGTGCAGTCCGGTGCGGTATATTCCTCCTGGACGATGGTGATGTTGTCGTCGATATCGCCCCTAATATCCTGGGTGCCGTAGACATGGATGGTCACAGGCTCCTGGGCGGTGATGGAGGAAGTCTCGTCAACGGTCAGGTCGCCGATATAGCAGGCATCCGCCTCGCCGCAGGTGCCGTCGGCCAGCTGAATGCTCCAGCAGGAGCCCTTGGTAAGGGACACGTTCACGGGGTTGTTGATCTGGGCGTTGGCCACGTTGTACTGCGCGCCGATTTTGTGGTAGTCACTGGCCCCGGAGGTCAGATAGTTGCCGGTGGTGTCACAGGTGAGCTCCGTACCGTTTTCCATACGGCTGCCGTCATCATTGAGATGATAGCCGTAGGAGGAGGAAATGGTGCCGCTGAGAGTGGCGTTGTCGGTGAGGTAGACGTTGAGGGCCTGGTACTTGTTGTAGATGTTGTTCCAGATGTTGCCCTCGTAAGTGCCGTTTTTCAAAATGGCATTGGAATCCTCCACCTGGCCGGTGGCCGTAGCGGTGGTAGCCTCGTCTCCGGTGTCATTGACGGTATAGGAGGTGTTGCCGGGGTTGCCCGCGTCGTCGGACTCCACCAGCTCTACCAGCGTCCGGCCCCACTTGGAGTCGGCGGTAAAGTTCACCTGGGTATTGTCCAGAACTACATTGGTATAGCCGTTGTTGGCCGCGCCGGACTTGATCTGTACGCCGGTCTCCGCCACGTTCAGGGCGGAATCCTGGATGGAGATGGTGCCGCCGGCATTCTGCTGGGTCATAACACCGATGTGCCCGGAGGTCAGGGTGGAGTTGGTGTAGAAGGCGGAGGAATTAGAGGAGGCCATGATCTGGACCTCGTTGCCGCCGTAGAAGTCTACATTGTCGAACCGGTCAAAGACGCCGGAATCCGCATAGGCCACATAGCCGGAGCCCCCGGGGAGATAGCCGTACTCCACGCCGTCCACGGTACGGGTGGCGTAGTAGTCGGTGCCCTTCCGGGCCTGCTCCACGGTGCCGGTACCCGCCACGGTGTTGCTG
>CAKTEB010000046.1 GCA_934546685.1 uncultured Oscillospiraceae bacterium
TTAATGCCAGAAGAATACAGAACGATTGAGATAATGATGGATTATGAAAATGAGCGGATAGTAACTCTTGGCGATTTCCAGGTTCAGCTGATCCATCACGTCCTGATTGAGGCCGATGGCAAAGCTGTCGATATAGGGCCGCATATGCACCTGGGGGAAGTAGCCGATACGTCCGCTGGCGGTGGTCATCTGCTTCAGGGCGTCCGCATCATAGCTCTTCATGGCGGCCAGCGATGCGGCGGGGCATGCGGAGGACTTCGCCGGAGTGATCCTGCTGGCGGCCTATTCCACCAAAGATCTGTGCGGCACCTCCCTCCGGGCGCTCTCCGTCTACGGATCCGAGGATGGCGTATTAAACCGGGCTTCCTACGAAAAGTACCGGGACAATCTCCCGGCGGACTGCACCGAGGTCATCATCGAGGGCGGCTGTCACGCCCAGTTCGGCAGCTACGGAGCCCAGAATGACGACGGAACGCCGACGATCTCCAATGAGGAGCAGATCCGGCAGACCGCGGAGCTGGCCGCGGCGTTCGTGGGAGCGCCACCTGAGGAATGATGCCCCACCCCAAAAGTGCTAGAAAGCGTGCCGATTAACAGAATAATGTATGAGGAGGTCTTAGTGTGAAAAAGCGATTGATTCCCCTATGCTGCGGGCTGCTTCTCCTGTTCTGTGCCTGTCAGCATACGCCCAGCACTGCATCCAGTGTGAATGCGGCAATTCCCACGACGGAAGCATCCAATTCGGAAACTTCCACCCTCACAAGCTATCCGACTGCCGAAGAGGTACAGACGTTGACCATTGCCAGAGTAGAGAACAACCGCTACATCAGCGAGGCCATCGAAGCCTTCAACAACCTGGATACCGTCCAGCAGCTGGAATCCGTCTGGTATGCGGGCAACGAAGGGGAACTGAAGCTGTCATTGATCTCCGGTGACGGCCCGGATCTCATCAGCCTGGATGGTTTTGAATATGAGACCTATGCGGCAAAAGGCGTATTTGTGGATCTGTATGACTATTTGAGCAACGACCCGGACATAACACCGGATCAGCTGGTGCAGCCGGCCCTAAAGGCCATGGAATGGAGCGACCATGCGCTGTATCAGATCTCACCCACCTACTACCTGCAAAGTATGTATGTGAGCCCCGAGGTTTGGGACAGCACATCTCCCTGGGATCTTGACCATATCGAGGCATGGATGGACGCCCATCCGGATTCTGCGTTTACGAATGCCGTAGAAACGCCTGCCGAGCTGCTCACGGTACTGCTTCGGGGCTATCTGCCCAGCTTCATCGATTATACGCAGATGACCTGCGATTTTACCTCTGACCGCTTTATTCGGCTGCTGGAGGATGCAAGCAGCTGGAGCCAGCGGGACTGGAAGGATGCCATCACGGAGCAAAACGCCTTTCAGAACGGCTCCATTCTATGCGGCTGGAATCAGCTTAGCAGCTTTGACGGCTACAAGGAGCTGTCCGATCAGGGGCTGACCAACTCTGTGGGATTCCCCAGCGACGGAGGCCCCTGTGTCTTTGTTGGCTCTGTCATCCGGTTTGGTATATGCGGCGGCACCGGCCGGGAAAGCGCCGCCTGGGAGTTTATCAAAACTACCCTGTCCGCAGATTATCAGAAAACAGTTCCGTGGCTGCCGCTTCTAAAGACCGAGCTCTCCGCCCGGGCCCAGGAGGCAGAGAAGGAAATCCCACCTACGGTGACTGAGGCCTTCGCAAATCCAGCCGACGCGGCAGCCGGGACGAATATGGGAACCGTCTCTGTGACGCTTCCGCCGGTGAAGGGCCTCACGGAAGAGGAGATCCGCGACATGGAGGCGGTACTGGATCAGGCATCCACCTTCAGCGGCAACACCAACATTGTGATCTGGGTCATCATCTACGATGAGGTGGATGCCTATTTCTCCGGTCAGAAAACAGCGGAGGAAGTGGCCGAGATCATCCAAAATCGGGCCAGTATTTATTTAGCGGAGCGTAGCTGAAGCCGCTGGCCTGCTCCCCAATAACGTCCAGATGGGCTGCTGCATTTCTATTTTGCAGCAGCCCCTTCGAATTTTTTCCGCTCCGGTGTTCCGCAGTCCCCGCGGCCCCAGAAGCCTTGCAGCGCAGCGGTTTCTGTATGACCCACAATTTTTCCGCTGCTTCTGCTCCCGCAAAAATTGTGCCCCTTAGTTTTTTACTGCCCCTATGCAAAAACTAAGGCTTTTCAGTGGGGCCCCAGCGTGATATGGTGAGGACAGCAGGACGCCCCCCCGTCCAAACTGATTGAGCACAGAAAGGAGCTTACAAAAATGGAACTGACTATGCAGCAAATTAGCGAGCGTTTGGCCGCACTGGAGCTGGAGGCCGAAAAGGCAAGAGCCTACCGGGACTGCCACAACATTATGAGCACCTACTCCTTCTATCACAGCGCCAGCCGCCACAGAGAGTTTATGGAGCTCTGGGCCAAGCGGGATGACTGCACCCTGGAAATGCCCTGGGGCATCTACGACGGCTACGACAGCATCTATAAGTGCTATGTGGTAGACCACGGCAGCCGCGAGGATATGCCCAAGGAGCGGCTCTATGGCCGGGATGCGAAGCCCATGCTGTTTATGCACCATCTGGATACCACCGTTCTTGTGGTAGCAGACGATGCCATGACCGCCCGTGGCGCTTGGCTCTCCCCCGGCCACGCCACCGGCCCGGACTTTGAGCATGACGATCAGTTCAAGGCCTCCTGGCAGTTCAGCAAGTACGGCGTGGACTTTATCAAAGAGGACGGCGTGTGGAAGCTCTGGCATATGCGCATTTACCCGCTGTTCAAGGGCCCCGTTGGCGAGGACTGGGGCAAGGCAGTTCCCTTCCGCATGGACGATTACATCGACTCCACCATGAAGTGCGACCGACTGCCCTCTGAGGTTCCCTTCGGCTTCCGCAAGGGCATGTCCTATCCCGCAGATCAGCCCGATCCCCCCAAGGCCTACAAGACCTTCTCCGACGTGGGCGAGAGCTTCTTCAAGGAGCTCAACCCCAAGAAATAAAATAAGCTCCGGGGCAGATGCACTCTGCCCCGGAACGGTGGTTTTCTCAGGTTGCTGCCTGCGTCTGCTCCCGGTAGGCCCCAGGAGTTAACTGCTCGTAGCGCTTAAAGGCCCGGGTCATGGTCCAGCTGGTATTGTAGCCCACCTGATCCGCAATCTCATAGACCGTGAGATTGGTTTCCGCCAGCAGGTGCTTGGCCTTCTCAATGCGCAGCAGATGAATGTAATCCACCAACCGGCTGCCCGCAGCGTTCTTAAAGCCCCGTGAAATGGCAGATTGGCTCATGCCAAACTGCTCGGACAGCTGATACAGGCTCAAATTGGGATCTGCGGCATGGGCCCGGACATATTCCACCACCTGCTCCATGCCCGCCGCGCCGGAACCAGACTCCTGGACCGGTTCCAGCAGATGCAGCTGCTGCTGTGCGTTGGCCTTCAGCTGTTCCAGGCTTTCCGCGCATTCTACGCGGCTGAGCCCCTCCGCGAAGTCCTCCCGCTGCTCTGGCCGGATCCCATAGATATCTCCGGCAAATTGCAGGCGCAGGGTCATTTTCTGCCGCAGCAGCCGAATAGAATCTAGGGAGTCGGTAAACTCCAGATTCAAAATGCGGGTCAGTACCTCCTCTGCCTGGGGGAGCTCCCGCTTCACCAGAGCGGTGAAGAACCGCTGCTCCAGCTCTGGCAGCTCCTGGGCGGAGACCACATGCAGCTCCGACGTCACATCATCCAATGTCACCACCGGCATGGCGCTGCCGGAGAGCGCGCCATAGTCCACCAGGGTCTGCATATCCGTGACCACCCGGCGCAGCGTACGGATATCCGTAAAGGGATCCGCCACCGCGATGCGGATCTTCAGCCCCAGGCTGTAATAGAGCTGCCGCACGCAGCCATCGCACTTCTGGGCCAGGGCCTGCTTTCGCGCCTGGAGCTGTGACTGCGGCGTATCCGCGGTGGTATCCGTCAGATTGATAAAGCAGATCATGTCCTTATTGTATTCGGTGCAGCAGCCGTTCTCCGTATCGTTGACGGATGCCTCTACTACGGTGCGGATTTGATCCATGATCTCGATGTAGTCCATCCCCGTGGGATTCTGGACGGTTCCGCGGCACGCCTCCGGCAGATTGTCCACTGTAATATACAGCACGGTAAACCATGCGTCATACATCTTAAGGATGTCGCTGTGCAGCAGCAAATTGGCCCGCTGCTGCAAATCCAGGAACTCATTTTCACCGGAATGATCCGCCAAAAACCTGGCGATCATGAACTCCTGATTTCGATGAAGGCTCTGGGCATCCGTCTCTTTTTTCAGCACCAGCGCGTCGCAAAGCTCCCCAACTACTGCCTCCGGCGTAGGAAGCGTCTGGGAGCTGGAAAGCACCTTGGCCGCCTGGGCCCGAAGATACGTCATTTGCCGACGACTTGTCAGCAGCGTGATCCCCCAGCACAGAATGCCGCCGCACAGGGCCAGCACCAGGGAAAATAGTCCCGCACCACCCAGCAGCGCTCCTATGAGAACCAGCACAAAAACAGCCCCGGTCGGGATCCATTTCAGAAACCGGTCAGCTTTCATCCGCGTCCCCTCCTTATCATGCTCAGTATACCATGGGCCAAATTCTGTAGCAAGCCCCCTTCCAAGGAACTGCGCTAAGATCAAAAGAAAAGAGGTATGAGATATGAAAAAGTCCCTTGCTTGTCTTCTTTCAACCTGTTTGATCCTTTCGATTCTTTCTGCCTGCGGCGGCAGCCCCGCCTCTTCCGCGTCCTCCGCCGAACAGGATCCCGCTGTGTCTTCCGTCTCTGCCCCGATCTCCGCCCCAGAGCCTGAACCATCTCAGGCGTCCCTGCCGGATTCCTCTGAGCCGGAGAGCAGCACCCTCAGCATTCTGGAGCCGGAGAAGCAGGATGAAAGCACTACTCTGAACTACTTTCCGGTAAACGATGTCAGCATCTCCTGGTGGTTCAGCTATGTGGATGACATCACTCCGGATGACAGCCAGTTTTTCCAGCAGATGCAGGAGCGCACCGGCGTTACCATCGCGTGGCAGTGCCCGAACAAGCAGACTGCCGCAGAGAACTTTAACCTGATGATCGCCAGCGGCGACTGGACCGATATGGTCACGGGTCTGGGCGGTATGTATACCACCGGCCTCAACGGCGCGCTGGAGGAGGGCATTATTCAGGACCTCACCGACATCGTGAAGGAAAGCATGCCCGCCTACCAGAATGTGCTGGCCTCCAGCCAGGAATACACCGTGGACACGAAGCTGGATGATGGCCGCATCGCAGCCATTTACGGTCTCCAGGCCGAGGGCTATCCGGCGTCTGTGGGCATGGCCATTCGCAAGGACTGGCTGGATGATCTGGGCCTGGATCTCCCCCGAACCTATGACGAATACCACAATGTGCTGACCGCCTTTAAGAACGAAAAGGGCGCTGCCTCTCCGCTGCTGATTTCCGCCAGCGGCACAGAAAACAACAACTTCTGGTTTACCGGCTACGGCGTTGCCGGTACCCTAGATCAGACCCGGGGCCTGTATCCCTTCTATCAAAAGGATGGCGAGGTGCATTTCTCCGTCACCGAAGACGGCTTCCGGGATGCACTCCAGATGCTGTCTGATTGGTACGCGGAAGGACTGATTTACAAGGATTTCATGTCCGGCGATATGATGACCAGTATGAACATGGCCATGACCGGCGAAGCTGGCATGTATACCTCCTTCCTGACCACCCTCAGCAACCCGGACTCCGCCACCGGCGGCCAGGCATGGCCCGCACTCATGCCGCTGAAGCAGGAGGGCGATGAGATCCACTTTGGTCTGGCCGTAGACCTGGTGGAGGGCGTTTCCGCCGGTACCTGCATTACCTCCACAGCCGAGGATGCAGAGCTCTGCGCCCGCTGGCTGGACTATCTCTACACCGCCGACGGCCAGCTGCTGGCAAACTACGGCGTAGAGGGCGTGAGCTTTGAATATGTGGACGGGAAGCCCCAGCTCTTGGACATCGTGCTGAACAACCCCACCTACAGCACCAATGTGGCGCTGAACTACTATGCGCTGAATATCTCCATGGGCCTGCTGGACTGGTCCCGCACCACCGTCAACTACACCGATGCCCAGAACGCAGCGCTGGAGATCTGGTCCGAGGGCGATACCGCCTATAACTACCCCACCAACGTCACCATGACCACCCAGGAGAGCGAGGAATTTAACCGCACCTACAGCGATATCTCCACCAACGTATCGGAAAATGTTCTGTCCTTTATCACCGGCTCCCGTCCTCTGGACGATGAGAACTGGGATGCCTTTGTCAGCGGCATCGAAGGCATGGGCATCGAAAAATGCGTTGCCTTGAAGCAGGCCGCTCTGGATCGGTACCTCAGCAGATAAGATATAGCCCCCGCTGCCGCCGAGCTGGCGTGCAGCGGGGACTCTTTGCGCTGCAATCACACGGGCCCCCGGAGGTTTGCCTCCGGGGGACATGCCTTTTTGAGCTTTATTCCGTCCAGGTATCGTAGGGCACAGGGATCGCGGGCTCCTCATCGGGATAGACCGCATCGGGAGTGTAGTAATACTGCTCTCCCGCCGGTTCATCCGCCGAGATCTGCGCGGGCGCGAAAATGTGCTTGGGGGACTTGGCCCAGCTCTTGCCGTACTCCGTGGAGAAGTACAGGTACTTGCCCAGATGCCAGATCTTCCAGCCGTCTTCCGTCAGCAGAAAATCCGCAGCGAATTTGCACCAGCTCCACCAGCCCTGAGAGCCGTCCTCGGTCCGGTGGGCCTCCAGGCCGGGAGAGATCCACAGTCCCTTGGCCGTCTTGCCGTCTCCGGCCACCTCCACAATGGGGGTGCAGAAGTCGGAGATCATCATCCGGCCCTTGAGCTGCTCGATCCGTGCCGGATCCGGATCGTCCAGATCCACCAGGTCCGCCACAAAGCACCGCTTGGCCGCGTCCTTCCCCCGGTATACGCCGTAGGGCATCAGGACTCGATCCTGCTCTGTTCCGGCAAACAGCGCTGCCAGCTCCTCCATACGGTTGGCCGCATAGAGATAGGAGACCGTACCTGCCAGGTTCTCGCAGATTCGCGCCGCCTTCAGCCGCTCAAACTCCAGGCTCATCTCCTCCTGGGTGCGCTTCGGATACTCTTCCTTATTGAACCGCTCGCCGGGCTTCGCCTTCTTGGCGTCCTCCTCTGCGATCTTATCGAATTCCATATTCATAGCGCTCCCTCCTCAGTCCGTTCCAAAGTTCCAGCCCGGTGCCCATGTATCATAGGGCTGCGGGGGATTCGGCTCATCTCTTGGCATAATGACATCCGGCCCATACCGGAAGAAGGCGTGGAAATCCTCCATTCCAGCCCGGTGCACCTTGGTCATGTCCTCCTCTGCCACCTTGCCGAAGTCGTCGAAATAGTCGTTGCGGAATACCGGGAAGATCCGGCAGCGCCATACCTTCCAAGCCCCGTCCTCATAGATGAACTCATAGGCGTATTTGCTGTAGGCCCAGGTACCGGCCCGATTTGCCGCCACGCCCTCAAAGCCCGGGGACAGGAATACCGCTCTGGCCGTCTGGAGATCTTCGGCGATCTCAATGACCGGGGTGGTGGTGGAGTGAATGAACATGGCGCCGCCTTTCATATTCTCCGCGTCGTCGGGATGACGGACCACGTCATGCCAAGGATTGTTGTATTCAAGATTCTTATGTCCGGTGGTATTTCCCCAGGGCATCTCGTGGCGGATATCCTCCCGCTTGGACCACTGGCGGAAATAGCGCATCTGCAGGGCGCAGTTGTGCTCAAAGCAGTAGTTGGAAACCAGGTTGCGGATCTCATCGGCAGCCTGGAGCTTCTTGTACTCGTGGTACATCTCATCGTAGGTCATCATATCGCCGCCTCCTCAATAGCCGTAGCCCACTTCCAGGTCAAAGTTATCATAGGGCTTCGGCGTAGCCGGATGCCCCAGAGGATACTGATTGTCCTTGTGGAAGCTCCAGAGATACCGGGCCGTGGGGCCCCGGTCCGCGTGATACTGCGAAAATGCCGCCTGGGTCAGCTTGGGCATGTCATACCAGGGCGTCTCATAGTCCGCCTCCAGCAGCGGGAATACCGCCATATGCCAGATCTTCCACTTGCCGTCCTCCAGGCGGAAATCCACCGCCAGCTTTGTCCAGTACCAGCGGCAGTTTATCTCGCCGTCTTTTTTGTCGGTGCGGATTCCCTGAGAGAACCAGGCGCCCCGGGCGGTTTTCACGTCAGTGGCTACTTCAATGACCGGGGTACTCAGCGCGTCGATCAGCAGGTCGCCCTTTCTCGCCTCCAGGTCATCGTGGGCGGGGCACTCCTCGGCAAAATACCGGCGGACGCTGTCCTTGCCGTCGTATACGCCCCATGGCTGCTCCAACCGGGCATCCGGCGCATCGGACCAGATTGCCAGAATGTCGTCGGTACGCCGTGCCGTTTGCAGCATGCAGAAGCGCCCGATCAAATTTTGGCAGGCGCGCTCCGCCATTTTCGCCTCCAGCAGCCGTTCCAGTTCAAAAGTGCTGATTTCCATCTGGACATAACCTCCATTCATTTCGATATAAATATATTATAAGGAATTCGTTATGAAATCACAATTTCGATTTATCATAAGGGCATTCCTTCAAAGTCATGCTGCTGCAATTCTATTTTGCAGCAGCTTTTTGGCGCATTTCGGGCGTTTTTCACAGCATAGCGCCGCAATCGCTGTCATTTCGTATCAGAAGTTTCACATTTCAGCGTCTCTCCTCCGCATTTTCAACGGTTTGTATTTCGATATTGCGATTATATTAAATTTATAAAAACAGCAGTTGAATATTTCGATAAGTTATACTATAATGTCCATAGATTTCAGTGGTCTTTTGGCAAATGTGCCAGAATGCCAGATTGGAGGTATCCAAATTGTCCGAAGCGAAAACCATTATCCAATGCCAGGACATCACCAAGATCTTCCCCGGCGTCAAGGCACTGGACGGCGTGTCCTTCGACATCCGAGAGGGCGAGGTCCACTCCCTGTGCGGCGAAAACGGCGCGGGAAAATCCACCCTTATTAAGGTGCTCACCGGCGTCCATGCCCCCGATGGCGGTCAATATCTCATCGACGGACAGGAGGTCCACCTGAAAAACACCCAAGAGGGCATCGCCCTGGGTGTCTCCTGCGTCTATCAGGAGCTGTCCATCGCGCCCCAGCTGGATGTAGCCAAGAACCTGTTCATCGGCAATCTTCCCATGAAGGGCGGCCTGGTAGATCACAAGACACTCTATCGCCGCACCGCCGAGATTCTGGGAGAGCTGGATCTCCACATCTCGCCCAAGGCCATCGCCGGAGACCTGTCCGTGGGCCAGCAGCAGATGATTGAGATCGGACGGGCTCTGACCCGAAACGCCCGGGTCATCATCATGGACGAGCCCACCTCCTCCCTGTCCGAGTCTGAGACCGAAACCCTGTTTGGGGTCATCAAGAAGCTCACAGACAAGAATATCGCCGTGGTGTATATCTCCCACAAGCTGGACGAGGTCATGTTCCTGTCAGACCGAATCACCGTGATCCGGGACGGCAAAAACATCGTCAGCAAGAATAAGGACGAATTTACCCAGGAGCAGCTGATCGCCAACATGATCGGCCGCCCGCTCCAGCACCTCTATCAGAAGGAGCCCGCCGAGATCGGCGATGTGATGCTGGAGGTCAAGGGCCTCACCCGAAAGGATGTCTTCGAGGATATCTCCTTCACCGTCCGCAAGGGCGAGGTAGTCGGCTTCTTCGGTCTGGTAGGCGCCGGCCGCAGCGAGATCATGCGTGCCATCTTCGGCGTAGACAAATACCAGAGCGGCGAAGTCATTCTGGACGGCAAGAAGCTCCGGGGCGGCGATCCGGCAGCGGCCATTGCCGCAGGCATCGGCTTCTGTACTGAGGATCGGAAGAAGGAGGGCCTGGCCCTGAAGCTGTCCATTCTCCTGAATATGACCCTGGTGCGTCTGCCTCTGCTGTCCAAGCTGGGCGTCATCAACCGTCAAAAGCAGCGGGCCGCGGCCGACGAATATATGGAGTCCATTTCCATCAAGGCCCCCTCGGTGCACCAGCTGGTGGGCAACCTCTCCGGCGGCAACCAGCAGAAGGTGGTCGTGGCAAAGTGGCTGATGATGAACCCCAAGCTGCTGATCGTGGATGAGCCGACCCGCGGCATTGATGTGGGTTCCAAATCTGAGATCTACGGTCTTCTGTCCGACCTTGCCAAGCAGGGCATGGCCATTATTGTAGTTTCCTCGGAGATCGAAGAGATCATGGGTGTCTGCGACAGCGTAGTCACCATCTCCGAGGGCAAAAAGACCGCCCAGCTCACCATCACAGAGGATCTGACCCGGGAGCAGGTGCTCGCCTGCGCCTTGGGCAGCAAGCCCGATTGGGCGATGAGCACCGGAAAGGAGGGTGATGCGCAGTGAGCAAGCAGACTGTCAAATCTCAGGACACACGCTCCCTCTGGAGCCGGTTTATGAGCCTCAACGGCGCGGCCATGTTCATCGCCATGGTGATCATCAGCATTCTCTTTGAGATTGTACTGACCATCACCAAGGGCAGCGCGGGCATGACCTTTATCTCCCCCGGCAACCTTTTCAGTATTCTCCGCCAGCAGGCCTACACCGGCATCATCGCCTTCGGCCTGACGCTGGTAATGATCACCGGCAACATCGACCTGTCTGTGGGCAGCATGCTGACCTTCCTGTGCTGCGTCTGCGCCAAGATCATGATGGGCACCGATAACGGTCTTTTAGGCATCTTTGGCACCATCGCCGCCGGCGCGGTCTGCGGCCTGGTCAACGGTGTGCTGGTAAGCTATGTAAAGCTCAACTCTTTTATCACCACCCTGGGCACCAGCTCCATCTTTACGGCGCTGGCCCTGCGAATCTCCGCAGGCACCGTCCTGGTGATTCCGGACAACTGTGATCCCCTGTTCCAGGCTGCGGGCACCAGCTCCTTCGGCCCGATACATATCCTGATTGTATGGTTTATCATTGTAGCTGTCGTTCTGGGTCTGCTGCTCAGCCGCACGGTTTACGGCCAGCAGCTCTATACCATCGGCTCCAATCCGGTGGCCGCCCGTTTCTCCGGCATCCGCGCCAAGCGCAATACCACCATCAGCTATGTGATCACCGGTCTGTGCGTAGGTCTGGCCGCCGTTCTCATGATGGCCAATGTCAAGAGCTCCAACCCTCAGGCCTCCAATGGCAAGGAGATGGAGATCATCCTTGCGGTGGTGCTGGGCGGCGTATCCGTCACCGGCGGCAAGGGCTCCGTCTGGAGCTCCATCATCGGCGTACTGTTCTACGGCATTCTGTCCGCGGGCTTTACGCAGTTGAACCTGTCCACCTATGTGCAGTGGGTCATCATGGGCATCATCATGGTCACCGCCCTGTCCATTGACGTGCTGAAAGAAAGGGGTGTCAAGCTGTGGAAAAAGAAGTAAAGCGCAGCCGCGCCCAGACCGTCCGACTTATTAAGGACAACAACTCCGTGCTGATTCTGGCGATCCTGCTGGCTGTCTGCTTCCTGTTTGTGGACGGCTATGCCAACGGCTTTTACAACGTCGTTGTCTACTCCAGCATCTACGGCGTCATCTGCCTGGGCTTGGGCCTAGTCATGATCACTGGAAACATCGACCTGTCCGTGGGCTTCCAGGCCGGTCTGGCAGGCGTTACCACGGTGCTGAGCTTCAACGCCGTCTATGCCGCCACTGGCGGGAACTCCGTGCTCTCCCTGGTGGTGTCCATCCTCGTGGCACTGCTCACCGGCGCGGTAACGGGTCTCCTTAACGGCTTTGTGGTGGCAAAGATCGGCGTATCGCCCCTGATCGCCACCATCGCCACCAACTATCTCTTCAAGGGCCTGGTGTTTAACTTCGCCCAGAGCTCCTTCGCCCCCTCTGACGCGGACACGGTAAAGCTCATTGCAAAAACCAAGATCTTCGATCTCAAATGGCTGACCCCCTCGGTGATCATCTTTGTGGTGATCGTGATCCTGCTGGGACTGTGGATGTACAAGACAAAATTCGGCTCCCAGCTCCATGTGGTGGGCGACAACCCTGAGGCCGCCTCCTATTCCGGCATCAGCGTGTCAAAAACTGTACTGATCACTTATATCCTCTGCGGCGTGCTGGCAGCAGTATCCGGCTTCCTGATGGTATCCTTCGATGGCTACACCATCTACACCCAGGGCAACTCCCTGTCCACCTTCCCCATCTCCTGCTGCGTCATTGGCGGCATCAAGATGGCGGGCGGCAAGGGCACCGTAGTCCATATGCTGTTGGGCGTTATCATCATGCGGGCCATCTCCACCATGATGAGCGTTATGTTCCTGAGCACCGATATGGTGAACCTCATCACCGGCATCCTGCTGGTGGCTGTGCTGATTATCGACCGCTTCACCAGCACCAAGTCCGCAGACGAATAATTCTGTTGATTTTCCCGTCTATTCTGTTGATTTTCCCGTCTTGGGATCATCATAAACCCAGGAGGCTCTCGCCTCCCCCGCTGAAAGGATGAAATGATATGAAACTGCTCAAGAAACTCGCAGCCGCTCTGCTGGCCGTGTCCATGGTCGCCTCTCTGGCCGCCTGCGGCACAAGCTCCGGCTCTGACAAGGGTTCTGCCGCAGCCGCCTCTGACCAGGGCACCGCCCAGACCTCCGCAATCGCTCCCGCAGATAACGGTGAGGCTGCCGGTTCCACCGCTGCCGCTCCCGCCGGGGATGTGGATGTCAACGCTGCCATGAGCGGCAAGACCATCGGCTATGTGACCATCACCAGCACTGCCCCCTGGGGCGGCCTGATTGGCACCAAGCTGGATGAATTTGTTACCGCCGCTGGCGGCACCTGCAAGACGCTGGATGCTCAGACCGACACCGCAAAGATCGCTGAGTACTGCCAGCAGATGATCGACGCAAACGTGGACGCCCTGGTGATCTTCGGCGGCGACCCCAAGGCCAACTCCGACATCGCTAAGACTGCCGACGAGGCCGGCATCCCCGTCTTCATGGCTGCTCTGGATGTCTCTGAGGAGGGCCGTCAGTACGTCAAGGCCTGCGTGGGCCCCGACCAGAAGGCCATGTGCGAAGAGATTGGCAAGTACATCATTGACCAGAACGGCGCTGACGCCGGCTGCAAGGTGGTTCAGATCTCCGGCGTGCCCTTCCTGGATGACTACATCCAGCGTGAGGCGGGCTTTGCTGAGGCCATGAAGGGTACGAACTACGATGTGCTGGAAGCTGACTACGCTTACTCCAGCCGTTCCGACGCCAAGACCTTCATGGAGAACCACATCCAGGCTGAGGGTGACTCCATTAACATCGTCATGGGCTATGATGACGACCTGACCATGGGCGCTGTGGCCGCCATCGACGAGGCTGGCCTCACCGGCAAGATCAAGGTCTACTCCATCACCGGCCAGAACGACGCCATCCAGGCTGTTGCCGACGGCAAGATGGAGCTCACCGTTATGAACCGTGCCGACGCCATCTCCCAGGAGCTGGTCAACGCCATGGCTGAGGTATTTACCAACGGCACCACCGAGTACTATCACTACACCGAGCTCACCTACATCACCAAGGACAACGTCAATGACTACATCGGCAAGGGCGAGTTCTAATTGATGCTTTCAGGGGTGCTGCTGAACGCCCCCACTAAAAAGGACGAGATTTGGAGACCCATTGGGTTTCCAAATCTCGTCTTTTGTTTTATTGGTCGCTAAATTCTCCACTATTCTTACGTCAGCACAACTCTCAGGGTAAACACCCCATTCTCCGCGTCAAAGGCGCAGATTCCCTGGTGTTTTTCCGCAATGGTCCGGATGCTTCGGCAGCCATAGCCGTGTCCGTCCCGCTGGGCCCTGGGAATCCCATCCTGCAAGACCACCTCTCCGGCGTAGGGATTGGTGATCTCGATAAGCAGCTTATTCTGCCGAACGCCGCAGTAGAGGGAGATCTTCCGCTGTTCCTTTGGCAGCTGTGCCACCGCGCCCAGGGCATTCTCCAGGCCATTGGAGAGGATAGCGCAGAGCTCCGTATCGCTGATGCTCAGCTTCTGGGGCAGCGTGGTCCGGACCTCCAGCACCGCCCCGCACTGCTCCGCCTTTCCAGCGAAGGACGAGCACAGCAGATTCACCAGCTCATTTTCACAGTAGCGCTTGGGCGTCACGGCCTCCAGATCGGAGCGAATCTTCTGATGGCGGTAAGATTGCTGAGAATGACATTGGAGATATATTTCAGTGTACGTCATCTGATGCTGTCAATTATCGCCATGGCGGCGGCGATTATATCATCACAGCCAACTTCACCTGCACGGCGAACACAAACACGGTCACCTTCAACCTGGGCGGCCACGGCGGCTGAGGGCACGACCCTGACCTATCAGTGATACCGCATCAACGACGGTGACGAGCCCTTTACCCAGGCCGCAGTTCTCTCCGTGGGCAACGGCGCGATCACCTACCAGAGCAGTGACGACAAGGTCGCCGCCGTAAACAAGACCACCGGAGCAGTGACCATTCACAGTGCAGGTACTGCCGTTATCACCGCCACCGACGACTATGAGATGGGCACCGTACGATACAGAAAATCGCTTTTCTCATCCGCCGTGTCAAAGAGCATATAGCTCTCCGGCAAAAATGCCAGCGCCTCCAGGGCGGAATTGAGGGTGTAGATATTTTTGGAATGGTTGTTGATAAAGCGCTGGATCTCCTGCTGGTAGCCCTTGAAATAACCGCCTTTTTCTGCCCTTGGCATATCGCACTCCGTAAGGTACGCGATCAGGGTCTCCAGACAGGTGGCATAGTAGGAGATCACGTCGATATCCTCGGAGGCCACCTTCTCGCGGGTCGCGTAGTAAAACTGGTGGAGCGTATTCCAGCATTCATAGGCGGTCTTATGTCCGCGCGACTGCTCACACGCCAGGTGTCCCAGTCCCGCTGCGTCCGAACGGAGACATCCAGACGGTTGATCTCCTTGAGCGTTTCCAGATAGTTTTCAAAAAATATTCTGACATCTTCTTTGTTCATGGATATCTGTTTCCTTCAAAAGATGATGGTATGAGGTACAATTACCCCCGAAGTATATCACACTGCTGCCGGAAAATAAAGCCACCGTTCCAAAACAACACGGGATCTCCACCAAAAACGAGTGCGTCCGTCGGCTGAACGATACATGCTTTAGGGCCGCACCTGCTATATTCTCAGCGCTCCGCAGAGCAGCTCCGCACAATGGCCGAGCTGCCGAGACTGTCGAAAAACCTATCGGTTTTTTCGACAAAGTCTCTTGCCGGATGCGGCGCGTGCCCAACGGAAATCCCCTTGGGGGACGCCCTTTGTCCGCTTGCGAGCGGACAAAGGGCACACTTGCATCCTATATTGTATTTTGCGTCGTGTACACGCCCCTCCGCAAAGGCATTGGCCGTCATGGCGATAATGGGTATGGTCTTTGCATCCGGGCGGCTAAGACCGCGGATGGCGCGTGTGGCCTCCAGGCCGTCCATCACCGGCATCATGACATCCATTAAAATCACATCATAGGTTCCAGCGGGATTGCTTTGAAACGCCTCTACCGCCAGCTGACCGAGGCCCGAGCTGCGTTTCGCACGGCGGTGGAGCGGTATCACGCGGATCAGATGATCCCGGACGATGTGACCCGCGCGGCGGCCACCCTTTCCTACCGGCTGGGAGAACAACAAAAATATGAGACATACAAGCGGCAGATCCTTTCCAGGATCAACACCATGCATGCCGCGGAGCTGATGGATGCCTGCCAGGAGCTGTTTGAGTGCGGCATGGATTCCGATGACGAGGAGCTGATCGCCGCGATCTCCAAGATCATCACAGAGGTCTTCCCGGAAGCACGGCGCTACCGCCTGGGCGGCGACGAATTTGTGATTCTGTCCTTTGATGCCGAGGAAGCGTTCTTCCAGGAGAAGCTGAAGCGGCTTGCGGGTTCCTGGAGCAGCCAGCATTCCACGTCCGTGGGAAGCGTTTGGCTGGAGCGTGCAGAGAACATCGAAAAAAGCGTCGCCCTTGCGGATCTGGACGTTCAGCCTGTGCTGCTCACCGGCGACCATGAAAATGCCGCAAGGACCATTGCCGGAAAGCTGAACATCAGCCAAGTTCGGGCAAACTGCCTGAGGAAAGCCGGGGGCTGTCTCACTGAGAGGCAGCCCCCGGCTTCATTTTATTTCATTCATACATGTCTGCCGTTTCCTCGGAGCTGGTTACTGATTGCACCGCCAGAGGAACGTCACGATCTGCGCCCGGGTGCAGTCCGCATCGGGGCTAAAGGTGGTAGCCGACGTGCCCTTGGTAACGCCCTCCTTGGCCGCCCAGAGGACAGCCTCGGCATAGTAGGCGCTGGGCTCCACATCTGTGAAGGGGTTCTCTGTCCCGGCCTTGGGGCACTTCTCGGAGCGCCACAGGAAGGTCACCAGCTGTGCCCGGGTGCAATACGCATCGGGACTGAACGTGGTCTCGCTGGTGCCCGTGGTGATGCCATTTTCCACGGCCCAGAGGACAGCGTTATAGTAGTAGCAGTCCGCGGGCACATCGGTAAAGGCCATCTCAGTGGATTCCGGCGCGGGCTTTCCGGCAATGCGCCAGAGGAAGGTCACGGCCTGAGCACGGGTGCAGGTGCCGTCCGGGTCGAAATGGGTGTCGTCCATGCCGTTGGTGACATCGTTCTGCACGGCCCAGGCCACCGCCTCCTCATAGTAGCTGCCCGCGGGGATATCCACGAACTTGCCGGTGGCGGAGAGCGCCTGGGTCTCCCGGTAGCCGCAGTCCAGGCAGGTGTGTGCCCGCTCCCCCTGCTTTCCGGCAGTGGGGGCCGTCACGACGGTCCAGTCCCCGTAGCGGTGGGCCGCTTCTGCCACGGATATCCTGCCGCAGAGGGAATACTTCTGGGTATGGGTGGTTTCGGTGATGATCCATTCCGCCTCGCAGCCGGAGGCGTGATGGTCGGGATCCGGGTCGCCGGAGGTAAAGGCAGCCTCGGCGGCGGTATCCTTGGAGCTCTGGCCGCAGACGGCGCAGGACTTGTAGTAGACCGCCTTTTCCGTGCAGGTAGCTGCGGATTTCAGATAGGCTTCCTCTGCCTTTTCGGCGGTGAAGTCGTGGCCCAGGGGGTCGCCGGAGGTAAAGGTGGCCTCGGCGGCGGTATCCTTGGAGCTCTGGCCGCAGACGGCGCAGGACTTGTAGTAGACCGCCGGATCGTCACAGGTGGCAGCGGATTTCAGGTATTTTGCATCCACAACTTCTTCCGTAAAGTGGTGTGCGCCCAGCTCGCCGTATTCGTGACCACAGGTCGCACAGACTGCCTTGCTCTCGCAGGTAGCCGTTCCGCCGGAGCAATTGACCGTCTCTGCGGCGTAGCAGGCGCAGCTGCGGCTATGGGTGCCGTCGCCGTTCGATGCCCACGCACTCCAATCGTGGGTATGTTCGTCGCCGGTCTGGGTCTTGAACACCGGCAGGGTTCTGCCCGCCGCAGCCAGATACTGGCACTGATTGTTCCACGGGTGGGCGCTGTCGGCGCGGCCATTGATCAGCAGCGCCAGCACTGTACCGTTGCCAAACTGCACGGCGGTCTTGGGGCCGGTGTTCGTGACAGTGTCGGCATCATTACCAACAGCTTCATTTGTGGTATTCAGATAGTAGCAGTTGTTTATGGTGGAAGGGGTCTCCTCCTCGTCTTCGCCCGCGATGAACCCTATGATCTCGCCATTGTACCATCCCTTGCCTGCCACCTTACCGACATTATAGCAGTTAGAGACTGCGCTGCTGCCAATATATCCCACAATACCGCCGGTCTTATGGTACCTAACGAATACGTATTCCGTAAGTTTTCCGGTATTGTAGCAGTCGCGGATCGCGGCACTGCAATTCACCGCTCCGGCAATTCCGCCAACATAAGATGTAACTTCGTGGGCAGCCAAAGTATCCGTCACCGTGCAATAATTGGCGCAGTTTTCGATCGTACCGCCAGCGAGGTAACCTACAATGCCGCCCAGATTTCCAGCATAACCGGACACATATCCGGTCACCGTTACATTCCGGATCACCGCGTTTTTCGCGGTGCTGAACAAGCCCAGACAGACTTGATCCTCGATAGACGGGGCGTCATTTATAGACACATACATGCCCTTGATGGCATGTCCCTGTCCGTCAAAGGTACCGGTGTAGTACAGGGTCGTGTCTACGGTGAAAGGCCCCGAATATGCGATGGGCGTCCAT
>CAKTEB010000047.1 GCA_934546685.1 uncultured Oscillospiraceae bacterium
ATATCGATATCAACCGTACCGAAAGGATGAACAATATATATGGCAGCTAATCAGAAGAATCAGACCCGGATCAGCAAGATCACCCCGGCCCGGGGTACGGTCTATGACCGGAACATGAACGTTTTGGCAGTCAGCGCCGATGTGGAAAACGTCTGCATCGACCCCAATGAATTATCCCTGTCCGGCCAGGATCTCTCCGCCATCGCAAAAAAGCTCTCGGAGCTTTTGGCCGTGAGCCAGGAGAAGATCGAGAAGCTCATGGAGGATACCAGCTACCGCTATCAGATCATCAAGCGGAAGGTAGAGGCCCAGGAGGCCGGGGCCGTCCGGGATTATATCGCCGACGAAAACATCACCGGCGTGTATTTGGAGCCGGACACCAAGCGCTACTATCCCGACAACACCCTGGCGGCCCAGGTACTGGGCTTTGTGGGCAGCGACAACATCGGCCTGGACGGCGTGGAGGCCGCCTGCGACAGCTTCCTCACCGGCACCGCCGGCTCCATCTCCACCGCCAAGGGCAACTACGGGGCGGATATGCCCTTTCACTATGAGCAGTACGCCGATGCCCGGCAGGGCTGTGACGTGGTTTTGACCATTGACGAGACCGTCCAGCAGATGCTGGAGAAGCACATGCGGGAGGCCATTGCCCAATACGATGTGCAGAACGGAGCCTTTGGGGTGGTCATGGACGTGAACTCCGGGGATATTCTGGCCATGGCCACCCTGGGGAGCTACGATCCCAACAACTACGCGGTGATCTATGACGCGGATACCGCCGAGGCCCTGGAGCGGCAGTACCAGGAGGCCATGGAGGCGGAGGGCGAGCTGCAGGATTCCCTGCTCACCGCCTACAATACCGCTGTGGCCAATGCCCGCCTGAGCCAGTGGCGCAATCGGGTCATCGCCGACGGCTATGAGCCCGGCTCCACCTTTAAGAGCATCACCCTGGCCTCGGCCTTGGAGGAAGGGGCCGTGAGCCTCTCCGACAGCTTCTATTGCAGCGGCTCCACCACCATCAAGGGCAGGACTCGGGCCCTCCACTGCTGGAAGTCCGCGGGCCACGGCCAGCAGTCCACCGCCCAGGCTTTGCAGAATTCCTGCAACGTGGCCTTTGCCAACATCGGCATCCGGCTGGGCGGCGAAAAGCTCTATGAATACGTCCACAAGTTCGGCCTGACGGAAAAGACCGGCATTGAATTAGGCGGCGAGGCCAGCGGCATCTTCTTTGACGAGGCCACCCTGGCGGATCCCAAAAGCTATGCCTCCCTTTCCTCGGCTGCCTTTGGGCAGACCTTTAAGATCACCCCGCTCCAGCTGGTTCGTGCCGTGGCGGCGGTGGTAAACGGCGGCTATGTGCTGGAGCCCCATGTGGTCCATGAGATTCTCTCCCCGGAGGGAGAGGTGGTGGAGACCCACGGGCGGACGGTGCTGCGTCAGGCCATCAGTGAGGAGACCTCGAAAACCATGTGCGAATTGCTGGAATCCGTGGTCTCCCAGGGCACCGCCAAAAACGCCCAGATCGCCGGATACCGCATCGGCGGTAAAACCGGCACCTCCGAGAAGATCGACGTCTTCGATGAGGAGGGCAACCCGGTCCAGGACAAGATCGTATCCTTCGTGGGCATCGCCCCCATGGACGATCCCAAATATATCTGCCTGGTGGCCCTGGACACCCCCTCCCGGTCCACGGGCTATTACATCTCCGGGGGCCAGATGGGCGCGCCAACGGTAAGAGACGTGCTGGCGGACATGCTCCCCTATTTGGGCGTGATGCCGGAGGAGGCGGAGACCGCGGGCACCGCCGTGATGCCGGAGGTATTGGGCCTCACCGTCTCCGAGGCAAAGGAGCAGCTCCAGGAGCAGGATCTCCAATGCCGCACCATCGGGGACGGTGGCACCGTGACCCATCAAATCCCCGCCGCCGGAGCGGAGCTGCCAGCGGGCAGCGAGACGGTGCTCTACCTGGACGAGGCTCCGGAAACCACCGAGACCCAGGTGCCGGACGTCAAGGGCCTTACCCCAGAGGAAGCAAACAGCCGCCTTACCCAGGCGGGACTCTATATGAAGGTGATCGGGCCCCAGCGGGGCAGCGGCACCATCCAGGCCACCGGGCAGGAGCCCCAGGCCGGAGAAACTGTAGAACGGGGCGCGGTGGTATCGGTGGAGTTCACCGACCTCAGCGCCAGAGACTAAAGGAGTGGATAGCCATGAAGCTAAAAGAGATCCTGGCAGGGCTGGACGTGATATCCTGCACCGCCGACGAGAATATGGACATCGGCGGGATCAGCTACGATTCCCGGCACGTTTCAAAGGGCGACCTGTTCGTCGCCATCACGGGCTACGCCGCCGACGGCCACAAATTCATCCCCATGGCGGCGGAAAAGGGCGCGGCGGCGGTGCTCTGCGAGCGGGTGCCGGATACCGATATTCCCTATGTACAGGTGAAGAATTCCCGGCTTGCCATGGCCCTGGCCTCCGCCAGCTTCTTCGGCCATCCCGCCGATTCCATGACCTGCATCGGCATCACCGGCACCAACGGCAAGACCTCCAGCACTTATCTCCTGAAAACCGTGCTGGAGAAGACGTTAAACGCCAAGGTGGGCCTCATCGGCACCATTCAGAATATGATCGGCGAGGAGGTCATCGAGACCGAACGCACCACCCCGGAGTCCTTTGAGCTCCAGAAGCTCTTTGCACAGATGCGGGACGCGGGCTGCACCCACGTCATCATGGAGGTGTCCTCCCATTCTCTGGTGCTTGACCGGGTGGCGGGCATTCACTTCGCCGTGGGCGGCTTTACGAATCTGACCCAGGATCATCTGGATTTCCACAAGACCATGGAGGCGTACCGCCAGGCCAAGGCCATTTTGTTCACCCGCTGCGATATCGGCGTCCTCAACGGCGACGACGCGGCCACCCCGAAGATCCTCGAGACGGCCACCTGCCGCCCCATGACCTTCGGCGAGACGCCGGAGAACGACCTGTGGGCCGAGCATCCCATTCTCCACTCCGACGGCGTGGAGTTTACCGCCCGGATGGGCAGCGAGAGCGCCCATGTACACCTGGGCATCCCCGGCTCCTTTACCGTTTACAACGCCCTGGGCGTGCTGGGCATCGCCGCGGCATTGGGCGTTCCCCTGAAGGACGCAGCCGAGGCGCTGAAGACCGCCAAGGGCGTCAAGGGCCGGGTAGAGGTGGTCCCCACTCCCGGCAAGGACTACACCATTTTGATTGACTACGCCCATGCCCCGGACGGCCTTGAAAACGTGCTGTCCTCGGTAAGGGGCTTCTGCAAGGGCCGGATCATCTCCGTGTTTGGCTGCGGCGGTGACCGGGACAATACCAAGCGGCCCATTATGGGCGAGATCGGGGCAAGGCTGTCGGATGTGGCCATCATCACCTCCGATAACCCCCGGACGGAGGATCCCATGGCCATCATCGACATGATCCTGGCGGGCATCCCCGACCAATCCAACTGCATCGTAGAGGAAAACCGCCGGAAGGCCATCCGTATGGCCATGGATCTGGCGAAAAAGGACGATATCATCGTGCTCTGCGGCAAGGGCCATGAGACCTATCAGGTTCTGGGCACAGAGAAGACCCACCTGGACGAGCGGGAGGAAGTAGCCGCCCACCTCCGGGAAGAGAAGGAAGTGTAACTATGAGAGAGACCACCCTAAAGCAGGCGGCCCAGTGGTGCCACGGCACCCTGGAGAGCCGCTGGGATAACGTGACCTTTACCAGCCTGTGCCACGACTCCCGGGAGGCGGAGCCGGGCAGCCTGTTCTTCGCCCTGGAGGGCCAGGCCGACGGCCATCTGTATGTGCCCGCGGCCCGGGACAATGGGGCCACGGCGGCGGTGTGCAACCATCCCCTGGATCTGGATTTTCCCCAGATCCTGGTCAGTGATACCCGGCGCGCCCTCCGTGAGATCGCCGCGGCCTATAAGGAGACCATCGGCTGCAAGACCGTAGCCATCACCGGCAGCGTGGGCAAGACCACCACCCGGACTATGATCTGCGCCCTGCTCTCCAAGAAATACCACACCTGCGGCACTGTCAAGAACTACAACAATGACATTGGCCTGCCGGTGACCATCGGCAAGAGCGATGCGGACTGCGAGATGCTGGTGCTCGAAATGGGCATGAACCACTTCGGCGAGATGCGCCAGCTGACGGCCATTGGCCGCCCGGACACGGTGCTCATCACGAATATCGGCAGCATGCACATCGAGAATCTGGGCTCCAGAGAGGGCATCCTGAAGGCCAAGCTGGAGATCCTGGAGGGGCTGCATCCCGGCGGCATGGCGGTATTCAACGGCGACGAACCCCTGCTCTGGAATCTCCGGGAAAAGCCCGCCTGCAAGACCATCTACTTCGGCATCGAGAACAAGAACTGCGAGATCCGGGGCACAGATATCGAGCTTCGGGAGGGCAGCAGCAGCTTCCGGATCGTGGGCCTGGGCCATGATTTCCCGGTGGAGCTGCCGGTCAGCGGCCTCCACAACGTCCACAACGCCGTGGGCGCCATCGCCATTGCCCTGTTATATGACGTGCCCGAATCGGACATCCAGGCGGCCATGGCCAGCTATGTGAACACCTCCCAGCGGCAGCAGACCTTCCAGTGGAACGGCTATACCATCATCGACGACACCTATAACGCGGGCCCGGAATCCACCGAGGCGGCCCTGCGGGTGCTGGGCGATACCACCGGCGCCGGCGACCACTTCAAGCGCATCGCCGTATTGGGCGACATGCTGGAGCTGGGCAACCATTCCAGCGCCGAGCACCACCGGATCGGCCGGGTGGCGGTCTACAAGGCCGACCTGCTTCTCACCTACGGCCCCCTGTCCCAGAAGACCGTATTGGGCGCCATCACCGGCGGCATGCCCCAGCGGAGCGCCATGAACTTTGAGAGCCAGCAGGAGCTTCTGAACGTCCTGCGGAGCCGGGCCAAGCCCGGAGACGTGCTGCTGTTCAAGGGCAGCCACGGCATGCACATGGAGAAGCTGCTGAAGGATTTCATGACAACGGAAAAATAAGGACGTGTTTTCAAAAGCAGCTCCCCGCGCCCCAGGGCGTGACTGAATAAAATCGGAGGATCCTGAATATGCAGAGCTTGATTACCTGTATCGTCTCCTTTGTGATCGCGGCCATCGGCGGTCACTTCCTGATCCCGGCGCTCCGGGCCCTTCATGTGGGCCAGAGCATCCGGGAGATCGGCCCCACCTGGCACAACAACAAGCAGGGCACCCCGGTCATGGGCGGACTGATGTTTATTTTCAGCGCCCTGATCTGCGCCCTGACGGCCATCCCCTGCTTCCGCTCCGGGGACTATACCTATCTCATCGTCTATGTGTTCGCCCTGATCTTCGGCGTCATCGGCTTCATCGACGACTTTATCAAGGTTCGGAAAAAGCGGAACCTGGGCCTCACGGAGATCCAGAAGCTGCTTTTGCAGCTGGTGGCGGCGGCCCTGTACCTGGTGGTGCTGCGGAAAACCGGGCATCTCACCGGGGACCTGTACATCCCCTTCTTCAACGTGAATGTGACCATTCCCTGGATTGCCTATCTGCTCCTCAGCATCTTCATCATCGTGGGCACCGTCAACGCGGTGAACCTCACCGACGGCGTGGACGGCCTGTCCTCCTCGGTGACCATCCCCGTGATGGTGTTCTATGCGGTGGTGGCCTACAAGTGGGGCCACATCGGCGCCTCTCAGCTGGCGGCGGCCCTGGCCGGAGGCCTGGGCGGCTACCTGATCTACAACTTCCATCCCGCCAAGGTGTTCATGGGCGACACGGGCTCCCTGTTCCTGGGCGGCGCAGTCTGCGGACTGGCCTATGCCCTGGATATGCCCCTGATCCTGATTCTGGTGGGCATCATCTACATCGCCGAGACCCTCAGCGACATCATCCAGGTCACCTACTTCAAGCTGAGCCACGGCAAGCGCATCTTCAAGATGGCGCCCCTGCACCATCACTTTGAGAAGTGCGGCTGGAGCGAGGTGAAGATCGTGGGGGTGTTCACCTCCGTGACCATCATCTTCTGCATTCTCGCCTACATCGGCGTACTCAATCGCTTCTAATCTAATACAAGGAGGAGCCTATGGAGCATACCAGGCTACCGGACGTGGAAAAAGGCGCGCAGCTGGATCTCCCCATGCTGCTGCTGACCCTGACGCTGACGGCACTGGGCCTGGTGATGATCTGCTCCTCCAGCTACGCCCGGGCCCTGTATGAGTCCGGGGACAGCGGCTTCTACTTCAAGCGGCAGCTCATCTTCGCGCTGCTGGGAGTAGGGGCCATGCTGTGTATCAGCCGGGTGCGGCCGGAGCTGGTGAAAAAGCTGGCGTTTCCCCTGCTGGGGGTGTCGGTTGTATTTCTGCTGCTGGTATTCGTGCCGGGCATCGGCCAGTCGGAGAACGGAGCCACCCGCTGGATCCGGCTGGGCATCTCCTTCCAGCCCTCAGAGCTGGCAAAGCTGGGGATCATTCTGAGCTTTGCCTCCATGATCGAGAAATTCGGCGACCGGATGGAGACCTTCCGCTGGGGCATCGCCCCCTTTGCGGGGATCCTGGCAGTGATCGTGGTGCTGCTGCGGCTGGAGCCACACAATTCCGCCATCGTCATCATTGTCTGCACCGCCGGAGCCATGCTGTTCTTAGGCGGCGTGCAGTGCCGATGGTTTGTCCTGGGCGGAGCCGTCATGGCCCTGGGGCTTCTGGCGCTGCTGGGAGCCGGAGGCTATGAGGCCAGCCGCCTGACCGCCTGGCGGGATCCCTTTTCCGATCCCACCGATGACGGCTATCAGATCATCCAGTCCCTCTACGCCATCGGCAGCGGCGGGCTCTTCGGCCTGGGCTTCGGCCAGGGGCGGCAGAAGTATCTCTATCTCCCCGAGGAGCACAACGACTACATCTTCTCCATCCTCTGCGAGGAGCTGGGGCTGGCGGGGGCCGCGGCGATCCTGCTGCTCTACGCCCTGCTGATTTTACGGGGCTATTGGATCTCCATGCACCTGAGGGATCGTTTTTCCTCTCTCATGGTGGCGGGGATCACCACATTAACCGCCCTCCAGGTGTTCTTCAACATCGGAGTGGTGACCAACCTCCTGCCCTCCACGGGCATCTCTCTCCCCTTTTTCAGCTACGGAGGAACGGCCCTGCTGATCCAGCTGGGGGAAATGGGGCTCATTTTGGGAGCCTCGCGGCAATGTACCTCTGGTTTTTTACACTAATGTTTCCCCATACACACGAAGTCTAAAATTCAGTCTGAAAACTATAGCCCTGGGGAAGTTCTAGATAAACGCAGCGCGTTTATTTAGCGCTTTCCCACCATAAAGGTTGTGTAATATATGAACGTGATATTTACCTGCGGCGGCACCGCCGGACACATCAGCCCAGCCCTGGCCGTGGCGGGGCTCCTCAAGGAGCAGCAGCCCGACGCGAACATCCTCTTTGTGGGAGCCGCCGACGGCATGGAAACGGATCTGGTGCCCCGGAACGGCTTCCGGCTGGAGACCGTGGAGATCTCCAATTTCCAGCGGAAGCTGACCCCCCAGGGCATCGTCCACAATGTAAAATCCGTCCACTATATGTTCTCCAGCCGGAGAAAGGCGGATCAGATCATCCGGGAATTTCGGCCCGACGTCATCGTGGGCACCGGCGGCTACGCCAGCTATCCCATGCTACGCCAGGGAGCCAAAAACGGCATCCCCACGGCCCTACACGAGTCCAACGCCGTCCCGGGCCTCACCACCCGGCTGGTCATGGACAAGGTGGATCGGGTCATGGTGAGCTTTGAGGGCAGCCGGAAGAACTATCCCGACCCGGAGAAGGTACGGGTGGTGGGCATGCCTGTCCGCAGTGAATTCTTCTTTACAGGCCGCCAGGAGGCCAGGGCGGCCCTGGGCCTCGATGACCGGCCCCTGGTGGTGAGCTTCTGGGGCTCCCTGGGGGCCCGGGAGATGAACAAGATGATCGCCCGGTTTATGTACCGGGAGCAGGAGGCGGGCCTGCCCTTCCAGCACATCCACGCGGCGGGCAGCTTCGGCTGGAAATGGATGCCGGAGTATGTGCAGGAGCAGGGCGTGGACCTGGAGAAGGACACCGCCATCGATATGCGGGAGTTCATCTACGACATGCCCACGGTCATGGCCGCGGCGGATCTTGTCATCTGCCGCGCCGGCGCCGCCACCATTTCCGAGGTGGCCGCCGCGGGCAAGCCCGCCATCTTCGTGCCCTCCCCCAATGTCACCGACAACCACCAGGAGAAGAACGCCCGGATCATCGAGGAGCAGGGCGGCGCGCTGGTGCTCCGCGAGGCGGAGTGCAGCGGGGATATCCTGTTTGAGACCGCCCAGAGGCTCCTGACCGCCCCGGAAAAGCTCCAGGCCATGGGCAGGGCCGCCGAGGCCCTGGCGGTGCCGGATTCCGCCCAGCAGATCCTCAATCTCATGCTGGAGCTCAGCAAACGCTAAAGGAGGCCGTGCCTTGAACGAACAGACGACCCAGGAGAAGAACTGGCGGCGGGGCCGCTTCCCCATGTGGGCGAAGATGCTGGTGGCCGTGGCGGTGGTGCTGCTGTTTTCCCTGGTATTCTTCCGGGTAAAGACCTTTGAGGTCTCCGGCAATGTCCGCTACAGCCAGGAGGAGGTGGCCGAGGCCAGCGGCGTCACCCAGGGGGATATCCTCATGGCTGTGAACAAGGTCCGGGCCGCCAGCCGGATCCTCACCAAGCTCCCCTATGTGGAGCAGGTGGAAATTTCTAAGGAGATGCCCGGCACCATCCGCATCGATGTGGTAGAGTGCAGCGCACTGGTCATGGCCCAGTCGGAGTTCTCCGCCAGCTGGCTGCTCTCCAGCAGCGGCAAGCTGCTGGAAAAGCTCCCGAATACGGACAGCGCCGGCACCTCCGGCTATCCCCTCATCAAGGGCACAGTCCTGACCCTGCCCACCTCCGGAGGCCAGGCAGAATTCGACGACGCGGAAAAGGGAAAGCTGGCCATGGAGCTGGCCCAGGAGATCCAGGACGCGGGGCTGTCCAATTCCATCACCGAGATCAACGTGTCCGACCTCACCAATGTAAAACTCCAGTACGGCTCCAATCTCCGGGTGGAGCTGGGAGACGGCAGCGACGGAGCCTACAAGCTTAAATACCTCCAGGCGGTGCTGCCCCAGCTCTCCGGCGACAGCCGGGGGGTGCTGGATCTCTCCTTCGCCCAGGGGGAACAGGCGGTATTCCACCCACTGACATAAAATTGCGGAAAATCCGCAAAGTTTCTATTGACCTTGCAGGGTTTCCGCGATAAAATAGAACGGAATAGACACATGAGCGCAAAATGCGCTGAAAATATACTTAGGAGGAAATAACTTATGAGCGAATCCTATCCCGAGAGAGTAGTCGCCATTAAGGTCATCGGCGTTGGCGGCGCAGGCAACAATGTTGTCAACCGCATGATCGAGTCCGGTGTACAGGGCGTTGATTTTATCGCAGTGAATACCGACCGTCAGGACCTCAACAAGTCCAAGGCTCCCGAAAAGGTGCAGATCGGCGAGAAGCTCACCGGCGGCATGGGCGCTGGCTCCAAGCCTGAAATCGGCAAGAAGTCCGCTGAGGAGAGCCGGGCAGCCATCGCAAAGATGCTGGAGAACACCGACATGGTCTTCATCACCGCCGGTATGGGCGGCGGCACCGGCACCGGCGCGGCTCCCATCATCGCCGACATCGCCCGGGAGACCGGAGCCCTGACCGTAGGCGTTGTCACCAAGCCCTTTAAGTTCGAGGGTGCCCGCCGCATGGCCCAGGCCGAGGACGGCATCTCCGCCCTAGCCGACAAGGTGGACTCCCTGATCATTATTCCCAATGACCGGCTGAAATACGTCACCGATCAGAAGATCACCTTTGCCAACGCCTTCGGCATCGCCGACGACGTGCTGAAGCAGGCCGTCAGCTCCATCTCCGAGCTGGTGGGCTACTCCGACAACGTGCTCATCAACCAGGACTTCGCCGACGTGTCCGCCGTTATGCGCAACGCCGGCCGGGCCCACATGGGCGTAGGCACCGCCACCGGCAAGGACAAGGCCCAGTCCGCGGCCATGATCGCCGTGTCCTCTCCCCTGCTGGAGACCTCCATCAACGGCGCTACCGGTGTGCTCATCAACATCACCGGCTCCCCGGATATGGAGCTGGAGGACGTGGAGACCGCGGCCAACATCGTCAACGAGGCCGTGAATCCCGACGCCAACATCATCTTCGGCGCCACCTTTGACGAGACGCTGGAGGACGCCCTCCGGGTCACCGTCATCGCCACCGGCTTCAACGGCGACGTGGGCGGCGCTTACACCACCGCCGAGGAGAAGGCCAAGGAAAAGGCTGCCGCTCCCGCGGACCCCGATATCGACGATATCTTCCGGATCTTCAACCGCAAGTAATTTCGCAAAGCCGCCCCGGATACACGATGTATTTTGGGGCGGTTTTCTTTATAGAAAGGGTATTCTATGAATTTAGAGGCACTCTCCGGCATCGAGGGCTTTACCGCCACCTCCCTGCTGATCACCACAGGCATCTGCCTGGCGGCGGTTTTCGTGGCATGGTATACGGTCAGGAGCCGGATCCAGTTCTCCCAGGTGATCCTGGGGCTGTTCTCCTATGTGCTGGTGATGCTGCTGGAGAACGTGTTCTCCCTGCTGGGCGTCCAGGCGGGCCTCGGCTACAGCGGCATTGGATATGGGCTGTTTTTAACGGCCTCCATTGTGGTGAGCCGGGAGCTGATCCGGGCCCTGTCGGTGAAGCTGGTGCTGGAGCCCAGGTATGACGGGGCCGACGCCGCATTGGGCTTCGGCCTGGGCTTCGGCGGCTTCTATCTTCTCACCTGCGCGGCCTATTATTTTAACTGCTACACCACTGTGAATCAGTTTCTGTCCGTGGGGGCCGAGAGCTTCTTCTCCAGCATGGATCAGGGGAATCAGGAGGCCTATGACCTGCTCCAGTCCATCGCCGGGCAGAACGGCTGGCAGTATATCATGACCGCCGTGAACCGGGCCTTCTTCCTGACCCGGGAAATGGCCTTCTCTCTGCTGATGTGGTACGGGCTCTCCGACCAGAAGTCCCGGTGGTGCCTCGCTGCCGTGCCGGTGATGCAGTTTGCGGCCATGCTGCCGGACAGTCTGCAGAGCGCCCTGGTGCTCACCAACACCTACGCCAAGGACGTCATCACCTATGTGATATCCGGGGGCATTCTGTTCCTGGCGGCGAAGGTGTATAACAGCCGGGAGGATCAGGTGGCGCATTTCCAGGTGGAAAAGCTGCACGCGAGACGGAGAAGATAAGGGATTTGGAGTGCGGTGCACGAGAAGGTGCACCGCACTTTTTCTGCACACGCTACCACTTCAAATCATCCTCGCAAACACGCAGGCGCTCAAAAATCCCACTCCGTCCGCGATCAGCGCCGCTGGGATCGCATACCGCGTCTCCTTAAGCCCCGCGGCCCCAAAGTAAACGGAGATCGTATAAAACGTGGTCTCCGTGGAGCCCAGCATCACCGCCGCCGTGCGCCCCACCAGGGAATCCACCCCATACTCCCCCATGAGCTCCGCCCCCACAGCCAGGGCCGCGCTGCCGCTGAAGGGCCGTACCAGCACCAGGGGCAGCGTCTCCGGAGGCAGACCGATCCTCCGGCACACAGGGCCCAGAAGCCCCACGAGCATGTCCATGGCCCCGCTGGCCCGAAGCATGCTCACTGCGCAGAGCAGCACCACCAGAGACGGTACGATGGCCTTGAGGATCCCCAGGCCCTGGAGGGCCCCATCGGTCATGGCCTCGTAGACATTGACCCGCCGCCGGAGCCCGACCAAAGCCGTCAACAGCAGGATTCCCGGGATGATAATATCACGCACGGCGGCCCTCCAGAATGCGGCACGCCAGGAGGCCCCCAGCGACCGAGCACAGGGACGTGAGCAGCACCGCAGGAAGTATGTCCATTGGATTTTTCGCCCCCAGAGAAGCCCGCAGCGCCGCCACAGTGGTGGGCAGCAGCTGGATAGAGGCAGTGTTCAAAACGATAAGCCGGCATTGATCCCGGGTGGGATGGCCGGAGCCGTCTCCCATGGCCCTACAGGCTGCGATGCCCATGGGGGTAGCCGCATTACCTAAGCCTAACAAATTAGCCGTCACATTGGCGCTGAGGGCCGACAGAGCGTCTCCGTTGTCTCTCGTGCCCGGGAACAGCCGGATCAGGATCGGGCGCAGCAGTTTTCCCAGCCTGTCCCGGAGCCCGGATCTGCGCATAAGCTCCCCCACCCCGGACCAGAGGCACAGCGGCCCCGCCAGGGTCAGGGCGATCCTTACGGCAGAGGCGGCTCCCTCCATGGCCCCGGCGGAGATCTCCCCCATTCTCCCGGTAAAAAGCCCCGAAACAAGGGCCAAAGTTAAAACTCCCACATACAGATACGAGATCACAAAAATTCCTCCTAACCCTTGCAAATACAGGACTATTTCGAATTTTCCTTCGATTGTAAACGACAAATTCGTTGTACTTTCACAAAATTATATGAAAATTTTGTAGAAACTATTGACAAAAAACCAGTCAATTCCTATAATATGGCTAGAGCGCTGAAAGCGCATGGTTATGGAAAAGGAGATTTAGTATTATGAAATCAACCGGTATTGTAAGAAAAGTAGACGAGCTGGGCCGTATCGTTCTGCCCATCGAGCTCCGCCGCACCCTGGAGATCGCTGAGCGCGACTCTCTGGAAATCTATGTGGAAGGCTCCACTATTATTCTCAAGAAGTACGAGCCTGCCTGCATTTTCTGCGGCGACGCCAAGGATGTTGTGAACTATAAGGGCCGCAACATCTGCAAGAACTGCCTGGAAGAAATGAAGAAGATCTAAGCTGCAAAGCGGATCCCCCTGCCGAATGGCAGGGGGATTTTTAGTATCCGAGGCCGCCTGCAAAGCGTGCTCAGAGAATAGAGAATAATTTGAGGCGTCGCTGAAAGCGACGGATCGAGTCAGCAAAAAACGCGCTGCATGAAAGCCATGCAGCGCGTTATTGCTATTTAAGATTAGACCAGCTCGATAACAGCCAGCTCAGCAGCGTCGCCGCGGCGAGCGCCGATCCGGGTGATTCTGGTATAACCGCCGTTGCGCTCAGCGTAGGAAGGAGCGATCTCCTTGAACAGCTTGGTCACAACGTCTTCCTTGGTGATAAAGGCCAGGGCTCTGCGACGGTCGGCCAGGGTGCCGCCCTTGCCCAGGGTGATCATCTTCTCAGCGATAGGCTGAACTTCCTTGGCACGGGTCACAGTGGTCTCAATACGGCCCTTCTCCAGCAGATCGGTGGTCAGCTGACGGAGCATTGCCTTCCGCTGAGCAGTGGTTCTGCCGAGTTTACGAGTTCCGAACATTCTTATTTACCTCCTTTGCGAAAGGGTACGCTTAGTTGTTAGAGGAGCTGCTGCCATCGCTGGCCAGGCTCAGGCCCATCATTGCCAGCTTGTTCTGGACTTCCTCCAGAGACTTTCTGCCCAGGTTGCGGACCTTGATCATATCCTCACCGGAACGGGAGATCAGATCCTCCACGGTGTTGATATTGGCACGCTTGAGGCAGTTGAAACTTCTGACAGACAGATCCATTTCCTCGATGCTCATCTCCAGCACCTTTTCCTTGACATTCTCAGGCTTCTCCACGATGGTGGATTTGCTTGCGACAGACTCGCTGAGGTCGGTAAACAGCACCAGGTGATCGGTGAGGATCTTGGCGCCCAGGGACACAGCGTCCCGGGCAGAGATGGTGTTGTCGGTCCAGACCTCCAGAGTCAGCTTGTCATAGTCGGTCATGTTTCCAACGCGGGTGTTCTCCACGGTGAAGTTGACCTTATAAACAGGCGTGTAGATGGAGTCGATGGGGATCACGCCGATGACCGTCTGAGCGGTCTTGTTCTTGTCCGCAGGAACATAGCCGCGGCCATGGCTCAGAGTGATCTCCATGTTGAACGTAGCATCGGGGCCCAAGGTGCAGATGTGGAGCTCGGGATTCAGGATCTCGACCTCGCCGTCTGCCTTGATGTCGCCGGCGCACACCTCACGCTCTCCCATGGCCTCAATATAAACAGTCTTGGGGCCCTGGCAGTGCAGCTTCGCGATGATGCGCTTGACGTTCAGTACGATCTCGGTAACATCTTCCTTGACGCCGGGTATGGTGGAAAACTCATGCTGGACACCTGCGATCTTGATGGAAGTAGCCGCGGTGCCGGGCAGAGAAGAAAGCAGGATTCTTCTCAGGCTATTGCCGAGGGTTGTGCCGTATCCTCTCTCCAGGGGCTCAACTACATACTTACCGTAGGAAGTATCCTCTGCGGAGTCGATGCATTCAATGCGAGGCTTTTCAATTTCTACCATATAGGAAATACCCTCCTTGTAACCGCGATAAAAATCGCATTTGATTCAGCTTACAGATAGTCGAGGGCTTCGTGTTACTTGGAGTACAACTCAACGATAAGATGTTCAGCGATCTCGAAGTCAATGTCGTCTCTTGCGGGAGCGGCAATGACCTTACCAGTGAGTGTGTTCTTGTCTCTGTCCAGCCACTTGGGAGCGGCGGCAAAGACATCGTCCTCCTTCAGCTTCTTGAAGAAAGCGTTGGAGCAGCTCTTCTCGCAAACAGCGACCACATCGCCGGTCTTCACCAGGTAAGAGGGAATGTTGACGCGCTTGCCGTTAACGGTAAAATGACCGTGGTTCACCAGCTGGCGAGCCTCGCGGCGGGTGGAAGCAAAGCCCAGTCTGTAGACGACATTGTCCAGTCTCCGCTCGATCATGCACAGGAGCTCCTCGCCGGTGTTGCCGGCCATCTTGGAGGCCTTCTCATAGTAGGCATGGAACTGCTTCTCCTGGATGCCATAGACAAACTTGACCTTCTGCTTCTCGGTCAGCTGGGTTGCATACTCAGACTTTTTGGCTCTTCTCTGGCCGCCGGGGTTCTTGTTGGAAGTTCTGCTGTAACCCATGACGGCAGGAGAAACGCCCAGCGTTCTGCAACGCTTGAGAACAGGCTGTGTATTTCTAGCCATTGCTAATTTCCTCCTTTAAGTTATACGCGGCGACGCTTGGGAGGACGGCAGCCATTGTGAGGAATGGGAGTCACGTCCTTGATCATGTTGACCTCGAGGCCAGCGGACTGAAGCGCGCGGATGGCGGATTCACGGCCCTGGCCGGGGCCCTTCACATATACTTCCACGGTCTTCAGGCCATGCTCCATAGCGGCCTTGGCAGCGGTCTCAGCGACCATCTGGGCAGCATAGGGAGTAGACTTTCTGGAACCACGGAAGCCCAGGCCGCCGGAGGAAGCCCAGGAGATGGCGTTACCGTTCAGATCGGTAATCGTCACCATGGTATTGTTGAAGGAGCTGCGGATATGCGCGGCACCTTTTTCGATGTTCTTGCGCTCACGACGCTTTTTGATAACCTTTTTCTTGTTGGCAGCCATACATATCCCTCCTTACTTCTTCTTATTAGCAATGGTCTTCTTGGGACCCTTGCGAGTTCTGGCATTAGTCTTGGAACGCTGACCTCTAACGGGTAGGCCTCTTCTGTGGCGGGTGCCACGGTAGCAGCCGATCTCAGTGAGCCGCTTGATGTTCAGAGCGACCTCACGACGGAGATCACCTTCGATGGTGTAGCCCTTGTCAATGACGTCACGGAGGGCGGCCTCCTGATCGTCAGTCAGATCCTTTACGCGGATGTCGGGATTAATCCCCGCCTTCTCAAGAATGTCTTTTGCACTCTTTCTGCCGATACCATAGATATAAGTCAGGCCGATCTCGACTCGCTTATCCTTCGGCAGATCAACACCGGAAATTCGTGCCATTTAACTCTGCACCTCCTTTTCTATTAACCCTGTCTCTGCTTATGCTTGGGATTCTCACAAATCACCATAACGCGGCCCTTGCGCTTAATGACCTTGCACTTTTCGCACATGGGCTTTACGGACGGTCTTACTTTCATACTGTTAACCTCCATGTTGAGAACGTATATCTCACTTGCTTCTCCAGGTGATGCGGCCACGGGTCAGGTCATAGGGGGACATCTGAACGGTGACCTTATCTCCCGGAAGAATCTTAATAAAGTTCATCCGGAGCTTGCCGGAAATGTGTGCCAGAATGGTGTGTCCTTTGCCGATATCCACCGAGAACATTGCATTCGGCAGTGCATCCACTACGATGCCCTCAAGCTCAATTACGTCGTCTTTTGCCAAGATTACTCAGCCTCCTTGGTTCTGACTGTGAATGTCTGACCGAAAATGGCCAGATCCCTGCGTAACTCGCTGCTTGTTACCTTGTCGCCCTGAAGAAGCTTCCTGGCGACAGTCGAATCAATCCGAGCGGCAAAACGGAGATGCCGGAGCTTCTTCCGTTTGGGATCCTCCATGGTCCTTTGTTTGCCGTCGATCAGGTAGGCGTAGCCGTCCTCCACCCGGAGCACGAAGTAAAGCTTCCCCTGATCCCGGCCTGCCATAGAAATCACGATATCTGCTTTAGAGATATCCATTGTCCTGCCTCTCGGTGACGGTGAGGATTTCCGGCTCGCCGTCGGTAATGAGCACAGTATTTTCATAGTGAGCAGCATTGGTGCCGTCCACGGTTTTCGTAGTCCAGCGATCGGGCATCACATGCACCTCGTAGGAGCCCACAGTAACCATGGGCTCGATGGCGATGACCATGCCGGGGATCAATCTGGGACCCCGACCGGGCTTGCCAAAATTGGGCACCTCAGGCTCCTCATGGAGCTGCTCGCCCACGCCGTGGCCCACAAAGCTCCGAACGACACCAAAGCCGTTGGCCTCCACACAGGTCTGAACCGCATGGGAGATATCCGAGATCCGGAAGCCTCTCTTGCAGAATTTCAGGCCCTCATAGAAGCTCTGCCGGGTCACCTCCACCAGCTTCTTGGAGACGGGATCCGTCTCGCCGCAGATAAAGGTGGCTGCGCAGTCTCCATGGAAGCCGCCCCAGTAGGCGCCAACGTCTACCGAAATGATATCGCCCTCTTTGATGGTCTGATTTCCAGGAATGCCGTGGATCACCACATCATTGATGGAAATGCAGGCGCTGGCAGGAAATCCGCCGTACCCAAGGAACGACGGAGTCGCTCCCTGGGATACGATGTAATCGTGAACTGCCTTGTCGATGGCGTGGGTCGTGACGCCGGGACGGATCATGTCCCCGGCCACGGCTCTTGCTTCCGCGGTGATCTTGCCGGCCTTTCGCATGATCTCGATTTCATGGGGCGTTTTGATGGAGATCATGCTTCTGCCCCCAGAGCAGCCAGGATATCCTTGGTTGCTCCCTCGATGGGCTGATTGCCCTGAACCTCCGTGAGAATGCCCATCTTTTCATAGAAGGCCTTCAGGGGCTCGGTCTCCTCATGGAATACCTTGAGCCGGTTCTTGACGGTCTCCGGGGCATCGTCCTTACGGATGGTCAGCTCGCCGCCGCAGGCATCGCAGACGCCCTCGGTCTTCGGCGGGTTGGCGGTAATATGGTAGCTGGCGCCGCAGGCACCGCAGACCCGACGGCCCACCATGCGATCCTCGATGACCTTGTCAGCGATCTCGATGGAGATAACCTTGTCGATGCGGACGTCCTGAGCCACCAGAGCTTCTGCCTGGGGAATGGTCCGGGGCATGCCGTCCAGGATAAAGCCCTTCTGGCAGTCGCTCTGTGCTACGCGCTCCTTCACAATGCCGACGATGACCTCATCGGGAACCAGCTTGCCGGCGTCCATAAAGGACTTGGCCTTCAGGCCGATTTCGGTACCGTTCTTCACTGCTTCACGGAGAATGTTTCCGGTGGAGATGGTGGGAATGCCCAGCTTTTCGCTGATGATCTCAGCCTGGGTACCCTTGCCCGCACCGGGAGCACCAAGAAGAATGACGTTCATTACGATATCCCCCTTAATTACTCAAGAAAGCCCTTGTAATTCCGCATCATCATCTGAGCCTCCAGGGCCTTGACGGTCTCCAGGGCAACGCCGACCACGATGATCACGGAGGTACCGCCGATGGCCAGGCTGGAATAGCCGGAGATGTTGGAGATGATAATAGGCAGAATCGCTACGACGCCCAGATACAGGGAGCCGAAGAGCACAATTTTGTGGATGACCTTCTGAATGAACTCAGCGGTGGGTCTGCCGGCGCGGAAGCCGGGGATGAAGCCGCCGTTCTTCTTCAGGTTGTTGGCGATCTCAATGGGATTGTACTGGAT